>DASZPA010000401.1:0-20859 GCA_035550555.1 Fimbriimonas sp.
GGTCGCGGTGTTCGAAAGACCTTAGTAGAGCGCCTCTCTTGACTTGGAAGACATTCAACTCCTAAACGTATGCCTGGGCGGGGCATATCAAAGCGCTACCACCTGCTCTTAAGCCAGTTATCGATCGATTTCTGCCGCAGGATCTCTTGTTGCAACTCTTCTATTCTTTCTTCGAGATGCTTGTTTTCAGTCTCCAAGAGCTGGATTAGTTCGGAATCGGGCCCTAGCGAGTAGACGTCGCGAAGCTGGCGCAAGCGGTTGTGCCGATGCTTGGCTTGAACATCCTCGACGGAAAAGATCGCGTCGTGTCGGCCGAGGTCCATGCGCTGGATCACGCCTCGAACGATCTCGCGTTCGCGGTCCTCGGGTCTAAGGTGCTCTAGTTTGAACTTGGTGTAGTGACGATGCCTTATGGAGTCCCATTCCTTTTCCAACTCGACGCTGGGCTCATAGATCCTAATCGAGCCATCCGAGGCTCGAACCCCAGGTGGAAGTGCCTGTCGTAGTGCGGACTCAGCTTCGTCGTCTCGTGATACCAAAATGAACGCTGCACCTGCGGTTTTCGAGAAGAGCCAATCGGGGTTCAAAAGCCGCCAGAGATGAGGCTTCTCCCTCGTGATCCAGACAATCGGACAACGACGAACCGAGGTGAGCAGATCGATGATGTGGGGTACGTCTTCAACTCCGAACTCCATCGGTCCCTTGGTCAAATTAAGACTGCCCGAATGAGGCATCCAGTAATCGTCTAGCAGTTGACGGACGATTGTTGGCCTCGATGCCAAGGGCTCTCCTAATTTCGCGCCTCCGTAGCCTGGCCGCACAAAGTGGCTAACCGTGATGGCGATCGTAAATTCGTTGCCGCTTCGCGCTCTGATTCCAACATCGGTGCGCCAGAAGCGATCCTGAAGTGAGCGATCCCGTAATTGCATTCGCGCAGCCCAGAACTCTGGACGTGCAGTGGTTCCGCTACCCACATCGCTATCGGTCTCGACAAACTGGCCCTCGTTGGCTTTATCCTGTCTTCGCCCGCTTGTGGAAAACCAAGTGATTTGAAGTTGATCGCCAAAGCCCGAGCGCCCGCGCATCCACACTCGGACGGTATTCACGAGAGTTTTCCAAGCCTCTGGGGAGTTGTCGAGGGGCTGTACGTCGAAGCAGGACTGGTAGTGGAGATTGGTTCGTCGACGCACTTGCATCCTTATACTTGAGAACGGAAATCGGCGAAACCTACATAGGCCCTCTTGTCGTTCCCGCATTTAGTCGCAGGCTGTGGTAAGACTGTTGCATTGTGATTTAGGCTCTGGCTCGAAACTTGGGCCGGGCCACTGCCTCTCTCCGCCGCGAGAGAGGCCGGTGAGGAACGAACCGGGTGAGAGGGAATCCGGTCTCTCCACGCAAAAGTCCATCACAATGAGGCTGGTCAGAGATTCGAGCGGCTTCCTTTAATGGACTTTTGCAGTTTCGGTTTTTCCCTCGCCCCCGGTTCGCTTCGCTCAGCGACCCCTCCCGCGGCGGGAAGTGGCTTGGCCTTGGCGGTCACGTAAGGTGTTCGGCAAGCCGCATGATGGCAAATGCAACAGTCTCTGGTGGAGAAAGGCGTGTCTCTAGCCGCGTGTCAGCATGACTGGGCCAACCGAGACTTGATAGACCCCCGAAAAACCATGCTCAATCCAAAGGTAGAACGAGACGGATTTGTCGAGGGATAAACTGTCGGAATCGTGCATCCGGGACCTTACGCAGCAATCCTCCTAACGACTCTTCTCTCCGCCATGGCCGTTGCCGAGGGCCAGTTCGGCGCGTTGAAGGCGAGCAAGGAGTGGACCAAGCCGGACGATCCCAAGGTGCTGGCGAACCTTCAAAAGTGGCAAGATCGCAAGCTCGGCATCTTGATCCACTGGGGCACCTATAGCGAGTGGGGCATTGTGGAGTCTTGGAGCCTGGTGACCACGCGCCACCCGTGGAACAACCGCCCTCCCGAGTACGCCGGGCTGGACGACCGGGCCTATGAGAAGCTTTACGAGAGCCTGGCGACCAAGTTCAACCCGGTGAAGTTCGACCCCGACAAGTGGGCCAAGGCGTTCAAGGACGCGGGCGTGAAATACGTGTTCTCCATGACGAAGCATCACGACGGCTTCTGCATGTGGGACACCAAGGAAACCGACTATCGGATCACCTCGCCCTCGGTTCCTTTTCATTCCGACCCGAGGGCCGACACGGTGAAGCTGACGTCCGAGGCGTTCCGCCGGCAGGGACTGAGCTCCGGGCTCTATTTCTCCAAGGCCGACTGGCACAGCCCTTACTACTGGTTGCCGGAACTGGGTCCGGGCAGCGGCCAGGGTCCGAACTACGACACAAAGCAGCACCCCGCCGAGTGGCAGAAGTTCAAGGAGTTCACCTGGCGGCAGGTCGATGAACTGATGTCCAACTACGGGAAACAGGACGTCCTCTGGTTGGACGGCGGCGCCGTTCGCCCGCCCGACGCCGCCATCGATATGGACGGCATGGTGGCGATGGCGCGAAAGAAGCAGCCGGGGCTTCTCGTGGTCGACCGAACCGTGGGCGGAATCAACGAGAACTACGTGACCCCCGAGGGCGAGATCCCCGACCACTACCTTCCCTACCCCTGGGAGACCTGTATGACCATGGGCACCTCCTGGCCGTGGAAGCCGAACGACCATTTCAAGAGCGTCGACACCCTCGTCCGCAACCTCTGCCACATCGTCGCCCGAGGCGGCAACTACCTCATCGGCATCGGCCCCGACTCGAACGGCGAGTTCGACCCGATCGTCTACGAGCGGTTATCGGGACTGGGCGCCTGGATGAAACGCAACGGCGAAGCCATCTACGCGACGCGTCCGATCGCTCCGTATGAGCAGGAGGACTGTGTCTTCACTCAGCGGAAGAATGGGACGGTGTATGCGATCGTGTTGCCGAAGTCGGAAGGGGAAGGTTTGCCGGAGAGCTTGACGTTGCCGTCGGAGTTTGGGGCGAGGTCGGTTCGGGTTTTGGGTTACGGGAAGCTCCCCGTTGTGGATGGTGTGGTTCGGTTTCCGGAGGAACTGCGGGAGAAGTCTCGCGGCGAAGCCGCGTGGGCGATGAAGTTGGGTAAGTAGTGCCACAACGAAGGAGCTCTCCGCCCAGTCGTATCTTATGGCCGGGCAGAATCTGACGACAGTGCATTAGAAACAGGTGTTCGAAAATGCTGCTGAACGAATGGGCCCCGCCCCAAAGCAGCAAGCTCGCCTGGATTGAACGCGGCCTCAAATGGCGGCAATTGGTTTATGACGTCAACGAGATCACTAATAAAACAGCCCAACGACCGAAATTCGGTTCCAATGCGAAGGAACTGATGAGTGGCAACCCGAACGGTAAACCCATTTGTAGACAATTCCATGCAGTATTGTTTGTCCTCATTGCCAAGCCATCTAACAGTGATGCCATTTGAAGTCAAGTGGCCCTCAATCATCTTCATATCAACAAGGCAGGCTAACTGCACTCGCCCAAAGGCGCACGCGCTCCATACCTCGAAGTTACTGAAAGTCAAACACAAAGGTTGGCTTGTTATTGGCAAGTACAGAGATGCTTGAACAATTATGGCATAGTAGTAGTTGTGTGGCATCGAGATGAAGTCTCTTAGATCTTCTGATGCAGTTATAGCGAAAAACCGTTGTCCTTCCTCAACCTCTACTGTTTGAGAATAACCTTGGGCAATAGCATCTCGGATGAGCGCCTCAACAACCATTCCATGATTCGCACCACTTTTCTCAGCGATCGTAATTGAGGTTGGTATTCGACTCCCAGATGGCAAAATGATATCGGGAGTATTAAGTTTTGCAATTACATGCTCATTCGCACGAACCTGTGCTGCGTACTTGCTTCCAAGGCGTCCCGAAGACTTGATCTCTAGCAGCTCGTAAGTCTCCTTATTTCTTAGGACCGTAATATCTCCGAAACAAAGAACTGAACTCAAACAATTGAGGAACGCAATTCTAGACTCCCTGCGAACTTTGTGAAACGCTAGAATCTCCGCACGCAATCCCTCCTTACCGTATATGAACCCGGAATCCTCCCTGTCTGAAAGAGGCTTTAGATTCCAAGTTGGTATGAACAGCTTAGCTAGCGCATCCCCGAACGAGTGTAACAGGCGTCGAATCCTTTGATACTCAGCTTCCGTCGCTTGGAAGTCACTAAGAGATTGCCTGGCTCTATTTGATTCTGCTTTTGCATTCCACCCCGACCTAACCTTCCTCAGACTCCGCTTACTACAACTAATCTTGGCTCTTATAGAAGTGATACTACGCTCAACAGAAAGCAATGCCCGGAGAATCTTGCTTTGCAAGAGATAGACAGACGCTAAGTCATTTCTGTCTGCTTGAACAGAGTGAAGCAAGCCATGTAGGGAGGCGAACGTTCTTTGATAGTCAGGGATTCGCCGAGCCACTGTGGCAGGCCTCCCCAAAGGACTCAACCTTCAAGTTTTGCATCATACCCTTTAGGCTTAGATAGCAAAGCATGAGCAGGTATTTCACAGGTTTTCAGCTGAACACCATTAGTGCACGATGTCTTGTTTGGATCTCTCCGGCAACGGCTGGAAACTCATCAAATGTAAGCCCATCCAAGTGCCTTCCTGTCAGATCCTTCCGCGTGCCACCCCACTGTTTAAAGAAAAATGCGACCCCGGAATGGAGGCATTGGTCGCGTAGGTCACGAACCCAACCTGCCTCCATCGGCCGAGCCTTTGGGCCAGACTCGCCGCCTGCAATAAGCCAATGAATTCCTTCAAGGTTCAGATTCCTAAGTGGTCCTATCAACGGCTCACAACTTAGGAATCGCACGAGGGCTGGGGTCGCACGGAGATCTTCAATTCTTTGGAGAACGCGACTGTCTTCGACGCTTACACCCATCCAGATATTAGATGCCCATTGCAGACGGTGCCCAAGTTCCCGCAATCGAACAGACCTCTTTGTAAGAACTTGAAACGTGTGCTGCGGGCAATTCACCATCACATCAAAGACTCTTTGAATAAAGTCCTCGGGCACCTCCTCGTGAAAGAGGTCTGACATTGAATTCACGAAGACGAGTCGAGGGGACTTCCATCGTTTGGGTAAGTCAACAAGGTCGTCATGTAGGGTTACCTCAAAGCCATTCGTATATCGAGGCGAGCCCATCACCCTAAGTCGGCGCGCCATCCTCTCTGCATAGCAGTGCTTACAGCCCTGACTCACTTTAGAACATCCAGTGACGGGGTTCCAAGTCCAATTCGTCCACTCAATCGCGCTTTGCTTTGGCACGCGGCCTCCTATCGGGCAATCCTAACACGTGATACACCGCTGTCGTGTAGTCGCGCTCTTCATACATTCCAAATAGCTCCTTGATCCCGATTCCCAGGTCGAATAGGTGCGATGCGAGGTCTGCTCCTCGAAGTTCCGGTAAATCTCGTATTGTCGACTCCGCGATCCGCACAAGCGTTTCAAACGAGGCGCGCTGCCTTATCTGCCTTTCGTCATCCGCGAAGAGGCTCGTTCCTTTTTCCTTCCGATAGTCGAAGTCCTCTAGAACTCCGTAATCTTTTGCAACCGCATTTGAGAGCAGCCAAAATCCGTCAGCATGGTCAGACAACCCGAAGATGCCGTATGCGTAACGCAGCGGCTCCGCCTTACGGAGTCGATACATACCCTTAAACCTCTTTTCCTCCCCAAGTGCGTCAAAAAACGAATTGAAGGCCCCCTCCTCGGTCTTTCCTAATTGCCAATGTTTTCCTAGATATGCCGCTGGGGCAACGCGCTGCCTTGTCCCTGCATTCACTAACTGTCCGCAACATCGGCATGCTTGCCCTGCCATGAAGACGCCCAAAATATCAGTATTTGACCTCCTCACCCAAGGCAGGACGTCATGTTCCAAGGTCATTTGTGTTACTGTATGAGGATCGAGGAAGACAATCGTCGGTGTACTTCCAGTTTCCTTGAGCAACGTGGGCAGCGCTTGATCGTGCGAAGAGTTAAGTGCCTTTAGGGTTCCGTTCTGGATCTCTGCGGATAGAACTGTACACATTGCTTTGTATCGGCCAGGATCTGGCTCACAGGCATAGACGATTGCCTCATCGCCTTGCTCTCGCACTGCTTTGGCCGCGTTCGAAATGATGATCGTCGATCCAGTTACCTCAGCGCCGTATGCGTTCGATCCTGCGTAACCGTCGACTAATGCAATCGATCCGCACCGCTTTCGCATCTTCATGGCGGCAGGAACGACATAGCGCGAAAGCAAGTCGTGCTTTCGCTTCGTCCACTCAGGACGTTCCTCATCGAAGTGCTCATCTATATTCCTGCGCGGCATAGCCTATAGTCCTAATTCTACCGACCATCAATCACTGGATGTTGGACGATTTATATATGCTGATGATATGCCCTACCTGTCCAAGGCCAGCCCAAACCCTCATTCTAGGGAATGATCTCACCCAAAGTATCGGTCCAACACCTCGGATGGATCGAAATGTGGCATAGGTTCGCATTCTGCTTTCATCCGATCGCAAACGAATCTGCCTAAGGTGTCTCTTCTGATCCTCAGCACGACCTTCTTTAAGGTAAATGAGTTGTCGAAGGCCAGCCATCCAGCAATAACCTGTGCCTTTTCCTTGATAGACATGTCCTTCAGAGAACGATTTGATCCTAGAGATTCACCTTCGGCAAGGATATGCCAAAGATGAGCAGTGTCGGAAACTGTCCCGCACGATAGGTCGGCGAGCGCCAACATATCTTCACTTTGCCTTCCTACGTCAACATAAGATGCCGCTCCGAATTTGAAGTGGCCCAAATCATTAAGAGCGTGTTCAGAGATGATGGCTCCTAACGCACTGGTGGACGATCGAATCATCGAAGGGTTGAATGTAAAATCGTCGTCGTCCGTTATCCATGTGAGGTGAGTTCCGGGCGATAGCCACGGGCAGACCGAAATAGCCCCTAAATGTCCGACGAGAAACAGCTTTCGCAGAGTGGAAACTTTTATTGAATTCAGTCCAGGTAGTTCACTGTATACATCGTTCCAATTCTCTTCAAACAGACTGTCTATCGTCGACTCAATCGCAAAGGTAACCAAGAGGCCATTAAGAGTGTTAGCTGCACGCAAGAACTGAATTAACACCCGTTGGCGATAAACATCATTTAGGTTCTTATATGCCATCTTGCGCCTGCCCAGGCTCGCAGATCGTATTTGCTTGCACTCTTCCAGAAAGACCCAAGCAGACGGTAGATCGATAGCCAGAAAAGAGTAGGTCTGAAAATGTGAGCCCTTGTGAGTCCCTCCATAATCCGAAACCAAGAGGACGTGGTCGCCTTGTCGGCGTGGAGCACCCGCCAAAACTGTTGCCAACTTCGCCTGGATGGTGCGCAAGAGGCCGATCTCGTTTGTGGAACCTATCCACATCATTCCAGCGTACCGGCGAAACCTTGGAAGGATTCCACTAAAGTACAAGTCGCTTTGTGAATAGGCCAAACGGCAGGATCACCTACCTGTTATCCAAAGGAAATCTGTTGACTAAGTTTCACTGCGTTCAAGCTGTGGTGGACGGCGCTTCCAGGATCCTGCCGGACCGCCACCGGCACGTAGCCGATCTCTAGCCCCTTCGGCGGCTTCACGATCAACGCGGAATCGAGCGCAGCAAGCTCGCTTCGGTCGGGCGGGGCCATGTACTGTTTGTCGGGAGTCCAGTGGCGTTGGATCTTCTCTACGAGGGATTGGAGGCGAGTTTTCTCGGCTGACGACAGGCCAGCGTTTTGGAGAGAGGGCTGGTCGATGAAGCGGTACCAGAAGTAGGTCACCACGCTGCCGTCGGCCAGCTTCGCCTTGAAGGGTCCGGCAGCAGGACCGGGTTGGGTCCAGACGCCTTGGCCGCTCTCCGAAGGCAGATACGATTCGGTCTGCTTCGGGGCTGGGAACTGGGCGGACTGCAGGCTTGCGGGAGCCGAGTCTCGCGCAACGGCATCAACGCGAGACCCTTCGTGTTTGAAATAGTCCGGAAACGAGCCCTTCAGCCAGTCTGCTTTCCAAGGCGATAGCGCCGCCTGGGTCCACTGCAGCCCAAAGGTGTGGTCATCGACGGCGGTGGTCGAAACCCATCGGTCGATGCCGGAAAGTGTTTTCCCTTTGCCGCCCTGAGTGAACTCGAGAGGGTTTGCCTTGATTGAGGGGACAAAGGCTCCCTTCGGGTCGAAAGCTCCCGAAGCCGGCCGTCCTCCCGTAGCCCATGCTGCGACTTGGTTCCAGAGCGCTGCCTTGGAGTAGGTCGTCATCTTGTGCATCAGCAAGGTTCGGCCCTGGCGGTCGGCCGGAAATTGGAGCTTGGGAATTCGAGCATAGGTCGCCCCAGCAGAAGGGTCGCTCACGAACTCCGGAACCGTGTTCACCTCGATCGCACCGCTGTCGGCGACGCCGGGCAGGGTGTCAAGACCTCTTCCCACGGCAGGCGCGTAGGTACGAGACATTCGTGACCACGCCACGGGCAGATAGAAGGCCACCGGACCTCGGAAGTTCTTGGCGTTGAAGAACAAGGTCCAGCTTTGATCGCCTGTCGCGACCGGGGTCTTGCTCGGCGGGATCAAAGGGAGGGCCATCCACGCGTAGCCGAGTAGCTGACCCAAGGTGTTCTTGGCTAATGTGACCCCGTCCGGAGGCACCAGCACGTGGTTGCTGAGCTGCGCGATGCCCATCTGATCGCCGGGGAGCGGCTCTCCACCGAACTGCCAGCCAGGAGTGGAGACTTCGTGGTTGTAGCCGTCGACCGAGCCGTTCATTCGAAACTTGGCGGTCGGCGCCAGATATCGGTTGCTGGCCCAAAAGCCGAGGCCGCCTTCGATGGTCTGGAAAACGGTCGAGAAGCTCGGCCCCCGCTCGGGCATCGTGTCTCGCGCCACCGTTCCGTGAGGGACCAGCGGGTAGGTGACCGACCGGTTATCCGGCATGATCCATGTTGAGCCGAGCCCGATCTGAAAACCCGCGACCGGCCGTTCCAGCAAAGGCCACGCGGCGGAGTAAAGGCTAACTCCGTAACCGAACTCCGGCGGCGGCTTGGACACGCTCATGTTGATGTAGCCCCAAAGCCCCTCGTGATCGAGCTTCGGCTTCTGCTGAAGGCAGAGGAGGGCGAGGAACGGGCCTAACATTTCGACCAATCAATCTCCGAACAGAACACGGGCCGCACGACAGGTGGCAAGATGGCCCTGTCGACGGCAGTCGCTTATGGGCTAGCGTCTACTGCCAATTTTATATGGACTTTAGCGTTGACAAACCGGATTTCCCCCTCTCCCGGTTCGTTCCTCACCGACCTCTCCCCCAGAGGGGCGAGGTGATGGCTTTGAAACCCGTTGCTTGTTGGCGACCACTTCAGCAATCTGACGGGGTCAACCTCCCACTTCCCGCCTCCTTGAGGTCCCTCACTGCTTCGGATGTACAAGCTCAGGATGCCGCTCGAAGAACCAGGTTGGACCGGCCTTGAAGTCTGAGAGCGAGCCGTTGCCGTCGACTCCGTTCGAGGTCCACGGCATGATGCCTTGCCAACCCTTCTCGAACGCGTTCTGCCAGTTTTGGAGGATCGTCTGACCGGAGCTGCCTTTGGCTGGAGTCTCGCCGACGATGCAGGGCTTGTCGCTGAGACCCATGTCCGTAGGACTCTGCTCGTAGGGGCTGCCGAACCAGGGCTTGACCCAGTCGTAATAGTGGATGTTGTAAAAGTCCACATGCGCACCGGCTTGCTTGGCGCCCAACGACTCGTCGGAAAGGATCCTTCCCTGGTACTTGGCGCTGATGTATTTGCCGGCAGTGCCCATGCCCTGGCAGACCAGAACCTTGCTGTTCCGATGGATCGCATTGGCGACCCTCGCGACCAGATCGATGAAATCCTCGCGGTTCTGATGCTGGTTGTCGAACATCCAGTCGAGCTCGTTGCCCACGTCGACCGCCCAGAACCAAGGATTTGAGCCGTAGCGGCGAATGAGCGGGACGACGTAGTTGTCCACGAAGGACTGCCGGTTCGCGGGGCTGGCGTACATCTTTCTCCAACGGTCGGCGTTCGGATTGCCGTCCTTCGTGTGGTCGAACGAGATCAGCGCCGTCATCACATAGACGTGCTCGGAGCGGGCTATAGAGAAGAGTTGATCGAGGTCGTGCCAGAACTTGTCCGTGGGTTTGGAGACGTATCCGTTCGCATCGATCCCCGGCGAGCTGTTCTTGCCATCACAAGAGATCCACACCCGCGTTGCGTTTACGTGGCTGGCGGCGAGATCGTGGAACTGGCGCTTCCACCAAGCCGGATCGAACGAGCCTCCGAAGTCGTTCCACTTGTCCCAAGGAGTATTGGCTCCGCTGATCCATATCCGTTTGCCATTCACGACAAACTGTCCGTTCGCCACACCGATCCGCTGGCCAAAACTTGCCGCCGACAGCACGAACAAAGCAACTACAGCCCAAAGCGCCCGCATGGCCCGAGCTTACACGCCCCGAGGGCAGTTTGAAGTGCCCGTGACGTTGCCTTGAAGCTGGAAGACCTCAACCACTTCGAGACCGGCGTTGTCGTCAAGAGCTACCGCCCTCAATACTTGCTACCCCTCTTGAAAGAAGATCTGACGCATCTCGATGGGCCCGAAGGCGACTCTGGCGCCTCTTCGGCACCACTCCATCGCCTCCTCCATGCTTGCCGCTTCTAGAATGTAAAAGCCGCCAATCAGCTCCTTGGTTTCCAAGTACGGGCCGTCGGTGACGACGACCTTTCCGTCTGGCTGCGGCCGAAACGTCTTTGTGAGGCTTGCCGGCGCCAAGCCACCTGCGAAGAACAGGGCGCCGGCCGCCTCCATCTCCGCATTGAAGGCATGAATATCGCGCGCCATCTGTTCGGTCACGCTGGAGGGGTCGAAGTCGTTGGGCAAGAAGCCGGTAACCATGAATTTCATAGCGAGTTCTCCCGTCGAAGCGTCCGCAGATCGCTTTCTGCGCGCGGCAACTAGTCGCAGGAGCGGATCGGAATTCGACAGGCCCTCTCAGCTTTGGCCATCTCGCGCCGGTCATAGACTTCTGCTATCACACCTGTCGAATTCGAGCCTTCTCTTTCGACAACTCTGCAATTATGAAGATAGCAATGCTTCTGAGCAAGCGACTCCCGGTCCTACTGCTGCCCTTTCTCGCCGTCATCGTCTCGGCTCAAACCCGAACGCAGGACGTGATCTATATGAAGGCGGGTGGAACGGCGTTCACTATGGACGTCTTCAAGCCCGCGAAACCCAACAAGGCCGCAGTCGTCTTCTTGGTGAGCGGAGGTTGGATTTCAGACCACTCGATGCTTCAAAGCATCATGCCGGGCATCGAAAAGGTGTTTGGTGATGGCGGCTTCACCGTGTTCGAAGTCGTTCACGGCGCTCAGCCCCGCTTCAAGGTCGCGGAGATTGTGGATCAGGTTCGAACGGCGGTCCGGTTCGTCCATTCGCACGCGGCCGACTTCGGGATCGACTCGAATCGGGTAGGTGTCTCGGGCATCAGCTCTGGCGGCCATCTCGCGCTCATGATCGCCGGCTCGCCGGATTCTCCGGTTAATGCGGTCGCAGCCATTGCTCCCCCGACCGACTTAGCCAATTGGGGAAAGCCGTCCTTCGTGCTCATCGAGGAACCTCAAATGGCGATCTTCATTCCGGCCCTCGGAATCGATCCCAAGGCCCCCCACAGCGACATGGAAGCCGCGGCGCGCAAGCTCTCGCCGATTACCGCTGTGAACCCCAAGTTTCCTCCGACCTTGATCGTTCACGGAGACAGCGACAAAATCGTCCCGCTTCAGCAGGCGCAAACCATGGACCAGGCCTTGGCCAAAGCAGGTGTCGAGCACAAACTCGAAGTCGTTCCAGGAGCCGGTCACGATGACAAGACGTTTACCGCCGGCTTGACAGGAGCGCTCCAGTGGTTTAAGAAGAAACTACTGAAATAAGAGGCCGACAACGCGCGCTACGATCGCCCGACTAACTTATTAAGCTTCATCCTCAGCCTCGAATCCGTAGCGTATAGCCTCTTGCAACACATTGAGAACAATATCCTTTAGGGACCTGAACTTGATACAGTAACCTGTAACGTTCGCTTTGCCTATGGACTGGCCGTAAGCGTCTTTGAGATAAGTCTTATCTTTAAGACCAAGGATGTAGACTGAGATCCCGGTCTGGTTACCACTCAGGCCAATTCGATAGAACTCCCTTGTCGTTCCATCGGCATATTTGATGGTGTAGAACCCGTATCCGATATTTGGATTGGCAACCGTTTTACCTTCGCTGTTCTTCCCATCGCTGAACCACAGCCTACATCCCCGTGACGCTTGAAGTATGAGTTCGTGCACGGCTTGCATTTCGCTTCGCTTTGGCGCAGGTTGGCTATCGATATAGGCATTGATTGAATCTTCTACGTTCACTTGAATGATTAGTCGCTCGAGGCCCCGTCTGAATTTACTCCAGATCCCGAGTCTAGTCGATCCACCAAAGCAAAGCCGCCTTCCCAAGTTCCAAAGGATATTCCTTATCGTTCAACGGGAGCTTCCTTTAGCCAACCACGTTCTTGGTATAAGACCACCATCTGACGCTCGCCAGCTTGGACGATACACTCGGGATGAAAGTAGTGCCAGCCGTGGCGCTCATATAGTCGCCGAGCCGCTGTATTGGCCACAGGCGTGCATAATAGTGCGTGGGAACATGGCTGCATTTGCATAAGTGCATCCAAAAGGAGGCCGCCAATTCCTTTGCCCCTGTGCGCTTCTAACACAGCAAGAACGTTGAGCAGCCACATGTCTTGGAGAACAGCGTGGTCGCTACCGATCTGCGCTACCACACGGTCGTAGAGCCACTCCCCAGGCTGAGTGCGCGTGCCCCAGCCTAAACCCACGACTTCCGATTCAACACTGGCCAGTACCCCATGAAAGTCCGGAAAACGGTCAACGTACGCCAAAACGCCCGGAAACTCGTCTTCCCATTTGAGGTTCAGTGCCTCTTCATAGACACATGCCATCGCTTCTAAGAAGGACTCTTCGAGGACAAGCGGATGGAGCTGAATGACGCAGTTCATGATGATCAGGGCGCTGCCAAGTGCAATGCTTGGACGTCCACGCGAGCCCGAATTGCTCAAAAAACTAAACCTTCTTCGACGGCCCCCCAAACCGGGCCGTTCCTGTCAGATGGGCTACTGGTGGCCTCTTTCTGGTTCGACATGTTAAACAAGGTCGTGAATATCAGAGGCAGCGGGCGCCGGCGTGGTCGCACCTAATACCGACGCTTCACCGCACTGGCCAACCAGAACTATTCCGCGGGCGTCTTGCCCGATCCGAAGCTAACGCCCGGAGACATCGACCCCCGATTGACCGTCTCAGTCCTGAGAGCCAAGGGCTTCACGACGAAGAACTACCGCCTCGATCCAAGCGAGACGCAAAACAGACCATGCTCCAAGCGTATGGCGAGCCGTGGTCCATGCACACCGAAGTAGAGTTCGATCATTTCATGAGCCTCACCGTGGGCGGCTCCAATGCTATAACGACCAACATCTGGCCAGAGCCTCATCATGTAGATTTTGGCGGGTTGACCTGGGCTCCTTTACCAAGGACAGGCTGGAGAACAAGCTTGGTCTCATGGTCAAGTCCGGCCAGATCAATGAGGCTCAGGCTCAGGCGTACTTCCGGGATTGGCCACAGGCGGATCGCCAGATTCTTGGCACTTGGCTGACGAAGTCCACTTCATCGAAAGGTGATGATGGCGACTAAGTCAAGTGTTGACCGGCTTCGCACATTGCGGCTGGCCTGTGTTCCCGTCAATTCGATTCAGGCAAAAACGACCAACTCTGATCCGCGTTGACCGTCACTTGAAGCGTGTTGTTGTTTTCGCCGGCCGCCTGCGTCCACTGATAGTCGCCTTCGATCGAAGATACGCCGGTGCCCGAGGCGTGAAACGCCCAAGTTTCGATCCCACCGCTGTCGATGACAAGGTGAAAACTTGGTACGGACAATTGGGAGTTGGCGTTCACTGCCCAATGCCCTCCTGGAACCTGGCTCATCGTGAACGTGAGGGGCACGCCAAGATCGTTCACAAAGACTACGGTGACGTGCTTGTCGACGGTGGGATGGCTCCGATCTCCTCCTCCGCATGCCGCGTTGCCAAGAACGATTGTTATCAGGACGAGGCAACCGAGTAATACACGCCACAACCTGTCCATAAGTACATTATAGCAATATGTGGGAAATCCTATCGATTTTAGCCGCCGCAAGGTGAAACAGCCCGTGCGGCCACCCGTCAAGGTAACAGATATGCTTTTCGTTCCGCCTACTCCCCTCTACGCCTTGGTTTTGACTCACATCGGTGACGGCCTAAAAGTGCCTCACACCGAAGTTCTGGATTTGAAAGGCGATTTGACCCTCGAAGCCTGGATCAAACCGCATAGCGCGGATAACGGGGGGCCTTTTCACTTCATCGTCTCTAAAAACTATGGAGGAACTGGGTACGCCCTGCTGCTTATCGGCAAGGGCGACAACGTTCGGCTTCAGTTCGAGGCCACGGACACCGTCGCCTACGCCATTCCCATGCATGTGCTTTCGGGCCATTGGTGGCATGTTGCTGGTGTTTACAGGGGAAAGAAGGACATCAGCCTTTATGTCAACGGCGTTGCCGTAGCTAGCCACCCTACTCAATCCGAACTTCAACCGAGTCCGCTGCCCCTTTATATCGGCACTAGCCCCTGGGACTCGTTCGATGGCGCGATCGCCGACGTTCGTCTTTGGAGAACTCCCCGCACTCAAGAACAGATCGTTGAGGACATGTCGTCTGCGCCGGAACCAAACAACGCCGATCTCGTTGCGGCCTGGAACTTCAAGACCGTCGCACGCGGGCGATCCTACGACCTGACCCATCACACCCGTCCAGCCGAAGTGCAGGGTGCGCCGCAGCGGATCGTCGAAAGGCGTAGGGCATCACGAGGATAGGACGATCTTTGGCAAGTCGGAATGCTCAAACGGCCAAAGAACCAAGTTTCCGCCGGCTGCGGCAGGGGACTCACGCCCCAGCCCGTTCACAATCTGTTTGGCTGAGCGGCTTTTACCTGTCAAGGCTTGAAAGCTGACATTCCGTGTCGGAACTGCAAGTCGGCACGCCAATCCACCTTCAACGCAGAGCCCCCACGGAACGCTTGGTCATTTGCAATTAGTAGTGTGTCGGTGTGCAGACCGCACGGGAATCCATGATGAAGCAATCCCTTTTTCGCCGAATATGCCTGATCGCAACACTAATGTATGGCGCGACTGTTACGGCGTGGGCTGAGGACGGCAAAGTCAAACGCGACGGCTTCGACCTCTATTACAAGACTGAAGGGAACGGTACGCCGGTGGTGCTTCTCAGCGGCGGACCGGGGTTCGACGTCGACTACATGAAGCAAGTCGGCGCCTTCCTTCCAGTCGATTACCAGCGGATCTACCTCGAGCAGCGCGGGACGGGGAGGTCTATTCCTCCAGTTCTCTCGGCGGAGACGATCAACGTGAAGCTTTGGGTCGAAGACCTCGAGGCACTTCGTGTCGCGTTGAAGCAAGAGAAGCTGTTCCTGGTCGCGCACTCTGGCGGAGGCATCTACGCCCAGGCCTACGCCGCCGCACACCCAGATCGAATCGAGCGTATGATTCTCATCGGCCCGGGTGGCCCGACACTCGAGTTCGCCCAATGGTTCGGTGACAACCTCGCGGCGCGCGAAAGGCCCGAAGATTTAAGGTTGGTCGCCTATTGGGACGCTGCCGAGAGGCGTGGCGTGGACCACGAAAAGGCCTCCAACGAACGCGTGCGGGCAGTTACTCCAGCATACTTCTACGACCGCGCCAAGGGCGTTGCGTGGGCAGCGGCCATCCCAGAAGGAGCCTTTCACGCCCGCACAAACGAGCTCCTCTTCGCCGACCTCGCAAAACAGTGGGACTCTCGACCCGGGCTTCGGAAACTCAAGTGCCCGGTCCTCATCGTTCAAGGCCATCAAGATCCAGTTGGCGACTTGACCGCTCAGGAGATCCACAGCACCATCGCAGGCTCGCAGCTCACGTTTCTGGGACAATGCGGCCACTACCCTTGGGTCGAGAAGCCGGACGAGTTCAAGCGAACCATCATGGAGTTTCTCGCGAAACAGAAGGACGGACACGGCGGCGCGCCTCACTAGACCACGCTAGAGCGCCGTAGATCCGTGGCACGTCTGCGCTCCCATTTGCCCCGTCTTCCCGAGAGAAGGCAAGGCGTTAGGCACTTGCTAAATGTCACCATTCCGCGTATACTGAACCATATGGTTCAGTATAACCAAAGCCGCTTCGACGCCTCGTTCGGCGCGCTTTCAGATGCCACCCGGCGTGGCGTTCTGGAGCAACTTGGGCGTGAGGACGCTTCCATCACCGCCCTCGCCGAGAAGTTCCAAATGACCCTTACGGGCATGAAGAAGCATGTGGGTGTCTTAGAGAAAGCAGGTCTCGTCAGCACAGAAAAGGTTGGACGTGTGCGGACCTGCAGGCTCGGGCAGCTCGGACTGGAAGAAGAGGCGGTATGGCTCGATAGCTATCGCCAGCTTTGGGCCGCGCGGTTCGACGAGTTGGACATCGTTGTCGAGGAACTGAAACAGAAGGAGAAAGCAAATGGAAGTTACTAGAGAAGGTGAAACCACCACGACAAATCCCACTGAGGTCGAGCGAAAGTCTGAATTCGAACTCGTCGTCAGACGCACCATCAACGCGCCCGTACACCTTGTCTTCGACGCGTGGACAAAGGCAGAACTGTTCAGAAGATGGTGGGTACCAAAATCGTTTGGACTGAGCCTGCTTTCCTGCGAAATGGATGTTCGCGTGGGGGGGCAGTATCGTTTGGTGTTTCCTCACGAGGATTCGACGATGGAGTTCTTCGGCACGTACGTCGACGTGACTCCGAACTCGCGTCTCGTTTGGACCAACGATGAAGGTGACGCGGGCAAAACCGTCACCACCGTGACATTCGAGGAAACCGCCGGCAAGACGCTGGTGATCTTGAGCGACCTCTATCCCTCGAAAGAAGTGCTTGAATCGGGCGGATCGACGGCTGCGATGCCCGAGGCGTTCGAGCAACTCGACGAGCTGCTCGCCAGCTTGAAATGAAGTAGCGAGACAGAAGTCATGCAGCCAATCCATGATACAAGAGCTTCCGGGCGGCGTTCAGCAGCCCGGAAGGCGGCCGTCCTCTTAATGGCGCTCGTTATGACTTCTGCGACGGCGCAGCAGAAACCAACAACGGTCGTCGCGTCAGTCAATCGGATCAATATGAACTCGGCACAGCAGAATCAAACGACGGGCTTCGCGCCGGTCAACGGGCTCAAGATGTACTACGAAGTCCATGGCAGCGGCAAACCTGTGGTGTTGCTTCACGGCGCGTTCATGACTATCACCAACAACTGGACGGGATGGATCAGCGAGCTCTCCAAGACTCGGAAAGTCATTGCCGTCGAGATGCAGGGGCATGGGCGCACGGGGGACATCCCTAGAGATTTCAACTATGAGAACCTTGCCGACGACGTAGCGTCGCTGCTCGACTATCTTAAGATCCCTCGTGCGGACCTTATGGGCTACAGCATGGGTGGAGGCGTGGCCATGGAGTGTGCGATCCGCCACCCGGACAAGGTTCGAAAGGCCGTCATTATTTCGTCCACGTTCCGTAGTGACGGCATGGTCGCCGGAGCGCTCGAATCTATCTCGAAACTGACGGCGGACGCCTTCGAAGGGTCGCCCATTGAGATTGAGTACAAGAAGCTGAGTCCAACGCCGGACGACTTTCCCAAGTTCGTTCAGCGAATCGTAGCCACGGCCTCGAAAGGGTACGACTTCGGAGCCGACAAGCTTAAGGCCACCGCGGCGCCGATGTTCTTCATCTTTGGCGATGCCGATGGCGTGCGGCTCGAGCACGTCGCGGAGATGTTTCGCTTGAAGGGAGGCGAAGTCCATGGCGACATGGGACCGCGGTCCGCATCGCGATTGGCGATCTTGCCCGACACCACCCACGTCACACTCATGCAGCGCATGCCCATCATCGTCCCGATGGTGAACGACTTTCTCGACGCCGAGCCATAGCCATGCTACGGCTCGCGCGGCTTTTCCTCTGGGGCACCCAACGCCTCTTGCCGGTTCCAATAACCACAACGCCCAACATGAAGCGTAAACACGAGCCGGACGAGTTCAGTCGGGCAGTTACGGGGTATCGGATGACGGTACGCGCGACGCGTCTCGGTTGTCGTGCACGAACTGGTCGGTGTCAAGTGTGAAACGCGGCCATCCCGTGAAGCCCTCCACCGTCCTGCACTTCACCCAGCCATCAAGGATCATGGCTTCGAGCGCCTCGATCACAAGCATAGGAAAGTACGGGGCATCCTCCGGGCGGGAGGCCAGATAGTCGGTCCGCAGATTCTCCATCGCTTGGAAAATCTGCTCGGTCGTCCTTTCCTGGGTCAGGCCGCGTGCGAGGAACTCGGTGAAGCCGATCATCGGAAGATACTTGCCGTCCCGGAAATACGAGGGGCTCCTTCGGATGCGGCCCTCGTGAAAGTTCGCAACACAAGATTGAGTCGCACCGGTCAGGTCCAGCTGGAAATGCGTTTTGCCAAAGATGTTGTAGTTGACCGACTCGTCCAGGAACAAGGAAGCGATGCTCTTGGTGATCGTGAGCTTGAATCCGCCCATGTTCGTCGAGGCGGTGTTGTCGATGAATCCGCCCGTTCCAAGCCAACGAAAAGCCTCGTCCGAGTTCAGATGCAGCCCGGCGTCCTGCGAGATCTCCCGGGCGTGGTCCTTGAGATCGCTGAATTGGCCGTTCTGGCTGTACCAGAAGTCCGCGAAGCGGATGTGCTGGCCGATCTGCCGCCGCACGGTGGTGTTGTACTGCTCTCTTAGCCAACTACCGTCTAGTTGCCCTCTTTCGAGCTCCAAAAGGATGTACGCGACGTCGCGCGCGCCCTTGTGGGCCAGGGTCATGCCCGCTGAGAGGATCGGATCGGCAAAGCCGGCAGCCTCGCCACAGATGAACCAGTTCGGGCCGACCACCCGGGACGCGAGGAACGACCAATCCTTCGTCGTCCTGATCGTGCCTTCCGCGGTGGCATCCCGAAGAAGATGGCAAATCATCTGGTCGCTGGCCAGGGCCTGCTTGTAGAGTTCGGCCGGCCTTACACCTTGCTGCTTGTAGTAGCTGGCCGGAACCACAAGGCCCACGCTGGTTCGGCCATTTCCAATCGGAATGAACCAGATCCACCCGTAGCCAAGGCTGAGGATATGCGCGCGGGTTCCCTCGATGCCGAGGGTCACCGCCCACTCGGCGTCGCGCCAGTAATCCCAAATGGCGATGTTCTTGAGAGCGGATGGCTCCTCAACCTCCACGCCCAGGGCCTTTCTCATTACGCCCACGTAACCGGAACAGTCCACGTAGTGCTTGGCTCGCACAAGGATCTCCCCAGAAGCGCCGCGCACCTGGAGCCCTGACACCTGATCGCCCTCGTGCAGCACCTTGGTTACGTCAGTTTGTTGCCGCACGTCGCAACCCAAAGACTCCGCGTGGTTGAGAAGAATCTCATCATAACGGCTGCGATCGACCTGGAATGCGGTCTGGAGCCGTTGACCGGCGAAAAGCGCCGGGCGCATGGCCGGTTCGAAATGCCCGTTCCGAATGAACTCGATGTCCCAGAGCTGGTCCTTCCTCCCCCAGCGATACGTCGCGCCGACCTTTATCGGAAATCCCGCCGCCTCGACCTGATCCCAAACCCCCATCTCCTCCAGGATCCGGGAGATAAAAGGAAGCTGGCTCTCCCCGATGTGGTCCCGCGGGAACTTCTCTCGCTCGAGGATCAGGACGCCCAGATCGGGCTTGTACTTCTTGAGAAGCGACCCGACCGTCGAGCCCGCCGGCCCCCCGCCGATGATCGCAACGTCGACTTCCAAGTTGGTTGACATGGCCGATGGTCAACACGCAACTCAAGTTACGGCTGGATCCCCATTATATTGCAGGCGCATTAGGAGATTCAGAACGCTTCGTCCACGCCCTTCTGCCCTGAGCCAGACCACGCGACTTGACCTTGGAGGATACGCACGGCACCCTCCCCAGATGGCGGCCTCGGCGCATGTAGGGGCGTGTAGGCGGTTCCTCGCCGATCGAATGCTGCGGCGATTCTATTGACGAAATACGGCAGAAACTCGCTTGACAAGCGTAAGATTTCGGCCTATAGTCATACTTTAATCACGGTAGAGCCAACCAATGATTCATTTCCTCGACGATATTAAGAGATTCTGTGTGGATTTGGAGCATGATCTGGACCCGGAAAGGCTCATTAACTGCACGCTCATCAACCACATCGTGAGTCAGGCGCGTTCACGTCCTCACCCTTGGAGCACGATGAGTCCTTACACATCGTGGTCGTCGCTAACGGACAAGACATGGAGCGCACGCTGTCTGCCGGAGGTTCTCGTACCCGAGGACTTGCCTGCGGAAAAGGACGCGGCCGAAATCTTCCGGCGCAGCAAACCGCAGGTGCTCTCCAAGAAGTCGACGGTCGTATTTCCAGCGTTCGCCCAGTATCTAACGGACGGTTTCATTCGGACAATCATGCCCTCCTCCGCCGAGGATACGGACGACAACCCATCCCGCAAGCGAAACAATTCCAATCACGACATCGACCTGTGCCCCCTCTACGGTCGCACCGCGCAGCAGACCGCGGCTTTACGTCTTGCAAGCGAAGAGATCGGTCAAAAGGGGCGGCTCAAATCTCAAAAGACGGAGACCGGTGAGGAGTATCCACCCTTCCGATACCATGACGACGGAACCGAGGTTTCGGAATTTG
>DASZPA010000402.1:0-5777 GCA_035550555.1 Fimbriimonas sp.
GGACGTTGCCTTGGCGCGCAAGACCGACGGTGTGTAAAGGACAAGCGCAAATCATTCGGCGGTTGGCGCGTCCAGGACCCGGTGCTTTGGAATTGAGGGCGTGGAAGACTGGCGCTTGGAGCGGTAAGAGCCAGGGGCGTCGGGTTCGGATTGTTCCCTGAACTTCACTCCTGCCGCGTATTGCGATGCAAAGCGCAAGAAGGTGCTCCACCAAACGGACAAATCTAGCGTCAAATGTAAATGTCCGAGGCGGATTCGCTCTCCCCATTGATCGCCAAGGACCTTGAAATCATCATTAACCCCGGCTCGATTGAGGCGGGGTTTTCTTTTTAGGCCTTGCCCAGGGCGCGGACCCACTTGCGAGCCGTTTCGACGTCCGCGGGGTGCAGCTCGCCTTCCAAGACTTTTTCCGTGAGCATCTCCTTGATTCGGCCGACCTCCGGACCTGGCTGCAGGCCCGTAATGTTCATAATGTCGCCCCCGGTCAGCGGGCTCCGCATTTGGTCTACGGGCGTCGCTCTCTGAACCTCCTCCAATCGGGCTCGGATCTTTTCGAGGTTCATCACCTTGACGCCAACGCGAAGGCCGTTCGCGTCTGCTTCGACGAGGTCCAGCAGCCTCTCCGTTTGGTCACCCAGGTCCCGAAGCAGCCGCCGGGCCGCCGCCGGTGTGAACTCCTTGGAGCTTCCGAGTCGCATGTGGTTGCGAACGAGACTCGTAACCACGTCGATATCTCGCTGGGGGAACTTTAGCCTGCGCAGGATCTCGGCCGTCATCTTGGCCCCCACGTCTTCGTGGCCAAAAAACCGAATGTCGCCCTTCGCGTCGATGAACTTGGTCGGCGGCTTGCCCACGTCGTGGAAGAGGGCCCCAAGGCTGAGCAAGACGTCGTCCGATCCAGCGTTTTGGAGCACGGCCAGCGTGTGGTTCCACACGTCGAGATGGTGGTATTTGCCTTGCTCGCAACCGACCATGGGCTGGAACTCGGGGATGAAGATCTCGAATAGCCCCAGGTCCATCAGATCGGCCATCGCTTTGGGCGCCGATGGATGTGCGAGCATCTTCGCGAACTCGTCGCGAATCCTCTCGTAGCTGACGATCCTGAGGCGCTGGCGCTCGGTTCGAATCGACTCATAAAGCCCTTCGGCGGGGTGGAATCCGAGCTTCCAACGGAAGCGCACGGCGCGCAACATCCGCAGAGGGTCGTCGTGGAAGGTGGCAACGGGATCGAGCGGCGTCCGCAGAATATGGGAGCTGAGGTCCCTCATCCCGTGACCCGTCGGATCGACCAGTTGGCCCGTGTGGAGGTTCCGCATCAGGGTGTTGACCGTGAAGTCGCGCCGCAGTGCGTCCTCTTCCAGAGTCGCCGGCTCGACGGTCGGCTTCCGCGAGCCCGTTTCGTAGCTCTCTCGCCGCGCCGTGACCAACTCGATGGCTGCTCCCTCGATCTGCAGCATCGCCGTGCCGAATCGCTCGTAGGTGACCGGAGCAATCGCGGAGATGGGGCGCAGCAACTCCGCCAGCTCCATACTGGAGTGGCGAGTGACCAGATCGAAGTCGGCGCTGTGGGGCAGATTCAGCAGCTGGTCGCGCACCGCGCCGCCCACTATGAAAAGGTCCCCTTCGAACGGGGCGCCAATCGTCGCGGTCTTGATCGCCTCTAAGGCTGGATGCACATCAGTATTTGACGGACTTGAGGGCGGCCGAGACGATTTTCTCTACGCTCGGCAGCACGAAAAGCTCCAGGGGCTTGACCCACGGCACTGGCGTGTCGAGCCGGGTGATGCGCATCGGCGGCGCGTCCAGCAGGTCGAAGGCCTTCTCGGACACGCGCGCGATAATTTCGCCGGCAAATCCGCAGGTCATCGGCGCTTCGTTGACCACGACCAAATGGTTCGTCTTGCCGATCGAGTGGAAAATCGTCTCCTCATCCAGCGGGACCAGCGAGCGGATGTCCACGACTTCTGCGCTCACTCCTAGTTTTTCGAGCTCGGTTGCCGCCGAAAGGCAGTGGTACACGTTCTGGCCGTAGCTGACGAGGCTGATGTCCTTGCCTTCACGGCGGACCGCCGCCTTGCCGATGGGCGTCATGTGGTCGCCCTCTGGCAGCACCTCAGTGATGTCCGGGCGACGGTAAAGCTCTTTGATCTCGAAGAAGATCGTCGGATTGCCGTCGCGCAGGGCCGACTTCAGAAGACCCTTGGCGTCGGAAGGAGTCGAGGGGCAAAGGACTCTCAGACCGGGCGCGTTGCAGAACCACGCCTCATTCATCTGGCTGTGGTACAGCGCGCCGCCGCCATAGGCGCCGGCCGGGCCGCGCACCACGATCGGCAGGTTGACCTCGCCGGCGGTGCGGTAGCAGTAGGTCGCCATCATGTTGACGATCTGGTCGAAGCCGCACGAGATGAAGTCCATGAACTGCATCTCCGCCATGACCGTTTTGCCGTTCAGCGCCAGGCCCACGGCCGAGCCGATGATGCACGCCTCGGAGATCGGCATATCGACGACCCGCTGGGCGCCGAACCGCTCTTGCAGACCTTGTGTCACGCCGAAGGCGCCACCGAGAATGCCGACGTCCTCACCCTGGCAGATCATCTGCGGATTGCGCTCCATCTCTTCGAAGAGCGCCTCCTTGATGGCGGTCAAATAGTTCTTCTTTTCCGTTGTCGGCTTCAGGCCGACGCGTTGTGGTGCTGCTGCCACGGCGCTCATCGCTTCTCCTCCCTGAAGACCCATTTGCCGGCTTCTTCAGGATCCGGGAGCCCAGAGTTCAACGCGAACTCGATGCCCTTGCTGAGGTAGGCAACCACCTCGGGCGGAAAGTCGTCGTTCGTGGTCTCCTGCGCGTTCTTGCCCTCGGCCATGTACAGAGCGGCGTCTTGCGCGGAAAGGTAGCCCCGCTCGACAAGGCTTCTTCGGCAGACGGCGATCGGGTCTCGCGACCGGCCGTGCTCGATCTCCTCCTTTGGGCGGTACTTGGCGGCCCGGTCGTCGTCGTGGTCCCCGTGCCCATAGGCGCGGAACGTCTTGCACTCCACGATGCTGGGGCCACGTCCGCTGCGCGCGTACTGGACGGCCTCCATGACCTTGTCGTACACGTCGAAGACGTCTTGCCCATCGGCGATCAAACCCGGAATGCCAAACCCATCGGCCCGGCGCGCGAAATCGGGCTGCGAGTACTCCATGTACGTCGGAGTGCCGTAGGCCCACTGATTGTTCTCGATAATCGTCACAACCGGCAATTTATGGACGGCCGCGTAGTTGACGGCCTCATGGAACACGCCTTGCGCCGTCGAACCCTCGCCGTTGTAGGTGAGCACCACCGCATTGCCGCCGTCCAGCCGGTCGGCATAGACCACGCCAGCCGCGACGGGGATCGTGCCCGCCAGCATGGAGGTGGAGTGAATGATGTGTTTGGCGCGACTACCGATGTGCGACCAGTTGTCGCGTGCCCTTCCGGGAGAGCCGACGCGCCCCCAAACCTGCGAGCAGACCTCTTCGATGGTCATGCCCATTCGCGTCGGGTCGTCCCACCGGAACTTGATGTCCTTCAAAAAGAACGCCGGCATGTCACGATGGATCGGCGAGATCCAGTCGTTCTGCTGCAAGCCGAACAGCGAGCCCACCAGGATCGCCTCTTGGTTGTGTGAGGAATAAAGCGTGCCCGTAAGGTGACCGCGCCGCTTCTCTTTGATCAGTCGAACGTCGAAGTAGCGGGCGAGAAAAAGCTGCTTGTAGATCTCAAGGCAGTCTTCTTTGGTCAGAAGGTCACGAGGTCGGGAAAACGCTGGCTGGGTTTGGGCGGGCTCCGACTTTTCGGCAGTTGCCGCACCTGATGACTTACTCAAATCGATCGTCTCCGTATCCGGGAATCTGCTGGCAAGATTACCTCAAGTGAACCTATCGGTCCGACTTCACCCCATCTTTAGCAGGTTCCTTGCGGAGGCATTCGCATAGGCAGACAAACATACCGAAGGAATTCAAGATTCCAGTAGGACGATAAGGTTATCTTTGGACAATTCAAGCAAGGGTTACCTTGTCGGAGAAGAGCCTGCGAGATTGTGAGTGTTCAGATTCCACTGATAGCTATCACTCTACTTCCGGCAACGACGACCGATCTCTCCTCAAGACGTGGACTTGAAGCCATCGCGACACGTCGTCCACCAGGGCGTGCATCACTGGAATGTCCAGCAGCGACAGAGTGGTGCCGACCACGAGGCCTCCGATCACGACTGTCCCAAGGGGCTGATAGGCGTCAAGGCCCGACTCCGGCGCGAAGGCGATCCGGCCCATCACGAAGGTGGTGATCAAGGAGGTCATGAGGATCGGCCTCAACCGCTGTGGGCAGGCCCGAACGATCGCCACATTCCTGGGTAAGCCTGAAGTGCGGTAGCTCAGGACCAGATCGATAAGCAAAATCGCGGTGACGATGTCCATGCCGCTGAGCACGATCACGCCGAGGATCGATACCGTGGAGAAGGCTTGATGCATCAGCCAAAGCATGAAGAAGACGCCGCTCAGCTCCAAGGGCAAGCTGAAGATCATCTGCAGCGGCTGCAAGAAGCTCCCGAACTGCGCGACCAGCACGAAGTACATCAACGCCAAAGCCAAGACGAGGCCGGATAGTAGAACTCGGAAGCTATCCATCATCTGGGTCATGTCCCCGCGCGCCTCGATGCCGTAGCCCGGTGGCCAGTTGAGCTCGGACTCGGCCTTCATCTGAAGCTGCATGGTCACGTCCATGCTGGGACGCCCGTCTTTCCGGTAGTAGCCGCCAAAGCTGATGACTCGCCTGAGCTGGTCATGCTCGATCAAGCTGGGCGCGGACTGTCTCTCGAAGTGAGCCAGCTCGCTCAACGGGACCTGCTCGCCTTTGGGAGAAACCACGAACATGCCGGCCAGTGCCGAGGGACCGGTTCGCTGGTCTTCCTCGTACCGAACCTGGATAGTCGTTGGCCTCTCGTTCGGGATCCGATACAACTCGGACGTGTAGCCTCCCCGCAGAGCGTAGTACGCCTGATCGGCAATTTTGAGTGGCGTTAGCCCATGCGCTGCAGCTTTATCCTGGTCGATGACCAGCCTGTAGGTCGGCTTACTCATCTCCCAGCTAAGAAAGGGCTGCGCAATGTCGACCTTGTGGGTTCGAGGGCTGACGACCTCGGTCTTGGCGATGCGAAGAACGTCCTTGCCCAGACCGTCGAGAGTCTTCAGATCGGTCCCGTACATGACCAGCGCAACGGGCGCCAGCGAGGTCGCCATCACGTCGCTGCCCATCTCCTTGAGCTGAAGCCGCCTCAGCCCAGGAATCTCTTGCATGGCGCGGGACTGGATACGATCCACGATCCGCCACACATCGGGACGTCCCGAGGCTTTGTCGCTGAGCGTCAGCATCCCGCTGGCGCTGTTCACCGAGTTCATCGCGTAACCCGTGAAGTACGCGCCTCCGGTCATTCCAGGGCCGCCTTCGACGCCAAGCTCGATGCTCGCCCGGCGAATCCAACCTTGGCGGCCACCTTCCTCCTGTATGATCTTCTCCAAGTGACGGACGGCCAGTTCGGTTGCTGGAAATGAGGTTCCAGGCTTCATTTCCAACTGTAGGCTCGCTTGACCCACGTCGGCCAACGGCATCATCTCGGATCCGATGAAGTAGTAAAAGGCGAAGCCCAGAACGATCGTGATGCCGATTCGAAGGAAGTTGGCAAACGGGTTTCGCAGCATCCATCGAACGAGCCTTTCGTAGCCCGATTCCATCCGGGTCAGGCCCCGCTCGAACGGCT
>DASZPA010000403.1:0-15769 GCA_035550555.1 Fimbriimonas sp.
GGGTGGAAGCCACACGATCACGTCTCGGTCTTTGAGGCCAGCGCCTTTCATCGCGCGGTGATAGCGGACTGTCCCGGTGATCTGCCCCTGGATCTGCCTTGTTTGCCCGTTCGTCCAGCTTGTGATGGTGTCGTGGAGGCTGGTGTCTCCGGTGATGTTCGCCCTGAAGTTCGGGAGCGGAGATCCGCTTGCGTTGGCGCCCTCTCTTTGCCAGCTGCCGAGCGTGTATTTGTACTCGATCGAGATCGGCTGAGAAAGATCGATCTCTTTTCGCCAGTGGTGATTGCCCTCCGCCTCCATCTTCAACTTGCCTGGGTTCCAAGAACCGAGTGACTCGGTCGACCCGGTGAGATAGACAGAAGTCGTTTCCGGAAGTGTGGGAGCAGAGAGGTCGAACGTGACGTGGATTGCAGGAGCTTGAAAGAGGATCATAGAGACGGGCTACGTTGCCAGAGGACTAGAACGACCTGCAAGTTTGTTCCAAACGGACGGCCCCAAAGAGATAAAGACGAGACAAATCGGGGAAAAGACTCTCGATCTCAAAAAAGTGCGGGGAAGGGGTTGACAAGGCGAGTTCAACTCCGGCACAATATCCTTCGCTGTCAACCTAGTGTTGCGGCGAGATCCTTGAAAGCTTCATAGAGGTTTATACGTTCAGAGAGTAAGTTCTGCGGAAATCTGGCTTCGGCCAAGAGATCCGTTTTATGGTTCGCCGGCGAAGAGCCGGAAGAATCGGTGGCCTCAACCCTGCGAGTTTATCTCGGTGGGCCAAGGATCCGAGCAATCGGAAAAACACCAACCACAAACAAGTCAACCATCCTGATATGATCAGGATTTGGTCAACACTTTCATCGGAGAGTTTGATCATGGCTCAGGACGAACGCTGGCGGCGTGCCTAAGACATGCAAGTCGAACGGTTCCAGCAATGGGACAGTGGCGAACGGCGGAGTAATACATGAGCAACGTGCCCTAAAGACTGGGATAGTCGCTGGAAACGGCGGGTAATACCAGATGTGACGTACCGGTGGCATCATCGGGACATTAAATGGTTTTTCGCTTTAGGAGTGGCTCATGGCCTATCAGGTAGTTGGTGAGGTAATGGCTCACCAAGCCGACGACGGGTAGCGGGTCTGAGAGGATGATCCGCTCGAGTGGGACTGAGACACGGCCCACACACCTACGGGTGGCAGCAGTTGGGAATCTTGCACAATGGGGGAAACCCTGATGCAGCGACGCCGCGTGGAGGACGAAGGGTCTAGGCCTGTAAACTCCTTTTATCGGGAAAGACTTAGGACGGTACCCGATGAATAAGCACCGGCTAACTACGTGCCAGCAGCCGCGGTAAGACGTAGGGTGCAAGCGTTGTCCGGATTTACTGGGCGTAAAGAGCGCGTAGGCGGTCTGTTAAGTGTAGAGTGAAATCTCCAGGGCTCAACCCGGAAACTGCTCTGCATACTGGCAGACTTGAGGGTCGAAGAGGTGTATGGAATTCCTGGTGTAGCGGTGAAATGCGTTGATATCAGGAGGAACACCCATGGCGAAGGCAGTACACTGGTCGGCATCTGACGCTGAGGCGCGAAAGCGTGGGTAGCAAACAGGATTAGATACCCTGGTAGTCCACGCCCTAAACGATGGATACTAGGCGTAAGAGGTATCGACCCCTCTTGTGCCGCAGCTAACGCACTAAGTATCCCGCCTGGGGACTACGGCCGCAAGGTTGAAACTCAAATGAATTGACGGGGACCCGCACAAGCGGTGGAGCATGTGGATTAATTCGATACTAACCGAAGAACCTTACCCAGATTTGACATCGATCGTAAGCTCTAGAAATAGGGCCCTCTCCCACAAGGAGACGTGAAGACACTTGTTGCATGGCTGTCGTCAGCTCGTGCCGTGAGGTGTACGGTTAAGTCCGCCAACGAGCGCAACCCTCGTCCTGTGTTACCAGCGAGAAAGTCGGGAACTCACAGGAGACCGCCGGTGTAAGCCGGAGGAAGGTGGGGATGATGTCAAGTCAGCATGGCAGTTACATCTGGGGCTTCACACATGCTACAATGGGCGCACCAAAGGGCAGCAATACCGCGAGGTGGAGCAAATCCCAAAAATACGCCCCCAGTTCAGATTGCAGTCTGCAACTCGACTGCATGAAGGCGGAATCGCTAGTAAACGCAGGTCAGCTATACTGCGTTGAATACGTTCCCGGGTCTTGTACACACCGCCCGTCAAGTCACCTGAATTGTCTTCACCCGAAGTCCGTGGCCTAACCGTAAGGAAGGAGCGGCCGAAGGTGAGGGGAGTAAGGGGGACTAAGTCGTAACAAGGTACCCGTACCGGAAGGTGTGGGTGGATCACCTCCTTTAAGGATCTGTACTCGTTCTAGCAAGTCTAGCAACGACATATCCAGGTCGAACTCTTTGAACGAACCTCTTGAAGCTCTGAAGGAAGGCGCTATCGGTTTACCGATAGCGCCTTTTCTCATTTTAAGTTTGTGAGTTTGTAAGTTGTTAAGCGCTACCAGAGGCAGGTAATCGGATAGGCGTGCAGGTGTTTGTCGGGGGTGACCAGGACTAGGTTGCGAGATAAGGCTTGGCAGACGAGTATGGGGTCGAACGGGTCTGCGTTGGTTTGCGGCAAAGAGCGTTCGAGCAAGCTGTCATCGACGGTCATATCGATCACTGTCGCACCGATCCGTTGCTCAAGCCATTTCAACAACTCTTCCAAGGTGTAAGCGAGTTGGATTCGATTTCTTGAGACTTTCACGCTGATCTCCCATATCGAGACAGCGCTAACGAATAGCTCGTTGGACGGATCGGACATCGATTGGAGGGCCAGGGGTGATACGCGTTTGGGGAACTCGAGCGCCCAAGGGACGGTGACGGTATCGAGAAGCAACCTCACCGATTATTCGCGGTCCGTCTTGAACGGCGCATCCGTACCATTCGGCAAGCTCTTCTTCGCTCATTGGCGCAAATGCTTCGTCGGGGATGTGTGAGCCGGCACCCTCCAGAAACCCGAACTCCCGCTTCTTCGGCTTTTCCAGGATCGGGCGGAGCTCGGCGATCGGCACGTTGCGTTCGCAGACGACGATCACCTCACCAGCTTTCGCTCTTCGAACATAACTCGAAAAATGCGCCTTCACTTCGGCGATGTTCGCCTTAATCATGACCAATTATAGGTCATGTAGTTGGTCAAGTCAGACCAAGACGTGCTCGTAGAATACTGAATTGAGTCCAAAGAGAGCGCCAAGGAGGACGATCCTTTCACCGATTCCGAGGTTGGCCGTGCAAGTACAGATCCCCACGATGCACAGGGCAGCGGCCGAGGGCAGCTTCCAGCCGCCGAGGTCCAGATGGAGCCCCATCAGCCAAACCGGGATCATACAGCAGAGACCGCCAAAAACTAGCAGATGGCCGGCTGAGAAAGGGTTCGTGAACGCGATCGTGGCAAGCGCGGCAACGGCCAACAGGCACAGGCAGAAGCTCAGATGGAGGGACGCGCCCAGGAACTTCGCTGCTAAATACAGGAGCGCAAGTCCGAGAAGTCCGAACAGGACCCAAGAAGGCTTATTTCCCATCGCTAGATCCAAGCTGATCGGCTGGAGAGTGCCCAACTTGGATGGAACGAAAGTGAGCACCCCTGCCACCAGAGACAACGTGGCGAGGACGAACCTCTCGATTCCTATTTCCTTTGGTCGCCTTTTCGGGTCACGCCACAAGGGCGGCTTGGGCGGTCTCAGAATTCGAAAATCATCCGTCATCGAAGCGACACCCCGTACTCATAGCCAATAAGATCCCGAACCGCAGATCGTAGCCCAGTGCTAGGCTCAACGCGGGCCAAGAAGCATCCCCGCGGCTACGGAGGCTCCGGCGGCTGTGAGCGCATCACTTTCTGGAAAGACGGGACAGGCGTGGGAAGCAGTTCAGGAGCTTCTGATCGCGGGCCTTTCGTCCGGTTTGCCATTCAAACGCCGCCTGCTTGTCGATCACGGGGCGAACTGAGCCTAGGCGTTCGATAGGGCGGTCTGAGCGTCGACGATTCGTGGAAATTCCACAGCAGACGCCAAACCGTGCTTGAAAAGCATGCGGCCGTATTCCCGCAGACCTGCTTGATGGGCATCGTCGAGGCGGTAATCCATGATGTCTTGCAGATAGCGGCGACATTGTTCCAGAGTGAAGCCCGTTTCCGCCGACGCCTCGCGAATGACGCGAGCCAAATCGGCTCGGCTGGTGACGAGCGCACCTTGGAGATACGTGACCAGCTGCGGAGTGAGCTCTTCCCCACCCATCCAGACCGCCCAAACGAAGGGCAACTCGGTCAGCTGGAACCATTCGAACCCGAGGTCCAGCACATGGAGTTCCGACTCGTCCGCGCGCATACCGTTGTCTCCGATAAGAACGCACGCATCGTTCTCGGCAAGCATGGACGTCAGAGAGGGAGCCGCGGGGCCGCCGCTCGGGAGCACATCAAACCTTTCCGAGAGGATGATTCGCGCCAACGCGTTGCTCGTCATCGAGCTGGCATCCTCGGCCAGGGTCCTAATCCGCGCGAACGGCACCTTGCTGAACAGCCGCACGCTGAGAACCTCACGCTGAGTGCCAATCGAGAGACCCGCGGCGACGGTAGCCCCTGGTGTGGTCAAGGCAGCATAAGAGGACACCATGATGGCCTGCACTCCCCCGCTGTCGAGCAAAGCCGGCAGTCGCGAAGGAACGTCGAAGACGACCTGCACTGGGGACTCGGCGCCTGCCCACTGAAAAGGCTTCACCAGTGGCTTGGCGTTAAGGTAGGGAACGCTTCCGACTGTGTACTTCACGGCTATCTGTTCTACGCGGAAGGTTTGCGGGCAACCGCAACGACGCTGCTGCCGATAGGTAGATCGACCAATCCGATGAGCGCGGTTTCGACCCGCTGAAGGCCGACCAATGCGCCGTTCAGCCATTTCGGCAGCTGCACCAACGAAGCTTGAGCAGGACCTTTCTTCCGCTTCTCAAAGAACCTCCAAACCACCACCAGCGGAAAGAGGAAGAAGACGGAGTAACCAATCCGCTTCACCTCGAAGCCCGCATCGGTCAGCCGGGAACGAAGCTCGGGACGGCGGTATCGGCGGAAGTGCATGAGCGCAACGTCGTGCGGCCCCCAGAGGCTTTCGAACGCCGGAACACTCAGTACAAGCACGCCCTCCGGCTTCAAGACGCGAAACGACTCTTTGAAGGCGGCCGCGTCGTTCTCGATATGCTCGAAGATATCGAGACCGATGATTGCATTGACCGAGTTTGACGCGATCGGCATCCTTGCCCCGTCACCAATGACCGTTCTGTTGAGCCCCCGTTGGGAGCAGTAGCGAAGAGCGAGCGGACTCATATCGAGCCCGTAGGGTGTTGCCCAAGCCTGGAGCTCCCGGAGGACGACTCCGGTTCCGCAGCCGAGATCCAGCACTTTGGGCCGTTCCAGGGCGGATGGCTTCAGGGCCGATTTCAATAGGCTCAACGCAAGCTGTCGCCGTCCGACGAACCACCAATAGCGGTCCTCGAGCTGGAACATCTTGGTGTATTCGTCGGCGTTCATACGTTGCTGCAAGCATTAGACGGGAAGGCTGGCGTCGATCTCATCTCGCCCTCTTCGCAAGAACTGCTCCGCTCTGGCCACCTCGCACATTGTTGTTTGAAATGGGAAAACGCCGGCGACCAAGCCCCAGTTGGATTGCAGCCTTTCGTCTTTGTTATCCCACCCCTTTGTGAAGCTTTGTGCCCCTTGTGTCTTTGTGGTCAACGTCTCCATTCTCCGCATCGACAACCTCACAGCTCCCGAAGGCGAGCCTTCTTGCCCATCGCTCTCAGCTTGATCAAATCGCGGAAACCCCGGGGGGCGTCCCGGGAGAGGACGACTTTCGAGCCTGCCTGGTCGGCCCAGCGGATCGGAACCTCATCGATCCGGTACCCAAGGTCTCGGGCGATCATGAGCGATTCCACGTCGAAGGAAAACCCGTCGATTTTGCACCGCTTGAACACGTCCTGCGCCACGTCGTGCTTGAAGATTTTGAAACCGCACTGGGTGTCGCGGATCCCAGGGACAGCCAATAGTTGGATTGCCTTATTGGCGGCGCGGCCGAACATCTCGCGATACATGGGCTGGTGCTTCTCTAGCTTGCTCTCTCGCAATGGCCGGCTGCCGATGGCCACATCGGCGCCGTCCCGGATATGCGCCAACAGCTTCTGTGTCTCCTCTTGAGGCGTGGCAAGATCCGCGTCGCAGAACAGGACCAGCTCGCCCTCGGCCTTCAGCATTCCGGTCCGAACGGCATAGCCTTTGCCTCGATTGGACCTGTACTCCAGAAGACCGAACCTCGGGTGCTGGGCGGCAAAGTCCCGTACAATTTCGGAGGTTCGATCGGTGCTCCCGTCGCTCACCACGGTCACCTCGTATGTGTAGTCCTGGGCCTCGTAATACTCGTGCAGCCGCAGCAAAGAGCGCGGCAACCGGTCCTCCTCGTTATAGGCCGGGACGACCACGCTCAAGTGGGGCACGGACAAAACAACCGATTCTACCGTCCGGCAGGTTCCGTGACCACCTTTTCAGTCTTCGCCGCGATGTACCTGCGCAAGTCGGCGCTGGAAACCACCACCACGTTCGGATTGGAAAGCCTCACAAATTCCTCAAAACTCACGTCGCCAACCTCGCCGGTTTCTCGGAATTCGTCGTACCAAGCCCTTAGCACCTGAACGTGCGAAGGCTGCTCCCTATAAGCATCCACCCAGACGCCCGGAATGTGCTCGGCACTCTGATAGGAGACGGCTGCCACGAAAGCGTTCTCGATCGGGTCGGGGTCGAGGGAGATCTGCCCCTCCTCGGCCCAAGCGCCTTCAAGCGCTTCGATTCCCTCGGCTTTGAGGCGCTTCTCGATCTCTTGGCGGGACAGGCGGCTTACGGTAAAGACGTGCGCGTTGGTCGCCGGATCGGCGCTGGTGATCAGAGTTCCTCCCACATGAACTGACAGGTAAGCCTCCGTCGCCTTTGCCACCTTCTTCGCCGTTTTGGCGAAGCTATCGAAAGGAACCTGCAATGTCATCGCGCCGGTTCAGTTTAGACCGAAGGCGTTCTCAGCGAAAGCTCACTTCCGCAAGGTCTCCAGAAGTCGCATCAACCACATGGTGTGCGGGTCCTTGTCCGTGCTCAATCCAATGAGAAATGACCGCATGTCATCGGAGATGGCATAGATCCAGGAGAGATCCTCGGGCTGGCCCGGTAGAGCCTAATTGTAAAGGTAACGGTTGAAAAGCCGGAATCGGATCGTCGTTGATCATTCCCTTTGGGTAAGGATTTGGAAAACCCTGAGCAACTCCAATTGTCACCCAGGTGATGAGGTTCGGCATCAACCTGGGAGGCCTTCTTGTGAGGACCTTGAGTTCAGGCGGCACGACGTGGATCGTTCGGAAGTGAAGATCAGGCCCTCCATCGTCGGAAACCCACTTGAGAAAGTAGCAGAATCTTCCCTGACCGATGATGGTTCGGCCGTCTGGTGAGCATTGCTGTGCCACCGAACCCGACATGCCCGGGTCACCATCGACCGAAAGCTCCGTGCAGTTGCCTGAGCTACTCCAAAAACAAGCCGTCCCGAGGATGGTGGGGCTTCGAAAATGGTTTGACCCTGGACGCTCTTTGCCATAGACGGAGCCGACGACTACTGATCCATCCGCCGAGCAACCTTCGGCATGCGTCGTCTGCTTATCAGGGTGGGGCGCAAGGAGCCTAGCCACACCTGTGTCTTCTCGCCATCGAAAAGCCTCACTCTTCTGTTCGGGGTCCGGGTTCGAGCTTGCGTTGGCCGATCTGAGGCAGTCACCTACGACCGTCGATCCATCGGAGGAAATGGCCACAGGAAACCAAAGGGAGCTCGGGCAAATGAGTCTTGGAATTCCCTCCTTCCATTCGCAGACTTCGATTTTCGTGATTTCATGTATGCTAACCGAATCCAATTCCCCATTCTCAACGAGCCCTACCGCAACACTGCCATCTTTCGAAAGCCCCTTAACTTGCCCCCACGTGAACCCCTCAGGAAGAGTGAGCTTCTTCACGCCAGCCTCCGTCCAAAGGCAAGGAAGACGGTCGACCGTCCCGCCTACCGTGAGGCCGTCCCCGGAAAGGCACATCCCTTGCATGGGGACCTTAAGAAGCGTGATGCCTCCGAAAAAGTGAAGTAGCGCCGCGGCTAAAAGAATCACGAGATATAGGTCAGACGGTTCGCGTTGAAAAGCGTGACGCTTGGCTCGTCCTCTCTCAACCCTGTCGCCGGCCTGCGAGATCGCAATTTCCTCTAATTCGGGGCTCCAGTCCGCTTACGTGGCTGATTGAAGATCAAATCTCCCTCCGGAGAGTAACCAAGCAAATCGACGCCGGGGGGCATGAGAGAGCCTGATCGAAGGTAGGAGCTTGGTCCTTGGGAGGATGTTTGGACGAGCCTTCGGTGTTGAAAATCATTCTCTCCAAATCGAAAGATTATTGGGGCCCCGTATATGTCGAGTCCGCTCAGCCTCCTCCTGTGGTAAGGATCGACGCGCGGAAATTTCTCTGAATCGGTCGAGATGGGCCGGATGTACCAATCTGCCATCGTTCCCTCGTTGCTGGGAGGTTCGTCACGTATTCGCAGCAGCCAGGGCGTGTCCCAATCTTGCTCGTCAGAGAAACTGATCAAGAACGATTTAGCGTCGTCAGATACGCTCTCGATGCGGAACGGACCTGTCGGTGCCACTACCAGGTCCATGCCTTCCAAATACTGTTTGAGGATCCGCGACGGATCTCGGTTGACGGGGCCGCCGTTGTTAGGGTTAGGCATACCGTGCTCGACTCCCCGGGTCGTCCAAGCGACCATGTTTCTGGGAATCGGCTGTATCTCATCGCGCCAGTCCCCTTTCCTCCGGGTGTAGTGCGCTTTCTTGTAGGTTGGCCAGACCTTCGAAGGTATCTCCGCTTCCCAACGAAGAAACGCTTTCCATCTCGCCTGGCCGACGATGGTGCGGCCGTCCGGCGAGCAGCCGTCTGCCTCCGTCATAACCTGTTGGTCGGCGGGCGCATCGGTTAGGAGCTTGGTCAAATTACCAGTCGCATCCCAATAACATGCTTGCCCAAAGGAGGTCGAGGCAAACAAGCTGCTGCCGCCACGCCAGGCATCGTAAAGCAACCCCACGACGATGGAACCGTTGGAAGAGCATCCAAGAGCTCTGCTCGTCAAGCTGCGATCTGCGGACGCAAGGCTCTCCAGGCCCGAGTTCTCTCGCCAGCGGAAGGCGCCCTGCGTATTACGTCCAAGATTATCGTGAGAATCAAGAGGAGTGCCTACGGGAACGTCGTCGCAATTCCCGATCACGGTTTTTCCGTCCGAAGAAACGGCCATTGCCCTGCTGTTCCGTCCAGGGCAGATGAGCATGCAGACGCCATCCTTCCATAGACATGCCCGCGACTTGGTGCGCCTTACCATCGCAGTCTTGTGGATTCCCTCAAACTGGGCATCCGACACGGTGCCCACGGCGATCTTTCCATCTCTTGAAAGCGCAGAAACTGCACCCGCAGTGAAGGTATGAGGAAGCTCGAGCTTCTGGAGTCCCGAAGCTGACCACAAGTACGGCCTTCGGTCCAGCGATCCACCAATAACGAGACCGTCTCCAGAGAAACAAACGCCGTCGAGAGGCAGCTTTTGAACCGTGAGCTGTGGGCGAAATAGAGATACGGCGGCAATCAGGCATGAAATGGAAAGCATTATGGCCCTACACGCTGATAAGACGCTCCAGAAGATCATGAGGTACCCCGATGTATCCCTAACGAGGAGCGCTTTGAAATTCCGGGTACACGGTGCCACCGTGGCTCGAAACAACGCCTCTCAGGTAGAATCTCAGCTTCAGTGGAAGGCCCGGTTAACCGGGCCGCTAGCACCACGAGGTGAAATCCTTGCGTAAGAATATTAAGAAGAATCCCCATTCGCCGCGCTATCTTGCGGTGGCGCCCAAGATCGACAAAGACACTCAGTACCAGGTGGAAGACGCGATCAAGCTGGTCAAAGAGACAGCTACCGCCAAGTTCGTGGAGAGCGTCGACCTCGCTGTGAAGCTCGGCATCGACCCGCGCAAAGGCGATCAGAACGTACGCGGCATCACCAACCTGCCCCATGGCACCGGAAAGGTGCGGAAGGTGGCGGTTCTCGCCAAGGGCGATCTAGCCGCACAGGCCGAGGCCGCCGGCGCCGACATCGTTGGCGCAGACGACTTGATCACCAAGATTCAGGGCGGTGAGAAGAGCTTCGACGTGCTGCTCGCAACCGAAGACATGGCGCCGCAGATCGGTAAGATCGGCAGAATCCTCGGTCCTCGAACTCCCAACAAGCGCAACGGCACCGTCACCAACAACATCGGCGCCGCCGTCAAGGAGATCAAAATGGCGACCCGCGTCGAGTACCGCGCGGAGAAGGCCGGTATCGTCCACCTCTCGATTGGAAAGGTGAACTTCACCGAAGATCAGATCCTCGAGAACTTCAAAGCCGCTCTGGGCGCGCTGATCAAGGCCAAGCCGGCGACCGCGAAGGGCCGATACATCAACGGAATCACCCTCAGCGCCAGCATGGGCCCGGGCATCCACATCGACGCGACGACCGCACAGAAGCTCGCGAGTTAGGCGAGTTGTTAAGTTTGTTGGTTTGTGAGTTTGTAAGGAAGGCTTTCTTCTCTTACCAACTTGCAAACTGACAAACTCCCCAAGCATTTTCACGCGTTGTGCCAGAAATCTGGCACTGGCTATTGACAAGGCTTGCGACGATGGTGCCAGAATTCTGGCACCGTGATCAAGAACGGGCTTAGCCGGAGGGAGCGTGAGATCTTGGACGCGCTCTATCGGCTCGGAAAGGCGTCGGCCGCCGAGATCCACGAGGCGATCCCCGATCCCCCGACTTACACGGCGGTTCGCACCCACCTCGCGAATCTGGAAGAGAAGGGACAGGTGCGGTTCGAAAGTGATGGAACGCGCTACATCTACGAACCCACCGTCCCCCGCCAGGAGATGGCGAAGAGCGTCATCGACGACGTCCTGAAGACGTTCTTCGAGAACAAGGTCGAACTGGTCGTCTCGACGCTCATCAACCGACAAGAGTCGCAAATCTCTCAAGAAGAGCTGGACCGGCTGGCGGAGCTGATCGAACAGGCGAGGAAGGAGGGACAATGACCTTCGACAAGGTTCTGCTCACCCTTGGGATTTGGACCGCCGCCAGCACGGCAGTTCTCTTGCTTGCCTGGCTCACAACCCGCTTCATAAAGCGCAACGCCGCAGTGCGGCACTTGATTTGGGTCGCGGCCTTCACCGCGACACTGCTTGCTCCCGTGACCGCCGTTTTGATGCCGGCGCCGGTCGTGGTGAAGGTTCCGGTGTACATGGACGCGCCGGAACCGGAACCCGTTGCCCTAGCCACCGAGCAGAGGCCACTTCCCCCTCCTCGATCACCAATCCCAGGCCTGCTAGCCGTGTGGATCGTTGGCACCTCCGCCGTCGTCTTGCAGGCCGCGCTGGCGCTCAACGGAGTCCGCCACGTTCACAGGCGAAGCGTGGAAGGCGATACCGAGACCACCGGGTTCAGCCGCTTGGCAGCCCAGGTCAAAGTCCGTCGCCAGCCCAGGCTTCGCGTGAGCGAGACAAGCCAGCCGCCTTCGGCGATGACCTGGGGGGTCTCCAAGCCCGTTGTTTTGCTTCCTCAAGAATCTTCCTCATGGTCAGAACGGAGGCTCCGAGCCGTTCTTCTTCACGAGCTGGCGCATGTGCGCCGCCTCGACTGCCTGAGCCAACTGATTTCGATCTTTGCCTGTGCCTTCTATTGGTTCAATCCGGTTGTGTGGGCCTGCGCCCGAGCCATGCGTGCCGAAGCTGAAACAGCCGCGGACGACGCTGTCTTGCGCTCGGGAGTCAGGCCGACCGACTACGCCGCCGAGCTGCTGAGTCTTGCCGCGGAGCTAGGCAGGCGACGCCAACCCCTTACGAGCATAGGAGTGTCCGTGATGAAACGGTCTGGAATCGAAAAGCGTGTCAAATCTATCGTCGACCCTGCCAATCAGAGGTCGGGCCTTAACTCGAATCATGTTGTGTCAATCGCCCTGTGCGGTCTGGTCGCCGCTTTTCTGCTGACCTGCGTTCGGCCGTCGGTGGATATGAAACAGAAGGCGGCCGATATGATGTGGGAACAGGCGCTCTATGCGATCCGGGCTCGCAATCAGGAGATAGAGCGGAACAGAGCCACTCGATCATCACTTGCCGATCAAGCCGAACTGGCCGAGATGGGAGTGAGACCCGGCAAGACGCCTGCCACGAAGTTCCCTCACTTCACAGCGGCAAAGTTGCGCCGTTCGCCTCGCTACACATTGGTTTCGCAGCCTGCGTTGGTTCACAGACCCGTTGTTCGGCTACCTCACCCGGTCAACCGCCAGCCCAAAGCAACTCGGATCGTTCCCGCGGCTCAGCCCGCCGAGACGCAATTCGCCGATCGCAACACCGACGTCCCGGACAACGACGAGAGCGATGCCGTTAACGAGGACGACAACTTTCAGACCAACACCCTCACAGCGGACGGCCATACAATCTCGTTTCATGTGCCGGCAAAGAAGTGGTCGACGGATATGAAAGCCATAGGTTTGCGCTGGGAAGGAAGAGCTTTCGCAAGGGGTCCCAAGCCGCTATTCGGGCCATCGGTTGTGATGCCGATCGGGCCGGCCGGGCAGAGCCATGCGGCCGCGCGGGACAGTGCATGGAAAGCCACACTCGATATGAAGCTGCAAAAGCAAGCGGCAGAGCTGGAAAGCCAGCTAGCAGACCCGAAAGGAGCGTTCCAGTCCAAACTCCACAAGAACATCAACGAGCAGTATGAGAGGAACGCCGTTGAAATCCATCGTAGCAATATGATTCGAGATCGGCAGCAGCGAGTTCTGGCCAGACAGAGCAGGATCTTGGACCAGAACCGGCTGCAGCAAGAGGAAAGAGACAGGCAGAAGCATCAGCAAGAGGAGCAGCAAAGAGAGCGAGAACAACAGAAACGACAAGCGTTCTTAGCCCAACAGCAGGAAAGGCTCAATCGCGAAGCTGAGCAGCGCAATGAGTTCCAGCAGAAGCGACTGGAAAAGCTACAAGAGGCACGGGACCGGCAGATGGAAAAAGTCCGAAGGGACCTTGAACGGGCACACCGGCAGGTTCAGGAGGGACTCGAAAGGTCCAGGGATCGGCTCAAGGAACATCAATCTGGCCAGAAGAAGGAGAAGAATCCCTAAGTCTGGCGGAAGTAGGCCAGACCCCGCTTCTCCCACGGCTCGTCAAGCTCCAGGGGCAGGGTAGCCCAGCCGGCATCGATCCTGGCCTTGATCTGAGGCCAGGGCTTCACTCCGCTAACAGCATCCGGCCTTTCGCAGCAAAACGCTCCGGCAGCGACGGCAGCTTGGCACGCGCCCGCAGGATCAAACCCTTGGAGCATGCCCTTGAGAAACCCTGCAATGGTCGCGTCTCCCGCACCGGTCGTTCCTTCCACCTTCACCTTGAAGCATGGATGCCAGACTTCCAAGCCTCTGTACTTTTCCCAAGCCGGGCGACCGCGACCTGCCGACGGATCGCAATCTCCGACGTGAAGATAAAAGCCGCGGGTCCCAACTTTGACTCCAAAGTTTCTCGCGCCCATATCCAGCGTGCGCTTGGCAACCTTCTCGACGATTTTCTCAGGAAGCTGCCCATACACCGCCCCCTTTAAATTCTCAAAGATCCTGCGCTCCAACATGTATAGAAGCTCCTCGACGCTGGGCAGAAAGAAGTCGACGTAGGGGAGGACCTGCGACAGGATCAGCTCCCAGTTCGCCTTGCCGCTGGGCGCTTCGCTATCGGGAAGGCTCATGTCGAGCGAGGTCGTCACTCCCGCCTCTTTCGCACGCCGGAACAGCTCCACTAGCTCGCGCCCATCGTCGGCGAACATGCGCTCCAAAAGCGGCGGATAGCCCAGGTGCATCAGCCGCGCTTTTTCGAGCATCTCGTCGGTTACGTCGGCCGATCCAAAGCTTCGATTGGCGCCCGGCGAATGAAGGAACATGCGGTCCTTTCCGGTGAGACTGATCACGACCGTGTAGCTGGTGTTTTCGCTCTCCTCGATGGTCATGGAGTGCAAGGCGTCAGGGGCGCTTCCTTCCAGAAGCTCGAAAATGGCTCGACCAAAAATGCCGGGGCCAATCTTGCCGAGGAGACGAGTCTTCACTCCAAGACGGCTCAGCGATACGCCGGTGTTGGAGACGGCGCCGCCGGTACTGAGCGTCGCGGGTCCCGCCTCGACCAGATGCCCCGGCTCGAAGACAACGGTGTCTCGCAGCTCGGGGATGATGTCGAGGCAGATGTGCCCCACCACCAACGCTTCCTCCTTCTCCATTCCGCCTTAGATTTGCACAACCGAGCATTCTTTGGCCGACTCAAGCGCTGCCGTGAACAGCCGATGAGACAGCAGCGCCTCTTCGGGCGTCGCGCAGGCAAAGTGCGGTTGGCGGCCGCTCAACTCATCCAAGAAGGCGGCCCACATTTGCAGAATGCCGTCCGGAAACCCGAATTCAAAAATTGAACCGGTAATCGAGGCATAGACGCTTTCATATCCCAGATCTTCCTCGATCCAGCTCTGCGGCCGCCCCTTGACGTACCGCATGACTCTCAGCGTCCGTGGATACTTTGTGGAAAACTCTACGCTGGTCTCCGTTCCGAGCACGCGAATATACCAGGTGTTCATCTCGCCTGGAGCGATTCGCTTGGTTTCCAGGATCATCGGGAAGCCCTGCTCCGACTCGCAAGCGAGGACGGCATTATCCCAAGTTTCGCAGGGCGCCATGCCTCCCTTGCCGTCCGGACGTTCCTCGACGATCTTCGAGAGGAGAGCTCGCACGTTACGGGGCCGGATACCGAATCTGAAGGGCATATGTACAACATGGAGGCCCAAATCTCCCATACATCCGTACTCGCCGCACGTCGCGATGCGCCGCTTCCAGTTGATCGGCTTGGTCGGATCGAGATCGGAGCTGTGCAGAAAACCGGATCGCCACTCGATGACACTTCCGAACTCTCCCTCTTTGAGCATCCTGGCGATCCGCTGCGCTCCAGGGAAAAACGGGAACTCGCCGGAGCATCGGACCAGCAGGCCCGGATGCCTTGCTCGTTCTTGTTCGATGCGTTGGGCGGCAGCCAGGTCAATTCCATAAGGCTTTTCGGCCAGCAAGTGTTTTCCGGCTTTGAAGGTCGCGGTGTAGATCTCTTCGTGCAGGTGGTGGGGCACCGCGCAGTAGACGGCCTGCACTTCGGGGTTGGCGAGCAGCTCACGGTAATCGGCGGTCACTTGGCCCAGCTCAAAGTTCTTCTCGAACCAGGCGGTGGCGCCCGGAACCGGGTCGCATGCGGCAAGGATGCGAGGGCGCGGCAGGTCAGCGGTCAGATGGCACCAGCGCGCCACGGCACTTCCAAACTCCCGCCCCATGAGGCCACAGCCGATGATTCCGAAGTTCATAGAACAGGCTCGATTTTAGCCTCCCGGCCTGTTGCCCGACCTTCTACAATCAATCCATGCCTTCGGAGTCTTTGCCGGCACAGCAGTCGCCGCACAACAGTGGTGCGGAGCACTCGGTTGATGGCAGAACCCCAATGCAGGCGCCGCAACGCCACCGGCGCCCGGGCATGGTGCTGCTGGCGATGGCGATCTGCCTGGTCGTCGGCATCGTCTTGCAGGCTTTCATCGGCACGA
>DASZPA010000404.1:0-3464 GCA_035550555.1 Fimbriimonas sp.
TCTTCCCGATCCCTGCCAGCGATTCACGGCCATCGGCGAATTGGTCGACGAACAAGCCGAGCAAGTAGAGATGGCTCTCGGATTTCACCCTTGGCGACGTTCTGTGGCTTACCTCGACACCGGAGAGACGGACATCCACCCGCTGATCCCTCATCTGGAGTTCATCAAAGACAAGAAGCACTGGGGAGCACCCTTTCGGTTCGGCTTTCTGGAGATCCAACGGGCCGACTTCCTGAGGATTAAGGAAGCCATGACAGGCGGCCGGAAGTGAACTGGAATCAAGTAACGCAGTTCCGCGCTCCAGAACAGAGTCCGGGACTGCTCCTGTGGCAAATCACCAATCGATGGCAACGCTCCGTCCGAGCTGCCTTGGCTCCATTCGGGCTCACGCACGTTCAGTTCGTTCTGCTCGCCTGTCTCGCTTGGGCTTTGGACCACGATGGGGGGCCGATCAGCCAGCGCGAGCTCGCCGACCGCGCGGGCACGGATCCGATGATGACGAGCCAGGTTGTTCGCGCCTTGATCGAAAGCGGCCTCATGAACCGGGAACCTCACAACGGCGACCGCAGAGCCTTCGCGCTTGGGATTTCTCGCGATGGCCGGGAGAAGGTCCGCCTGGCGGTTCCGGCCGTGGAAGGGGCAGACAGAGCTTTCTTTGACGAGAATCGGACAGAGTTGGAGCGGCTGCAATCCCTCGTCGCGGCAGGAGAGAAGCGGCCGTGAAGCTTCCTGATCCAGCCATCGCCGACTAGGCTGTCGCGGCGATTCGGCATGGATGAAAGGTAACGTGCGTCGATGGTTGCATCGCCGTTTGTGAGTCCGCACTTGCAGGGCGGCGGCCGTGTGATTCTCGGCGAAGGGCCGCTTGTCCTTGGCAGTCAACTGTTCTCGACCGACGCCCGGCGTTGTCTCTTGCGCAGGACGGCCCTGACCTCTGGCTTGACGGAGGACATCGATCTGGCCATTCTGCTGCGAAAAGAGGGTCTCATCGAGGAATCGGCGACGCCGATCCTCGGATGCGTTGCCCCCATGGCGGGAGGCGGGTTGCTGGCCGCGATCGCAAGTGGCATCTATCTCTTCGACTTGGACACGCGGCGAATCCGGCACTTCACCCATCCAGAAGAAGATCGGCAGCATCTTGGACCGCACTATAACGATGGAAAGGTTGGGCCGGATGGCTGTTTCTACGTCGGCGGCATGATTGGGGGAATGCATGGCGCCGGGCGGCTTTGGCGCGTCGCTCCGGATGGCTCCTTCACTCTGCCCCACGTCGACAACCCTCCGCTGACCACGCCGAATGGAATGCACTGGTTCCCGACCGCCGATCCAGACGTTTGGGACTTCTACTACGTTTGCAGCCAATACCCGGCAATCCAGCGATACGAGCACCGACTGTCTGAGGGCGTGATGTCGCGCAAGCCGGATCTGGTCTCTTTGCCGTTTGAGGAGTTCGGATACCTGGACGGGATGACGGGATCCGGCAACGGGCTGTTGTTCCTTTGCCTCTACCTACCCCGCGAATATGGCGCCATCGTCGTCGACCGGGAATCCGGCGAGATCGTCGAACGAATCTCCACGGATGCGCCCCAAACAACGTCTGCGGCGATTGCAGGAAGCGAACTCTATATCACTTCCGCGGCACAGGGATATACAGAAGAAGACTTTGAGCGGCATCCAAACGCCGGATCGATTTACCGTTGCTTACTTCGAGATAGCACGGTCACTAAGGTTAGAGAAGCGCGCGGAACGGCGCCATTCGAGTTCAAGCCTCTCTGACTACCGGAGGCTCGGTAAGGTGACCGCCCAGCCGGGTGAGCTCCGTGGGAAACACGCCTTGCATCGCGAGCATTTCGCTAAGTTGGCCCCCATGATGGATATCGTGTGCCATGATCCGCCAGATCACCCACTGTCGAGAAACGGCGAAGACCTTTCCTTGATAGGGCTGCTCAAAGGTAACGGGAAGGTCATCCACGGTCCAAAGAGCTAGGGTCGCCTCGACCATCTGCCATGTCTTTGAGAACCACGCCACGATTTGCGCGGAACTCAAAGGCGTTCCTTCTCGAGATTCGATTTCGGCTCTCAGCGGTTTGCACGGCTCCGGGTTGATGCGCTGGAACCAGTCGACGCGCCCGTCGGCTATGTGCCAGGCGAGCTCGCCGACTCCCCGCATGTCGGGACAGGACTTAAAGGCGAGCTGCTCCTCCGAGAGGTTCGAGATCGCATTGACAAGGCTCCGGTTGTATCCCTCCCAACCCTCGTAGACATAGCCTAAAGCGCGTGGCGAACTGGCCATAGCCCCTTATACCGTCTTCGGTAGAGTGAGCAATGCGGATTGAGGTCCTTCAAACCGAAGAGGCGCGGGTAGTCCCCTTGCGTGAGCTGTACCGCCACGAATCGAACTGTCAGCTCATCCGGGACTCGCTTCTGTCTCGGGGATTTGGCCGCGCCTACCTCATCCTGGTGGACGGCCGAACCGGCGGATATGGGGCGGTTTGGACCAAGCACTACGAGAACCGGCTTGGCGAGTTCTACGTGATGCCTCATTTACGCAGGCATGCTCTGCCGATGGTGCGTGAGCTGGTCGCGGTCAGCGGCGCCACGCAGATGGAGGCGCAAACCAACCTGCCCCTCTCTCTGGCCATGCTCTACGACTGCGCCGAGAACATTCAAACCGAGAATTTCCTCTTCCAAGATCGAATGTTCTCCTGCCTCTCTTGCCCCGGCACCACCTTTCGACCGGCAGGTCCCGAAGACAAGACAGACAGCCAATGGGTGCTGGAAAAGCGTGGCGCGTTGGTCGCAAGCGGCGGCGTTCTCACGCACTACAACCCACCGTTCGGCGACCTCTACATGGAGGTTGTGGAGGACGCGAGAGGACAGGGCTATGGCAGCTACATCGTGCAGGAGCTCAAGCGCGTCGCCTATGAATCAGGCAGGCTGCCCGCCGCGCGATGCAATCCGGACAACGAAGCGTCCAGAAGAACCCTCGAGAAAGCCGGAATGCTCATGGTCGGCAGAATACTCGCGGGAGACATTCGAGCCCGCTAGCCACACGCCAACCCTTTCGCTAGCGATAAACCGGGTAGCCCTTCCAGACGTATTCCAGCGCTTCCGGGAGCGTCTGGCGAAGGACTCTGCCATCCACATGGCCGGCGTCCTGAGCGAACACGTACTGGTAGTGATAACCCTTCGCTTTCAGGGCTGCCGCCATGCGCTGATTGGCCATGACCCAGTTGTGATAGGTCCCCTCCGGGTCGTGAGGGCGAAGGTCGTTCTCACCGACCTCCATCCAGATCCGAATCGGCTTTCGAGAGCTCTGAGGGATGAACGTCTTGTGGTACTCCCAGGCTCCGAGCGGAGCGGTTGCCCGGAACGGCCATTGCTGGTCCACATAGGTGCCAGAGTAGCTGAGCACCCGGTGGTACCACTCGGGATGAAACCAGGCCGCCGTGAAGGCGCAGGCG
>DASZPA010000405.1:0-25449 GCA_035550555.1 Fimbriimonas sp.
GAGCATACGCGCTTGGCGTTCGCAGCAACATGGGTTACAACTTCGCTTTCTTCAGCCCGTGGATCTATCCCCAGGTTGCTGGTGGTACCTATATCGGATCCGCTTCCGTTAGCGCCAGCCAGGTCACTCAGCCGGCGCACACCCTGATGTTCGGTACCTCCATTTGGAACCGCGTCGGCGGAGCGCCCACCGGCGGCGGCAACTGGGTTGTTCAGACCCCGTGCTGGCAAGACCAGAACGGCAACTACCTGGATCCGTTTGCGAGCTACGCTGCGGCCGGCGAGCTGTACAGCTATGGCAGTGGCTGGTTCCCGAACCCGCTGGCTTGGAACGTTTATGGTGGCCTGTGGCCGTTCTATAACCAGACTTCCAGCACGGCGGCGGCTGCCGCTCAGCTGGGTCAGGTCGTGATTGGCTTCGCCGATGGCCACGTCCATCCGATGTCGATTACGCAGACCGCTGACGGATGCTCGGCCTTCGGCGAGACCATGCAGAAGGGCACGGTCACCGACAAGTCGAAGTTCATCTGGGCCATCAATCAGTGAAATTGACGTTTAGCTCTTGGATCGTCGCAGGGTGTGTCCTACTGCTAGCTGGTTGCAGCGGCAGTGAGGGCCCCACAGCTCAAGACGATGCTTTTGCTAAAAACTTGGCCGCCGCGTCGGCCAAGAGCAAAGATGCCGCGCCGGCGAAAGGCGGTATGGTGCGAAAAGCCGACAACACCAAAAAGTTCACCCCGCCATCTGGCGGGTCGGCTGGGGCGCCCCCTGCGCCTGGAGGTCCTGCAAAGGCTCCCGGCTCCCAGTAGTCGGCTCTGTTTCACGCTCATCTTAGGGCAATCCGCAAGGGTTGCCCTAACTTTCTTTGAGGTCCTCAAAGGGACCGAGCCATGGCTTGAACCGCTTCCAACGGGCGATTGAAGTCTTATAGACCGGCTGCCGGACTTGCCAAACGCTTGGAGTGACCACCAGCCGCTTGTTGTCTTGAGGGCGCAGACATGCGTCGTTCCATTCCACACCGCAGAATTCGATCAGAGCGCGGGTGGCCGTTTCCGGCGAACCCACGAGCTGTTCATACTCCACGTCGATCATGGTTCCCGAAGGCAGCACCTGTCGCCAGTGTTCCATCAAGCGCCGATACTCCCGATAGGCAAAGGCAATGTTCCCCTTGTCGTGCGCCCATCCGATCTTTGTGCGATTGGGCGTTGCATAAATCGATATGCAGGTGTCGACGGGATGCCTCCTGACGTGAATGATTCTCGCCTTGGGAAATGCGAGATGGATCAGACCAAGGACCATGTAGTTCATCGGCATCTTGTCGACCACATGCTCTTTGCCTGGCGCGATCTCGCGGAGCAGCTTTTCATATCTTCCTGCCAGACGCCTGAGCGCCGAAAGGTCGACTCGCCCGTTGCCCTGCAGAGCGCCAGTCGAGTTTGCGAGCCAAAACTTCTGCTCGCCGGCCGCGCCGATTTGTGGATGGGAAGAAAGGATCTGCTCCACCAACGTCGTTCCGGAACGAATCATTCCGACCACGAAGACCGGCAGATCGCTCTCGCTCGATTCGCTCGAAGGCTGCTCGAAGAGCTTGGCGTCGAAAGTGCGGATGGTGCGGTCCGTGGACTCCGCGTAGCTTCGACGATCAAAGGCTTGGCTTCCATACTTGACCCGGTATGCCATTCGGTTGGCCTCGTCCAGATGACGCATGGCATTCTCGTACTCTCCCAAATCCTCGAAGGCCTGTCCCATCGCGTAGTGGAGCCGACTCCGGTCTGGGGCGCCGAGGGCCTCGTCCTGTGAAACCTCATCCATGACGGCAAGAAGCGGTCGGTCGCCGTCGCTCATCTTGCGGTTGGTCGTGAGGGCGAAATAAGCCGAGCTTTGGCGGGGATTGAGCTTGATCGACTCCCGAAACTGCGTCTCGGCCTCGTCGATGTCGCCTTTCACCTGAAGGGCCGATCCCAGCAGAAAGTGCGCGATGGCGCCGTCTGGCTCGAGCCTCATCGCTGTCTGCAGCTCCGCTTCAGCCTCGGCGCCCTTCGCATCCTCCATCAGGATGCGCGAGAGCCAAAGGTGCGCCTCGGCGGAATTCGGATTCAACCTGACCGCCGCCCGTGCGGCAGCCCCGGCCCCTTCGGTGTCACCCTCCTCGATCAAGATTTGCCGCAGGGCAATTTGGGTCTGCACGGCGCCCGGATCCAACTGCGCTGCCCGACGGAACGCCGACACCGCCTCCGCCTTCCGCGCGAGACCGTTTAGGGCGACGCCGAGCGAATGATGCGCCATGGCCACGTTTGGCGCTGCCGCGGTCACCCTCCTGAGAATCGGCTCGGCCTCGGCAAACTTGCCGAGGTCGAGTAGGCACTGAGCAAGGTTGTGCTGGGCGAATCCATCGTTCGGGTTCTGGGACGTCGCCTCGCGGGCTCGCTGCAAGGCTGCTTCGCCCTGTCCCAGAGAGCGCAGCGCCATGGAGAGCCACAGGTAAGCAGGCGCACACTTTGGATCGGCCTGAATCGCCCTCTCGAACTGCTCTGTGGCGCCGGTTGCATCGTTCAGCTTCGAGAGGGAGATGCCAAGCAGAACGAGGGGGGCGACGCTTGTCGGCGCTTGAGTAAGAACCTGACGGCACAGCCGCTGACAGTCGGCAAACCGCCCTTGAGCGTAGGCCTGGTTCGCGGCGGCCATCAGCTGATCGAGATTTGCGTTCACCTTCTACTCCAGCAGCTCACCAAAAGCGCCCAGCCACGGCTCGTAGTTCTTCCACCGAGCTTGGGAGCCCTGATGAATCGGCTGACGGACCTGATGGACGCTGGGCGTCAGCACCGCGCGCGAAGATTTCTCCGGAGCGAAGCATGCCGACTCCGGCTCGAGACCCACATGATCCAGGATTGACCCAATCGTCTGTTCCGGCTGGGAAGTGAGATCCTCATACTGAAAGCTCGCGAAGCGGTCGGAGGGAAGAGCCTGTAAGAAGTGTTTCAACAATCTGACGTGCTCGCGATAGGCGAAAACCAGGTTTTCCTTGTTGGACGCATACCGAACGTTTGCGCTGACCGGCGTCATCCAGAGAGAGAGCAGATTGTCGACGGGATTCCTTTTCAGGTGGACGAACTTAGCGTTGGGATAAACGCAGTGGAGCATGGCTGAGAGATCGAAGTTCGCCGGGTTCTTGTCGACCACGTGGCGGACCGAATCGTCGTGCGGGTCGAGCAGTTGCAGGTACTCCGGCGCAAACCGCTTGACCGTATCGAGATCGATCTCAAGGCCCTCCGGACTCGAAATCAGGAACTCTCTCGAGCGCTCGATCCAAAATGCCTGCTCACCCATACCCTTCACCTGCGAGTGAGCGCCCAGGATGCTCTCGGTGAGGGTGGTCCCCGAGCGCATCATTCCCACCACGAAGAGCGGCAAGCGTGAATCCAGCCCGCCCGCCGAAAGCTCCCGGATGCGATCTGGATTGAAAGTTTGGATCTGGAGGTCCGTAAGGGCCTTTGCGTCTTCGAGGCTGAACGACTTCAAGCCTGGATAGATCTCATAGCAGATCCGATTGGCTTCGTCGAAGTGCCGGATCGCCTGCTCGAACTCCTTGAGGTCGTCGAAGCTTTTGCCCAATCCGTAGTGGAGGTTGATGAGCTGATCGGAACTGAGTCCGGGCTTGGAAGCCAGTCCTTGCATCCGCTCGATCAGCGGCCGATCGTCCGGCCTCATCTTGCGTGCGGTTGTGAGCGTGAAGAAGCTCAAAGGCACCAAGAGCCCTTGGTCGATCAGCTTCCGAAGGAGGCCTTCGGCAACCTCGAACCTTCCAACGGCGATTTCGGCCGTTGCCCGGCTTTGAATGACAAGGGTTTTATCTCTCGCATATCGTTCAGCCAGAGCCCACTGCCTGTCGGCGTCCTCAAAGCGCTGCAGCTCCGTATTCGCCTGAGCGATGAGGGCGTAGGGACGGTTCTGCTCCGGGAGGGAGGTGGAAACCGATTGAAGCACCTCGAGCGCCTCGGCCGGTTGGTTTTCATGAAGCAGCGTTCGGGCAAGGTCGACCGCGGCCGGAAGCGACGGACGGATCGAGAGGGCTCGCCGATAAAGTTCGGTGGCTAACCCCGGCATCTGCCATTTTCGAAGCAGCCTCGCCTTTAACACCAGAGAATCGACGTCTTCGGGCGTGAGCGAGAGCGCTTGATCCACAGCCTTCAGGGCCTCTTCGATTCGGTCCAAAGCCCGTAGCGCGCTGCCCAAGAGATAGAAGCCTCGCGGATTCCTCGGATCGGCGAGGGTCATCCTTCGTGCAAGCTGCTCGCCCTCGGCGAACCGATGCAGGTTGAGGTTCACAAAAGCGGCCCAAGCCAGTGCCTCTGTGTTCGAGGGATCGGCTTGCAGCGAAGACTCGAACCACCGGAGCGCCTGGTTCTGGTCCCCCTGCGCCAGCACGATCATGCCTTTCGCCAGAGTGGCTTCGGGATGGTCTGGATAAGACGCAAGGACTTTATCGACCCGCGAGGCGGCAAGGGTCAGATTTCCAGCCTGATAGGCGTCGATCGCCGGCCTGAGCTCGTTTTGAATGAAGGCTTCAGAGGACATGAAATCGAAGGCCCGCAACTCAGCGGACTCCTTTAGTATGAAAGAGATTGCCCTAAGGTCTCGGCGTCTGATCCAGCCGTATCGCCTTGGCGTGGCCATCGGCGAAGGCGAAGTTATTTGTAGTCCTGTGCCGTGGAGGGACGCAAAGAGTAAGCAGCGGGTCGGCGGCATTCCAGATCAGGTGAGATGACTCGAAGATCAAGGCTCGGTTTGAGGGGGTGTTTTCAGGAAACTCCTTTCCTCCCAACGCCGAGTTGAACGCATAACCGTCGGTCTTATCCTTCAGAGTCGGTTCGTTGAAGATCCTTGGGTTCTTTACGTACCCGGCAATCGAGTCTCCCCACGTTCGGGCCTTTGGAAAGCGTTCATCGTAGTCGTTCGCGTAGAAAATGGCTCCCAACCCAAGCTGCTTCATATTGGATAGGCAGCTGGTTCGGTTGCTCCCAGCGCTGGTAGATGCAAAGACCGGAAGGAATACAGACACCAGCACCAACACCAGCGCGATGAAGACCAGCCAAGTGGCGAGGCGGGAAGTCGGTCTCCGTTCAAGGTCGCTATCGTGCCGCGGATAGTTGGTTTCCGGCTGCATGGCATCTCTATTGTAAGGCCGGATTGCTAGGAATATGGGACCTATTCGAGGTAAGTGCCGTTGACGTTCAACGTGAAACGATAACCGAGAACCTCAGCCGACCTGCGGCACATCACCATGCGGGTGAGAAAGATCTCGAAGTACTCCATCACCGTCGCATGGGAGGTGTCGATTTCCAGATTTAGCTCGATCGTTTTGGCGTCCGGCTTCATCTCAACCCGGCTCTTCTGAACCGCATAGTTCACACGGTCGTGGATGTCGAAAGTCTCGATCAGCGGGTTCTGAACGCGGCTGAAATGCACGTCGCTCTTGTCGGCGATGATCAGTGCGGCCGACATAATCGAGACGGGCCCTCCCGTCAGCTCCTCGTGGTTGCCGATGGCGCCCAGGATCGGCGCGATCTCGCCTGCATCCATCCCCATCTCGTTGAGCAATGTAAACGAGATCGCGCCGCCTTGCATCGGGTGGTTCAGCCGGCTGATCACGTTGCCAATGTCGTGCAGGTAGCCGGCGATCTGCCCTAGCTCCACCTCGCGGGGCGGAACCTGAACGTGCTCCAGGATGTACCGGGTGATGGACGAGACGACCCCCACATGCCTGTGGCCATGCTCGGTGTAGCCCATCGACTTCATCACCTCGTTAGCCCCATCGATCAGCTTGCGCACCTTCTGGTTGGCCCGCACCTCCTTGAGGGTCACGAGCTTGGAAGCGGGAGGAGCGATGGGTTCGGCGACTTCGGTGGACATCAGGGGTTTAGACCTATTCAGGCGGAGCCTCTCCCGTAAGATGACAGTATCTCACCGGATGCCCCTTTTAGAAATATGACGGAATCTGTCGAAGAGTTTATAGCCGATGCCCTGAGCCAACCCAAGGATGCGATCTTTTACCAGTTGAGCGCCAGTTTGCAACGGGCCTTTCCTGAGCTGTACTTACTCGAAACGGAAGACAGCGCTTTTAGAGTTCGTTCCTTCGCTTTTGCGGGCCATTGTAAAGTGGAAAAGCGGCCAGAGGTCGTGAGCGAGCTCGATTACACCTACAATCACCGAAAGCGGTCAATCCACGCCAGTCTTTACAACAACTGGAACCGTGTTGAATGGCAGGAGCAAACCTTTGAAGTCGTTTCGGTGGGGATCCACGGCGCTTACTGCCGCACCCTCCGGCATTACGTGCTTGGTGAGACAGCGAATGCTGCGTCCAGCTTCTTCAGAGCCGTTTGCGAGTGGAACAGCGAGATCCGCGATGAGATCCTGGTGTACAGCGGCCAGTGGTACAAGGACGAGTCTCTTTTCGATGAGATCAAAGGGGCGACGCTCTCGAACCTGGTTCTTGCTGGAGGACTCAAGGAGACCTTGGCGCATGAGTTCACGTCCTTTTTCCAGGCGGAAGAGGTCCACAACCGGTATGGGATTGCATGGAAGCGCGGCGTTCTCTTTCTCGGCCCTCCCGGCAACGGCAAGACGCATGCAATTAAGGGACTGATCAACCAGCTAGGAAAGCCAGCCCTTTACGTGAAGAGCTTCAAGCATCCTCACAAAACGGATCACGCCAACATTTCAGAGGTGTTTGAGAAGGCTCGCCAGAGTTCCCCTTGCATCCTGGTCTTCGAGGATTTGGACTCATTGATCGACAAGGGAAACCGGTCGTTCTTTCTCAACGAAATGGATGGGTTCGCGTCGAACGCCGGCATTCTAACCGTCGCAACGACCAATCACCCGGAGCGTCTGGACCCGGCCATTCTCGAGCGGCCCAGCCGTTTTGATCGAAAGTATTCGTTTGAACTTCCCGACGAAAACAGCCGCATCGCATACCTCGAGTTGCGCACGGACTTGCTGGAACCGGCACTAAAGCTAACCGAGAGCGAAATCGCCAATGTTGCCCGTCGAACCGATGGATTCTCGTTCGCCTACTTGAAGGAGTTGTTTCTCAGCTCTCTTATGCTCTGGATCGGGCAGCCGGAGGCTAAGAGGCTGGCAAGTTTCATGCTGGATCAGGTCGAGGTGCTTCTGCATCAAATGAAAACTGAGCCGGAAACGCCGTCCGTTCCGGAACACGCTGCCATCAATCGTTTCCCCCCTGGCTTTCGCATGCCCCGATTCGCGAACTCGGACGGCGACTAGCGACCGAGATATTCGAGTGTCAGATCAATGCGACCATTCGTTCGTTGCTCCTGGCGCACGATGCCCACTGATGGCTGGAACCATGTCGATAGCGTCAAGTTCTGACCTGCCAAATTGACCGTAACATCCGACCGAGTGGTCTCCACCGGGTTGCCCAGCAGGTCCAGCTTTTGGGGGCTGTTCGTGATCGTCGCCTTGGCTGGGATCCGCTTATCATCCGATAGGACCCAGCCCGACCACCGCGTCGTTTTCTGATGCGGCGCCAACAGGATAAGCGGGGGAATGAAGCGTGCGGTAGCCATCATGTCGGTCACCAGCCGCCCCTTATCCCAGGCGAGATGGTAAACCCCCATCCTCCCCTGCATCTCATAACCTTGAGCATCCCCCACCGCCACCTGTCTCTTCACCATCACGGCGTCGGGGTAGCTGGAGACGGCGCGCACTAAATAGGTCCACTTGGCCCCTTCGGAAAGTGGCATCAGATCGGCGGAGTTAGAGCCACATCCGGCGAGGGCGACAAGGAAGAGAATATGTAGCCGCGACCTGGTTCGTGGTCGCGTAAACCTATCGATCAATCTTGATTCAGGGCCATCGAAATCGAAATCGAAACGCTCCACGCGACTACGAACCAAGTCGCGGCTACATTGATTATCGCTGTCGCTGCCGAGTCTCCTCATGGTCCGCTAGATCTTTTCGAGCTTCGCCAGCTTTTGAAGCAGCTTCTTCTGTCCCGTCGCGCCAGGGAACACGACGGTGACCTCGGCGTCGTCTTTAATTGGGCTGCACGCGATCACCACGCCGATCCCGAACGTCCGATGACGCACGCGGTCGCCCGTCACAAACGGCGCCTTCCAACTGGGAGTGACCGCCCGGGTCGGCGCCGTGGAGGTAGGCGGCGGCTCGTACGTTCGATAGCTGCCGTTCCGCTCCTGATAGACGCTTCGCAGATTGGTTGGCGACCACGTTTGGTTCTGCTCTTGCAGAAGGTGTCGAGGGATGTCTTCTAAGAACCGCGAGGGCAGGTTGAAGTTCGGCGTGCCGAAGATCGATCGACGCTTGGCGTTGGCCAGGTGCAACTCTTCACGGGCCCGAGTCATGCCGACATAGGCCAACCGTCGTTCCTCCTCCAACTCCGTGTCCGAAGTCAGGCTGCGCGAGTGGGGGAAGACCCCCTCTTCCATACCGGCGATGAAAACAACTGGAAATTCGAGCCCCTTCGCGGAGTGAAGAGTCATCAACGTCACCGCGTCACCCGTGCCGGACATACTGTCGACGTCCGAAACGAGCGAGACACTCTCCAAGAACCCAGCAAGAGATCGGTCTTCTACGTCGCGGTCGTACTCCGTTGTCACGTTCACCAACTCCTGCAGATTCTCCAGGCGGCCTAACGCCTCTTCAGTCCCCTCGCTCTTGAGCGCATCCATGTAGCCGGACGTCATCAGCAGGGCGCGCAAGATCGGTGTCACATAGGTGCTTGCCTCCACATCCTTCGCCTCTTCGATGCAAGCGATGAAGCCTTTGATAGAGCTTCGGGTCTTTGGAGGCAAGCTGGTCTGCAGCTCTTGGTCATGCGCGGCTTCATAAAGCGAGATGGAGCGCTTGGCGGCCATGTTCTCCAAATTGGTCATGGCGCCCTGTCCGATACCTCGCGAGGGAACGTTGACAATCCTCCGGAACGAGACATCGTCTCGGGAGTTGAACACGAGCCGCATGTAGGCGACCATATCCTTGATCTCCTTGCGCTCATAGAACCGTTGCCCGCCTACCAGCAAATGGGGAATCCGCATCTGAAGGAACGCCTCTTCCATCACACGGCTCTGGGAGTTCGTTCGGTAGAGCACGCCGAAGTCGCGATACTTCCGCTTTCCGAACCGGACCTGCTGCTGGATCTTCTCCGCGATCACCGTCGCCTCGTCCTTCTCGGTACCCGTCACGATGAGCGAGATCAGCTCTCCCTCCTCGTTCTCGGTCCAAAGGCTCTTGTTGGCTCTAGACCGGTTGTGCTTGATCACCTCGTTGGCTGCGGCCAGGATATTCTTCGTCGACCGGTAATTCCGCTCCAACTTGACCACCTTCGCATCCGGATAGTCCCCACTGAACCTCAAGATAAGGCTAACGTCGGCCCCTCTCCATGCATAGATCGACTGGTCGTCGTCGCCAACAACGACGATGTTCCGGTGCTTGCTAGCAAGTTGATGGATTACGTTGTACTGGGCGAAGTTGACATCTTGGTACTCGTCGACCAATATGTGCTCGAATCGGCACGCATACTTATCCAGAACGTCCGCACGTTGCTCGAAAAGTCGATACGTGAAGAACAGAATATCATCGAAGTCTAAGGCGTTCGACTTGAACAAAAGCTCCTGATAGCTCTTGTACACCTGAGCCGAGATCTTCTCGATGAACCCCGTCGCGCTCGCGGCGTACCTCTCGGGAGATTTGAGCTTTTCCTTGGCGCTGGAGATCTCGCTGAGAATCGCTCGGGGCTGGATCGCCTTATCGTCGAAATTCATCTTCTTGAGAATCTCGCGAACCAGGGAGATCTGATCGGCATCGTCGTAGATCACGAAGTTCGGATCGAGGCCGATCGCCTTACCGTCGATGCGAAGGATACGGGCAAAGAGGGAGTGGAACGTGCCGATCCACATCGTCCGGGCCATGTCGCCGACCAGCGAGGTGATCCTTTCCTTCATTTCGCGTGCGGCCTTATTGGTAAAGGTGACCGCGAGGATACGGGAGGGATGAACCTTGTCTTCTAAGAGCCGGGCGATTCGATAAGTGATGACCCTCGTCTTGCCGGAGCCGGCGCCCGCAAAAATCAGCAAAGGGCCGCCGTTGTACATCACGGCCTCTCGCTGCTCGGGGTTCAAGGCATCGACTTCGAGAGTTACGGACATTCTTCTACAGTATGGTGCGGGTCGCTTCCGCTAAACTTCGTCATTCCGAACCTTGTTGGCATTCTCGAATTTGCTGCAGGCGTCCTCTGCGTCTTGATCGTTTTGGTCGATTCGTTCGAGACGATTGTTCTGCCTCGAACCGTCAAGCGAGCTCTTCGTTTGGCCAACTTCTTCTTTAAGGTCAGTCGCTGGACCTTCGAAGGCATTGCTCGCCTCCCCCGATCCAATTGGCGCCAAACGGCCCTCGTAGGCTTCGCTCCCATTACGCTTTTTGCCTTGATTGCCGTTTGGGCGATCCTGCTGATTTTCGGCTTCACCCTCATGGGGGACGCTCTGCAGGTTCCTTTCCACCTGGGTCAGCCTCATGATTTTGGAAATCGGCTCTATTTCAGCGGGGTCACTTTCTTTACGCTGGGATACGGCGACCTGGTCCCTTCCACGCCCGCCGGAAAGTTCTTGGCCGTCTTGGAAGCGGGAATGGGCTTCGCATTTCTGGCGCTGGTCATTAGCTACGTGCCCGTTCTCTACTCCGCCTTCTCTCGCCGCGAGGTGACGATCCTTCTTCTCGACAGCAAAGCCGGCTCCGATCCCACGGCCGCCGAAATCCTGCGCCGTCATGCGGAGGCCGACTGCATGGACCAGCTCCACGTCCTCTTTCGGGAGTGGGAGGTCTTTGCCGGGCAGCTCCTGGAGAACTATCTCAGCTATCCGGTCCTCGCCTTCTACCGGTCCCAGCACGACGACCAGTCGTGGCTCCGCTCGCTCACTGCGGTGATGGACGCGTGCGCGGTCGCGATGACCTGTCTCCCCGAGGACGCCCCTTGGGCACGCCAAACCCGCTTCCAGGCGAACGCCACCTTCAAGATGGCTCGCCATCTGGTCGTCGATTTCGGCTATGTCCTCGGCACCGAGCCGCACACGCCGCCCGAGCGCCTCCCCGAAGAACAGTTCGCGGTGATCTGCCGGGAGCTCGATCATCTCGGGATCCGTATCAACACCTCGCCCGAGGCTATCGAGCAGCTGACCGAGGCCCGAAGACTTTACGAACCCTTCGCGTACGGCCTTGCGGGACGACTGATCATGGAGCTCCCCCACTGGATGCCCGAGCCCCACGCGCTCGACAATTGGCAGACGACCGCGTGGGACGGCAAGCATTTTTGAACCGAAAGTGGCTCCTTTAGCCACTGTGGCTCGCAGTGTTTAGGAGTCTTTCAAGGCTCCAAGTGCCTCTTGGATTCGCTCCTTGTCGTCGGGAAAACTGGCCTTGCCGAGCAGTTCCTGCAGAGCCATTTTTTTGGCGGCCTGAAGAGCCTTGTCCGCCGAGACCGAGACGTCCGGGATGACACCTGTGCCTTCCCAGTTGGTCTTTGTATAAGGGTTGATGGCTCGTCCGCTCGGAACAAAGATCGAGAAGTGATCGTTCAGCCGATAACTGCCTCCAGGGTTTGCGCCGCCCCAAGTCGATTCACCCAGGATCTTGGCGCGGTGAAGGTTCTGCAGATCATAGGCACACTCCTCGGCGCCCGAAGCCGTCCACTTGGAAGTGAGCACGTAGATCGGTTTGCCCTCAAACCGCGGCCCCGGTACTCGGCGATGGGTCCAGAACTGCGTGGTCTGGTTCGTCGGCCGAAAATAGATGTCGTTCAGATGGACCGGCTCGCCGGAGAAGAAGTAGCTGCAGAGAAGCTGGACGGTCCGCGGGTCGCCACCGCCGTTTCGTCTGAGGTCCAGAACAAGCGCGTCTGAGTTCGCCAAGAACCGCATCGCCGCCTCGATGGGCTTGCCGGCCGCATCGGGAGAGAGAAAGCCCAGTAGCTCCAAATAGCCGACATTTCCTTCCAGGATCTCGGCTTTCGCGACGCCTCCGTTTACGGCCCGGTCGAATCGTTTCCCAGCCTCGATCTCCGCTTTCGAAGGCTCGTTCGCATGCTGGCGGACGGGGAGCAGCTCGGCACTATAGCGAACTCGCAAGTGGGCGTCGTGACAAACCGACTGCAGATCTGTCGTCAGCCGCTTCGCGAACGTCGGGCCATCGAGGTCCTTATAGGCTCCAGCGGCAAGGTTTTCATTGAGTTTCGTTGCAGACTCGTCCGCCAGTTTCGGAAAGACATAGCCCTCTTTCATGTCGCTCAAGAGGTCGTGAATCGTCTGTGACTGGACCTCCGGAGTGAGGGGCTCAGGCTTTTGGCCGGAGCAGGCGAATGCAGCAAGCCCTGCAAAGAATGCAATGAGTGAAAAGTGTTTCAAGGGTGTGTCAATCCTCCAATGAGTAGTTCGATCATCGAATGGAGCCGTCGTTCGATATCGTCGGGTCTTCCCAATTCGGCGACGCTTAGTCCGTAGGGAAGAAAGGCGTTGGTCGCCAAAAGGCAGGCCTCGGCGGCTTCGAGAGGGGATCCGGAACGAAATAGCCCTCCTCGCATTCCTTCCTCAATCACAGCAGCCAAGATCTCCGACTCTCGTTCGAACATCTTCTGACGCCGCGCGAGGTAGCCAGGGCGGACAACTTCGAAGAGCTGATCGAGACCCTCGTGAAAGGGCTTGGTCGCTTCGATGCGGGCCATCACTCGGGTCCGCAAGATCTTCCGCAGCCTCTCAGTAACCGCGCTGTCTTCATTCGCGATCGCGCAAAGCTGATCGTGAACCCGTGAAACTGTACGCTCGATCGAGGAAAGGCCCACGTCCTCTTTGTTCTTGAAGTGCAAGTAAAGGGTTCGCCGGCTGATCCGGACCTCCTTGGCGAGATCCTCCATGCTCATCTTGCGAAATCCGTAGCGAGCCAAGATGCGGTCGGCGCCGTCTAGGATCACCTGATAAGTCGCTTCACAAGTTGGAGAGCGCTCCATTCTTCACATCACTACGCTATTGCACAAAAAACGGTTTCAGTGAAATTGCGCAGTTTGTGCGAAGCGGCAAAAGAACACAGGCCACCTATAGATCGCCCGCTTCGATTTGCCGGATTTGACGGAAAAAATTGAAGTTTTAATTTTTTCTGAAAGTAAAGAATTCCCGCCAAACGCCCGCCGAAGTTGGGTTTAATGAGGTCGGACCCATGTCCGTCGGACTCAACAACCCTCAAAGGAGCAACCAGAAAGGCAGCCTGCTAAACCCAGCGGTTGCGGCGCCTTCGCAGTCCGAAATAGAGAGCCTTCACGCCCCGATCCCACGCTTCGCGCGCTTCGTATGGTGGACGCTTCTTTATAACCTGGCCATCGTCGCATGGGGTGTTTTCGTTCGCGCCTCCAAGTCGGGCGACGGCTGCGGCAGTCACTGGCCTCTGTGCGATGGCGATTCGCACCCGATGAACGGTCCGGTCGCAAAGATCATCGAGGCCTCACACCGGGGCACGACCTCCTTTGCTGGTCTCCTCGCGATCGTGATGCTTATCTGGGCGCTGCGCACGTTCCCCAAGGGCCATCTCGCGAGAAAAGGCGCCATCGCCGTAATGGGGTTCACCCTCATGGAGGGTCTCATTGGCTGGGCGCTCGTTAGGTTTCAACTGGTCACTTCCAACGACTCGGGCGTACGCGCCGGAGTCATGGCCACTCATGTGATCAGCACGTTCCTACTTCTTGGCTCGATGGCACTCACCGGGCTTGCCGGCGCTGGCATCCGTCCGATTAAGCTCAAGGGCCAATCCTCCGTCGGTTGGATCTTGGCGATGGCCGGATTTGGCTTGGTGATGATCGGCGTGAGTGGCGCCATCTCCGCGCTGGGCCACACGCTGATGCCCACGGACAACGTCCTCAAGGCCGCCATGAACCCGGCGACCTTCTGGATGGTCCGCATCCAGCCGCTGCACCCGCTCATCGCCGTTTCGGTCGGTCTGTACTTGGCCTTAGCAAACGGGCTCGTAAGCCACCTCCGCCCCGATCCGTTTGTCAAGGCTGCAGGGAAGTGGATGGTCGGCCTCTACATCGGGCAGCTCGCGCTGGGCACGATGAACATCTGGCTCAAAGCGCCGATTCCGATGCAGATGGCGCATCTGGTAGTGGCCGACGTCAACTGGATTTCGCTGATCGCCTTGGCAACCTTTGCTCTCGGCGCGAATATCGAGCATGTGGAGGCTCGGCCGGCGCCGGCGGAGGCGAAGCTCGACAAGCCGCTGCGGGGCGGAGACGTGGTCCGGGCATATATTGCGCTGACCAAGCCGCGGGTCATTTCTCTCCTGCTTTTCACGACACTCGCAAGCGCCGTGGCCGCCAAAGGAGAGTGGCCTGGCGCCTGGCTCTTCTTGGCCGTGGCTCTCGGCGGATACATGGCCGCGGGCGCTGCCAACGCCATCAACATGGTGATCGACCGAGACATCGACTTCACTATGAGGCGCACGTCCAAGCGACCGACGGTTACCCAAAGCATTCCCAGCCGGAGCGCGCTCATCTTCGCTTTCGCTCTCGCCGCGGGCTCGTTTGCCCTCCTATGGGGAGCGGCGAACATGCTCAGCGCGGTTTTGGCGTTCAGCGGGCTCGTCTTCTACGTGGTCGTCTACACGATGCTGCTCAAGCGCCGGACTTGGCACAACATCGTAATCGGAGGCGCGGCCGGCGCCTTTCCTCCGCTCGTCGGTTGGGCTGCCGTCACCAACGACCTGCCCCCGCTGGCGCTGTACCTCTTCGCGATCATCTTCGTCTGGACGCCCGTTCACTTCTGGGCTCTGGCCCTGCTGTTGAAGGACGACTATGCGGCAGCCGGCGTGCCGATGCTGCCGGTTGTGAAGGGAGACCGCTTCACGGTGATCCAGATTGCGATCTACGGGATGATCACGGCCGTGGTGACGCTGATCCCGTTCTTCATGCCGAAGGTCGGCTGGATTTACGGCGGATCGGCGGTCGTGCTGAACGTTTTGCTGCTCGGCTATTGCGTCCGGCTCTACAAATCGATCGACCGGCCTCGGGCGAGCGGTTTGTTCCACTATTCGATGCTCTACTTGGCCATTTTGTTTTTGATGCTGGCCATAGATCGGTTCGTTGTGAGGGTTTTGGCTTGAGGGGAGTCTGCAATCGTCGAACCTGCCTCGGTATCCTTTTGGCCCCGAAGGCAAGTGTTAAGGGATTTTTGCTGGTCGGAGTGAATCGATAAATGGCGCAAGTTTTTAAGCCAAGTGCGAATTCGGTAGCCAGGGTGGGCGTTTTGGGGCTCGCCATTCTGCCGGTCACGATCGGGTACGGCATTGCCGCTCTTTCGCGGTCGCCCGCCAACACCAAGGTGGATGTGCCCAAAGACCAGCCCGTTCCTTTCTCGCACGAGCACCATGCTTGGCAGTTGGGAATCGATTGCCGCTACTGCCACACCAGCGTGGAGAAATCGCCCTACGCGGGTCTGCCGGCGACGGAAACCTGCATGAGCTGCCACAGCCAGATTTGGACGAACTCGCCGTTGCTCGAGCCGGTTCGCCAAAGCTACGAAACGGGTACGCCCATCAAATGGAACCTGGTGAACAAGGTTCCCCAGTTCGTGTTTTTCAACCACTCGATCCATGTGGCCCGCGGAATCAACTGCAACGTGTGCCATGGCCCGGTCGAGGATATGACGATCACCTGGAAAGGCAACTCCTTCCAGATGGCGTGGTGCCTTCAGTGCCATCGGGCGCCCGAGCGGTACGTCTACCAAGACCCCGACCATCCGGAGCTTTCGCCGCGCCAGCAAGTTTTCAATCTCTACTGGAAGATGCAGGAGTACGGCCCAGGCAAGCTGAGCCCGCGCGAGCAGGAGATTCTAGAGGGGCATTACGAGGGCACCGACAACCCCGGCGAAGTCAGCGAAGGCAAGAAGCTCGTGAGCGATTACGGCATCAAAGTGCAGCAGCTAGCGGACTGCTCGGTGTGCCACAGATAAGTTTTGGATTCGAGGATTGATGGAGTCTAACGAGAAGAAGGAACAGACGCGGTTAGATCTGACTGCCGTAAAAGGGAAGCTTGCCGGCAAGTCGGGCAAGAAGTATTGGCGCTCCCTTGAAGAGGTGGCCGAAACGCCGGAGTTTCAGCGGTTCCTGGATGACGAATTCCCGAACCGGTCCAGCCTGGCGCAAATCAACCGGCGCGACTTGATCAAGTTCATGGGCGCTTCCGTCGCCCTCGCCGGACTTAGCGGCTGCCGGGGAGTTTTTCTTCCGGAAGACAAGGTCGTTCCCTACGTCAAGCAGCCCGAGGAGCTGGTCACAGGTGTTCCGCTCTACTATGCGAGCACGGTGGTCATGGCGGGCTACGGAACCGGCGTCTTGGTGGAGCAGCACGAGGGCCGGCCGATCATGCTTTCGGGAAATCCCGACCATCCCGCCTCCCTTGGCTCGCTGGACATCTTCTCGCAGTCCGAGACTCTTTCGTTTTACGATCCGGACCGCCCGACGGCGCCGATGCACTACGACCTCACGGAGGAGAGAACTCCCGGCGAAGAGCTTGTCGGCGACGAGAGCACCTGGCCAGATTTCACGCAAAAGCTGGAAGACCAGCTCAAAGAGATCAAGGACGGGTCGCGGATACGGGTGCTCACGGGAACGGTAACGTCGCCGACCCTCACGTCGCTGATTCAAGGGTTCTTGGCGAAGCATCCCGGTTCCAGGTGGCACGCATGGGAGCCGGTCGGACAGACCAACGCGCACCTTGGCACGGCCATGGCGTACAGTCGGCCGCTCAACACCGCCTACGACTTTTCACAAGCCAAGGTCATCGTTGCGCTTGATTCCGACTTCTTGAGTCCTGCCGAACTTCCCGGCAGCCTCCGCTACGCCCGTCAGTTCGCGAATGGCCGCCGCGTGATGGGTTCAGGTGGCGACATGAACCGACTTTACGCCTTCGAGTCCACTCCGGGTCTCGTTGGCATGATCGCCGATCACCGGTGGCCGGTCCGCGCAGCCGATGTTTTTGGCATTGCGATGCAGCTTGCTTCCGAGCTCGGGGTTCCGGGCGCGCAGGCCGGCTCAGTCCCGGCGCCACTCGGCACTGCGATCAAGGCGATCGCGGACAACCTGAAGGAGAACAGCGGAGCCTGTATCGTCGTTGCAGGCCCTCACCAGCCGGCCCAGGTTCATGCGTTGGCGTTGGCGATCAATGCGGCGCTCGGGTCGATCGGCAAGACCGTCATCCACACCGAGCCGGTTGAATCCACCGCGGTAGGTGGCGCCGTACAGGATCTCAAGACGCTGGTGGCGGACATGAACGCCGGCGCGGTCGACGCTCTGTTTATCGTCGATTCGAATCCCGGCTACACGGCTCCCGCCGACCTGCCGTTCGCGGATGCCATCAAGAAGGTCAAATTCAAGGTCCAGCTCGGAAACAACGAGGACGAGACGACGGATCTGGTCGATTGGCACCTGCCGATGAGCCTTCCGCTCGAGTCGTGGGGCGACGTTCGCGCGTTCGACGGTACGGCTTCGATCATCCAGCCGGTCATCGTCCCGCTGTTCGACTCGCGCTCTCCGCTGGAATTCTTCGCCTTGCTGGCAGGCAAGCCCGCAAGCGGATACAACTTGCTTCGCGACCACTGGCGAGGCAAGTTGCCGGGAGATTTCGAGAAGAGCTGGCGCAAGGTTTTGAACGATGGCGTGATCGCGAACACGTCGGCGACACCTGTCCAGCCTCCGGCAGCCCAACTGTCGGGCATCACGGCACCGCCGATGGTGCAGGGAACCGAAGTCGTGTTCCGCGCCGATCCGTCCATCTACGACGGCCGCTTTGCCAACAACGGGTGGCTGCAAGAGGTGCCCAAGCCGCTGAGCAAGGTGACCTGGGACAACGCAATCTACATCAGTCCGGACACGGCTTTGAAAGTCGGGAACGGCGGCGTCGTGAGCGACGATCTAGTTTCGCTTCAGGTGGGCGACAAGACCATTGTTGCCCCCGTCTTTGTGCAGCCGGGCCACGCGAACGATTCCGTGACCGTCCACTTGGGGTTCGGCCGAACGCGAGGCGGGATCGTCGCCACCGTGCGGACGGAGCGAGAAGGCGGCGGTTTCAACGCCTACACCATTCGAAACGGCGGTGTGGGCTACATCGGAGGTGCGGTCCTCTCGAGGGTTGGGGGTCAATACGAGCTGGCCTCGACGCAGGGACACAGCCCGCTCAACGGGGACCGGATCATCGACGAGCGGGACGTCATCCGAGATTTCACCCTCGCCGAATTCAAAGAGAAGCTGGCAAAGGGTGGAGAGGAGCCTCTCAAGCCGGAAGATGCTCCAAGCCACGAGGACATTGCGAAGCAAAACCTCTTCCCGGAGCAGGTCTTCGTCTGGGACGGTCCGCAATGGGGCATGTCCATCGACATGAACACCTGCATCGGATGCAACGCGTGCGTGGTCGCCTGCCAGGCCGAAAACAATATTCCGGTCGTTGGCAAGGAGCAGGTCGCGCGCCACAGGGAGATGCACTGGATCCGCATCGACCGGTACTACAGCGGAACCGACGAGAACCCGCAAGCCACTTGGCAGCCGGTCATGTGCGTCCACTGCGAATTGGCTCCTTGTGAGCCGGTCTGCCCTGTTGCCGCCACGGTTCACAGCCACGAGGGCTTGAACCAGATGATTTACAACCGTTGCGTCGGGACCCGCTACTGCTCCAACAACTGTCCCTACAAAGTTCGGCGCTTCAATTACCTGAACTACTCGGATAACCAGCCGAACTTCACCGATCGGCTGGAGGGCGCGGTATTCAACCAGAGCCTGATCCCAGGACCGTTCCACACGCCGCACAAGACGGGCACCGAGCTGCTGCGCCTCATGAACAATCCAGACGTGAGCGTGCGAGGCAGGGGTGTGATGGAGAAGTGCACATACTGCGTCCAGCGCATCAACGCCGCTCGCATCGAGGCGAAGAAAGCTGGCCGGGATATCCGGGACGGCGAGATCGTCACGGCTTGCCAGCAGGCGTGCCCAACCAAGACGATCGTCTTCGGGAACGTGGCGGACAAGAACTCCGCGGTCAGCAAGATCAAGGCGGACCCCCGAGCCTATCTGCTCTTGGAAGAGGTGCAGACGCGGCCGAGGACTTCACACCTTGCGCGGCTCAGAAACCCGAACCCGGCGATTCCGGCTACGAATACGGAGGCCCAAGCTTAAGAGATGGCGACGACCCCCCCAATCAATCAACCGCTCATTACCGGGCAGCAGAGCTACGCCACGATCGACGAATCGATCGGCAGGCTGGTTCTTCAACAGCGGATCCACCCGCGAGCCTGGTGGATCATGGCCACCTTCGGGGTGCTTGGGACGTGCCTCCTGGGTCTCTCGATCACCTGGCTTGTCTATCAGGGCATCGGCATCTGGGGCAACAACATCCCTGTCGCCTGGTCGTTCGACATCGTCAACTTCGTCTGGTGGATCGGTATCGGCCACGCCGGTACGCTGATCTCGGCCATTCTTCTCTTGATGCGCCAGCAGTGGCGTAACTCGATCAACCGCTTCTCCGAGGCGATGACGATCTTCGCGGTCATGTGCGCCGCGATCTATCCGGTTCTTCACACAGGCCGCCCGTGGGTCAGCTACTGGCTGTTCCCGTTTTGGAACATCATGGCTGTCTGGCCGCAGTTCCGCTCACCCCTCATGTGGGACGTGTTCGCGGTCTCCACGTACTTCACGGTTTCGCTGCTCTTCTGGTTCATGGGTCTGGTGCCGGACTTTGCGAACCTTCGGGATCGCGCGACCAACAAGCCGGCAAAGGTGGTCTTCGGACTGGTCGCCCTCGGCTGGAGGAACAGCAATCAGCACTGGCACCGGTACGAGCAGGCTTATCTCCTGCTCGCGGGAATCTCCACGCCGCTGGTGCTTTCGGTCCACAGCATCGTGTCCTTCGACTTCGCCGTGTCGATCATGCCGGGCTGGAACGTCTCGATCTTCCCGCCCTATTTCGTCGCAGGCGCCGTGTTCGCGGGCTTTGCGATGGTGTTGACCTTCGCGATCCCCGTGCGCAAGATGTACAAGCTGGAGCACCTGATCACGGATCGCCACATCGACTGGATGTCGAAGATCACCATGGCGACGGGATTGATCGTTGCGTACGGCTACGTCTTGGAGGCGTTCTTCTCGTGGTACGGCGCCAACACGTTCGAGTTCGCGCTCTTCCGGCACATCCGGTGGACGGGCCCCTACTCCTGGGCTTATTGGATGCTGATCTTCTGCAACGTGGTGGCGCCGAACCTTTTCTGGTGGCCCTACGCAAGAAGGAACCCGTGGTGCGTGATGATCATCTGCCAGTTTGTCAGCCTCGGAATGTGGCTGGAGAGGTTCGTCATCATCCCGATGTCGCTGATGAACAACTACCTGCCGAGCTCGAACCGGCCGTACTATCCCACCTTCTGGGACATCGCGATGTACGCCGGAACCATCGGCTTCTTCACGATGATGATGTTCCTGTTCATTCGGTTCCTGCCGGTGATCAACTTCTTCGAAATCAAAGATCTGCTCTACAAGACCATCAAGAAGGGCAACCCGGCCGTCGAACCGGTCGAAACGGTTGCGCTCAGCGGAGGCGGCTAGTGGAGAAGCGGGACCCAATCAACATGGAGGCAATGAAGTGAGCCACGGTTACGGAGCATCGGAAGAAGGGCCTTACGGGCTGGTCGCCGAGTTCACGTCGCCAGAAGCGCTGATGGACGCAGCCGAGGCGGCTCGGGAAGCGGGCTACAAGAAGATGGATGCGTACTCACCGTTCCCCATCCATGGCCTCAGCGAAGCCATCGGCTTCTCGGACAAGAAGGTGCCCTGGACGGTCTTCTTCTGCGGTCTGTGCGGCTGCTTTATCGGATACTCGCTGGAGTGGTACACGGCCGTCATCGACTACCCGCTCAATGTGGGCGGAAAGCCGCTGAACTCTTTGCCTGCCTTCATACCGCCGGCCTATGAGTGCACCATTCTGTTGGCTTCGTTTGGCGCGTTCTTCGGGATGCTCGCCTACAACGGCTTGCCAAAGCCCTATCATTCGATCTTCAACACGCCAGGGTTTCAGAGAGCCTCTCAGGACCGGTTCTTTCTGGCTATCGAGGTGAAGGATCCCAAGTACGACGCCGTAAAGACGCGGACCTTCATGGAGGGCCTGAGTCCCATCAACGTCTCGGAGGTGGAGGCTTGAAGAGGCTAGTGCTTCTCTTGGCCGCTGCCGGTGTCCTCGCCGGCTGTCACACGGATATGTGGCGCCAACCCAAGACGGAACCGCTGGATGCCAGCGAGCTTTTTGTGGGAGGCAATTCCGCGAGGCCCTTGGTGCCAGGCACGGTCGCAAGAGGCTATGCCCGGCAGGACGACGAGTACTACACAGGCCAGGTTAACGGAAAATGGATCGACGGTCTTCCGTCGAGCATGCACCTGAGCAAGCAGCAGCTGCATGATTTTCTTCTGCGCGGCCAAGAGCGGTTCAACATCTACTGCTCGCCCTGCCACAGCCGCCTCGGCGACGGCAAAGGCATGATCGCCTTGCGCGGGTTCGAGCTCCGAAGACCGGTGGGCGACTATCACACCGACCGGCTGCGGAAGATGCCCATGGGCCACTTTTTCGACGTGATCACCAACGGCTACGGCGCGATGTACTCTTACGCGTCACGCGTCGAGCCTCAAGACCGGTGGGCCATCGCCGCCTACATTCGGGTCCTGCAGCTTAGCCAACATGCGACTGCCGCCGACGTTCCCGCCGGGACCCAGACGCAGGCTGCCCTCGATTCTTCAACCAAGTACGCCCAACGATGAACCAGACGCTCACTCAAGAAGGAACACGCACCAATGCCGGAGAGGGCATGGCCGATGTCGGCCGCCTGGCCCCGCTCGGCGGCCTGGTCGGCGTGGGCTGTCTCATAGCCTGTGGAGTCTTTTTCACGATGAGCCCGGAGTACAGGCTTGCCGTGGCCGGCTCATGGATGTTCGGCTGGTACTTCTGGCTGACGATCACGATGGGCATGTTCTCCCTCTCGATCCTCAACCACGCGATCCGGCCGACGTGGACCGTTTCCCTGCTGCGCCAGTTCGAATCGGGAGGCGGCCCCCTCGCCATTACGGTCATGGGAGTTCTTTTCCTCCCGATCGCGCTCATGCCGCAGAACGTTTACGAGTGGGCGAACCCTGATCGGGTAGCGCACGATGCGATTCTGCAGCATAAGGAGGCGTACCTGAACCACACGTTCTGGCTCCTCCGCTTCGCTATCTACTTCCTCATCTGGATCGCCTATTCCGCATACATGAAGAGCTCGGTGAAGCGACAAGAGGCGATGGGGGACCGCGAGGCCGGTCGGAAGCTGGAGATGGGCCGAAGCTCCTGGGGAGCATTCGGCATCGTGATGTTCTTCTTGACGTACACGTTCGGAGTGATCGACTGGCTGATGTCCCTCCAAGCGCACTGGTCATCGACGATGTTCGGCCTCTGGCAGATCGTCGCCTCCGCCCTCGGCGCCATGTCGTTCGCCGTTTTTGTCGCGTGCGTCAACGCGAAGAAGAATCCTTACACGGAGATCATGAGCCCGAACCTTACAAAGGATTGGGGCAACATTCTCTTCATGCTCACCATGCTGTGGGCTTACACGGCAATCTCTCAGTTCCTGATCATCTGGAACGGAAACCTGCCCGACACCGCGCTGTACTACGCTCGCCGCACCCGCCAGCTCTGGAACGCGATGGGGATGGTCACGATCGTGGGACAGTTCCTCGTTCCGTGGATGACCCTCCTGTCTCCCCGAGTGAAGCGGTATCCGCGACTGCTTGCGCAGATGGCCGGCTGGATCTTCTGTATCCACATCGTGGACGTCTATCTGGCGGTCGGGCCGGACATCCCTTCCAAGCTGCCGGTTGGCACGACCTATCGAGCGATGGGAGACAACATTTGGTTCGACGTCCTGGCCTTTTTCGCCGTCGGAGGCATCTGGCTCTATGTGTACGCAAGCCAGGTCGCCAAACGCTCGCTCATCGTGTCTTATGACCACCGCCTTCAGGAGGCTTTGACTCATGCACACTAAAGGTCCAAAAGAAGATCCGCTGGTCGAGCTCGGCTACGAATATCGAGACATCAACTACAGAGGACTCGGGTGGGCTACGGTCTTCTTCGTCGGCTTTGCTACGTTCTCATTCCTGGTCGTCGGTGCGTGGTTCTTCATGTCGAAGCCGAAGATAGGGTCTCACCTGAGTGCAAACAAGCCGCTTCCGACGATCGGTCTCCAATCCGATATAGGAGTGCGGGAGGATATCCAGGCGTTTCGCCAGAAGGAGACCGATCGGTTGAACTCCTCCGGGCAAAACCCGGACGGGACCTACCACATTCCGGTCGATCACGCCATGGAGCTCATTGTCGACCGGGGCCTGCCCCATGTGAGGACGGAAGTGAAGGTTGTCTCGCCGGGCAACACGATCAAGCAGAACGCCCTTCAACCGGGCACTCACGCTCCGCAGGCTCAACCGATCGTGCCCGTGCCGCTGGGAGGGGCCGTTTCCGGTCAATAGCGTTATGAAATTCGTCGTTCGCCTCCGCTGGTTGCTCGCCGCAAGCGTCGTAGGGGCTGCTTGTCTGCCGACCGTCGGAGCTGCTCAGGCCGTGCTGACCAAGCAGATGGGTATTGAGCAGCATCTTGGCGCAAAGCTGCCCCTCGACATCCCCTTCAAGGACGAGATGGGCCAGACGGTGACGCTGAAGAACTACATCGGCGCCCGCCCTTTGATCGTTCTTCCGATCTTCTACAGCTGCGAAACCGGCTGCGCCCTCATCACGGACGGCCTGGTTAAGACAATCCTTGCGGCCCAGCATCCGACCGGCGCGCTGGGCATGCTCGCCAACGCAAGAGGAACCCATCCGCTCACATTGGGGCGGGACTTCGACGTTGTCATGCTGAGCATCAATCCCGCCGAGACTCCTCAGCTCGCGGCGAACAAGAAGGTTTTGATCAACGAGTCGCTCAAAGATCCTCAGGTGGATGCCCACTGGCATCTTCTTACCGGCAGCCTTGAAAACATCCGCAGGGTGACGGATGCGATGGGGTTCAGCTTCTACTACAATCCCTACACGAAGGTGATCAACCATCCGACGGGATCTGCCATCCTGACTCCGGCCGGAGCCATCAGCGCCTACACGATCGGTAACGATTTCCCGACGAAGCTGCTGGAAGACGACTTGGCGCTTGCTGCCAAGAACGAGATCTCGACGGAAAAGGCGGACCAGACGTTCATGTTCGGCTGCGTGATGCTCGACCCGGCGACCGGCAAGATTCGATTTGTTGTAGAGGGTCTCGTCAGACTTGGAATGCTCATCACATTTCTTGTTCTCGCCGGCTACATCATCATCATGCTCCGCCGCGAGCGGAAAGGCGGATTGCCAACAGGAGGGCGACTGACGGGCGCGTAGAGCCAAAGCGAAGACCATGTTTCCATTTTCAATGTCCCCGCCTGCGGCCTCGAACTGGGCCGCGGAAAACGACGCGATCTTCTACACGCTCTGCCTGATGAGCGCGTTCTTCACGCTGCTCGTCGTCGGCTTTGTCATCTTCTTCGCCATCCGCTATCGGGCAGGTACGAAGGCCGACCGCTCTCGCCCGGTCTACGAGGACATGCGCCTGGAAATCGGCTGGACGGTGATTCCGCTCTTCTTGGCGCTCATCATGTTCTACTTCGGCGCGAAGCTGTACGTGGAGGAGAAATCGCCTCCGGCGAACGCAGAGGACATTTTCGTGGTCGGCAAGCAGTGGATGTGGCACATGGAGCACCGGAACGGGGTGCGTGAGAACAACATCCTACACATCCCCGTCGACAAGCCGGTCAAGCTCACGATGATCTCCCAGGACGTCATCCACGCGTTCTACGTTCCGGCGTTCCGCGTCCAATGGATGGTCATCCCGGGCCGCTACACTTCGATCTGGTTCACCCCCACGCAGGTGGGCGAATATCACCTGTTCTGCAACATGTACTGCGGAACGCAGCACTCGGAGATGGGTGGCAAAGTGGTGGTGATGTCCCAGCCCGACTACGAGCGCTGGCTGGCGAACCAGGGCGAGAGCGCCGTGGCCATGACGATGGAGCAGGCAGGAGCCCGCATGTTCCACCACATCGGCTGCGACAACTGTCACGGCGCCGTCGATACTCCGAGAGCTCCGTCCCTGGTCGGAATCTACGGCAGCAAGCAGGTGTATGCGGACGGGTCGGCAGCGACTGTGAACGACGACATCCTGCACCTTGCGATCGTGCGACCCTATGATAAGTTGGTGAAAGGCTACGACGAATCCATGCCTGCCTATCAGGGCCAACTGTCCGAGAACGATATTTTGGATCTGATCGCTTACATTAAGACGATGGGAACGCCCGCCCAGCCGGTGGTGGCGGG
>DASZPA010000406.1:0-9517 GCA_035550555.1 Fimbriimonas sp.
AAGGAGATCTATCGAGGGCCGGACAACCACGACGGGCTCAATTCGATCGTCTGGTTCTATCGTCTTCCGAGAGCGGTGGTATGCCTTTTCGTTGGAGCGCTGCTAGGGACGGTAGGCAGTGCGTTTCAGGCGCTGTTCCGAAACCCACTTGCCGATCCGTACATCGTCGGCGTCTCGAGCGGCGCCGGGATCGGTGGCGCCATCGCGATCGTCGCCGGTTGGGGAGAATGGTTCGGCAACCTCGGCATTGCTGGATGCGGGTTCGTCACGGGCGTACTCACGCTGTCGCTGGTGTACCAGCTGTCGAAGCGCCGTGGGGTCGTCGACGTCCGCACGCTGCTGTTGGCCGGCGTCGTCGTCGGCTCGATGCTGTCTTCCCTCCTCTCATTGGTGCTTCTGCTTTTCGGGAAAGATGAGAGCCAAATCTTGCACTTTATTCTCGGCAGCACGACCGAGGCAAACTGGCAAAAGGCTGCGGTTCTGGCCGTCGCCTTTGTGGTTGGGTTTGGCATTTTGGCGGTTGAGACCAAACGCCTCAACGCGTTCGCTCTGGGCGAAGACGTCGCTCAGCGCCTCGGCATCAACGTGCGCCGCCTGACCAAGGTGATCCTCGTGGTCGGGGGCGGAATGACGGCGGCGGCGGTCGGCACGGTGGGGATCATCGGCTTTCTCGGCCTGGTCGCGCCGCACATCGCGCGGCGGCTGGTCGGAGTCGATTGGCGCTGGTCTCTGCCCGGCTCCGCGCTGGTGGGCGCGGTCCTGCTGATCGGGGCCGACCTGATCTCGCACTACTTCTTCAGCGCCATCACGCAGACGGCAGGCATGGACATCCCGGTAGGGATCGTCACCAGCATCCTCGGCGCGCCATCGTTGGTAATCCTTTTGCGTAAAGCAAATGTCCGGATGTAGGGGCGACCTGATTTGTGGTCGCGAAAGCCTGCCAATAGGTCTGCCATTCAAGGCGACGGCTCGGCATCGTCACGCTCCATGCGACCACAAATGCATGTCGCGGCTCCATGTGCGCCTCCTCAAAACGGGTTAGGCGTTCTTGCTGGGGGCGATGTCGAGGGTGAAGAACTCGAGGACGTCGTCCAGGCGGGCGCCTTCGGCCTCACACAGCTTGACCACGTTGGTGAGCTTATCGTTGGTTTGGGTGATCTTGGTTTCGCACTCGGCGATCTGGGCCTTCAAATCGGCAATCCGCTGCTCGACGGACTGCTGGTACGACCGCGTTTGAGCCGTGAGCTGGTCCGTGAAGGACGTCAGGGCGGCGATCTTCCGGGAGGCGTCGGCGACGATCGTGTCGGTAGCGACCCCCATCGCCTTTCCCATCGCAGTTAAAGTAGCCGCGACCGTCTTTCGTTTCAGATCCAGCGGCAGATCGGCTGGCAGCGAGTTGATCACTTGGAGAGCCTCGTCGGCTCCGAATGGGCCGGAAGGGACGCCGGCTTGAGAGAAGATCGCGGCGAAGTCGGGTGTCCCGTCAGCCGTTAGCTGAGGTTGTTTGGCGGCCTCGGCTGGTACTTGGATCTGATCGAGATTAGGCCCTGGAGACTGCTGAACGACCTGTTCCACCGTCCGGATCTGTGTCGGAGCCGGAGTCGGCGTCGACGGAGCAGCGGCGTGTGGTTTTGGTGCAGGGGTCACCGGCCCCTCTTCAGGCATCTCCACGAAAAGACCAGCTGCCTTGTGAAACGCGTTCCTTAAGCTCATATCTTTATTCTAAAGCCTAAATCTGGGCGACTACTTGGTCGGCAGGGGTGACTTGATCCAGCGCATCGGTGAGAGAGGTGGCCTGCATCACGACCTCGTCGATGTCGGCCAACACCTGCTCGGGCGACCGGGCGCGCATTTCGTCGTTGATCAACCCGAAGGTCTCCGCGATCAGCTCCATCTGATGCCGCAGGTTCACCAGCATGTCGCTCAGGCGCACGATGAACTCGCGGCGGCGGCTGAGAACCTCTTTGTGCTTGTTCAGGATGTCCTTGGTCGCGTAAACGGTCTCCGCCTCGATCTGCTTCCCAATGTTCTCGATCTCCGAATCGTAGTGGCTTCGAATCACATCGATCAGCACCTTCACATCCTCGTGGGAGATATGGCTACTGGCCGATGTGGAGTTGACGCTCTGACCTTTGAACGACGCCGGCAGATGACGGATCTCGTCGAGCGTCATGGTGGAGGACGCCTCGTGCGTCAGCGAGTAGAGATAGTTCAGAAACTCCGCTTCGCGGTCTCCGAACTGGAGGTACTTCTCAAGCAGGAAGTCCAGCTTTCTCAGCGCCTCGCGAAACCATTTGTCCTTCACGTCAGAGCCCTGCTCGATCTGCGCGCGGTACTGCTCGAGCCAGGTGAACTTCTCTCGAACTTCGTCCCGGACTTTGGGAAACAGCTTTGCTTTGAGGGCTTCACGATGCTGCCGAACCTCATTGTCGAACCTTGCCTCGACGCGGTTCATGAACCAAGCCGTATCCGGAACGAACAGCATGTAGGCGGCCTCGATCAGGAGTCCGGCCATGATGGGCAGCGGATTGAGCAACGCCGCGGAAAGCGCCGCCATGCTTGCCAAGCAGACCATGTTGGCAGGCTCTTGGAACGCAGCCGCGTACCGCGACCGCACGCTTCGGTATTGCGGATTGGAAGGATCGAAGTTCAAACGGTGATCGAGTTCAAGTATGGCAGTATCGAACCGAATCCACAGTCATTTACAAGCTGACCCGGACCTGGCCCCCCGAAGGGCTCTGCTTGAGCAGGGAGAGCAACGATTGGCAAATCTCCACAAAGTGCGGATCCGAAACCAGCTCTTGCGGCCGGGGCCGCCCGAATGGAACCCGCAGGTCGTGAACGATCTTGGCGGGTCTGGATGAAAAGACGATGACCCGCTCGGCAAGCAGCACTGCTTCGGTGATGTCGTGCGTGACGAAGAAGATCGACTGCTTCTCCTCCGTCCACAGTTGAAGCAGCAGCTGCTGCATCTCAGCGCGCGTCTGGGCGTCGAGCGCCCCGAACGGCTCGTCCATGAGAACGATCTTGGCTTTGATGGCCAGCGCCCGAGCGATGGCGATCCGCTGCTGCATTCCTCCCGAAAGCTCTCTCGGAAAAGCGCCGAGCCGATCGCCGAGACCCACCTTTCGCAGGTATTCGGAGGCGATGTCCTTCGCCTCGCCTTTTCCTTTGCCCTGGATGTTCAAGCCGAACTCCACATTTCCCAGCGCGGTCAGCCATGGGTAGCAGGTGTAAGCCTGCTGGACGGTAACCGTGTCGGGATTGGACCCTTGAACGGGCTTCCCAAGTGTCAGCACTTCTCCGGAAGTCGGCTCCATGAGCCCGCCGACCATGCTGAGGATGGTGCTCTTGCCGCATCCCGAAGGTCCGAGCAAAGCGACGAACTCGCCCCGCTCCTCATCAGGAACGGTGATGTTCACATGATCGACCGCGAGAACCTCTTCGCCCTTCTTCCTGCCTGGAAACTCTTTGACGAGGTCCTTGATCTCGAGGACCGGGGTCGGCGACGCGCCCTCGGCTACCATGCGAAGTACCTCTTGCGGATGGTCTGCATTCCCCAATCGGTGAGGCTCGAAATGATCGCAACGATGATGAGGACGCTGAAGACCTTTCCCGAGTCTTCGGTTCTACTGCCGATCTGGAGCAGATAGCCGAGTCCAAGCTGGTCCTCGTTGCTGTTGATGAACTCCGCCAGGACGATGTAGGTCCACATGATGCCGTTGCATACAGCCAACGCGTCCCAAATCGCGGGCAATGCGCTGGGCAGGAGCACCTTGGCGATCATTTGAGTGCGGCTCGCGTTTAGGTCGAGTGCCACCTTCAGATAGGACTCGTTGACCGAAAGGATCGCGCTGCGGACCAGGATGATCATGTAGAAGATCGAGCCCAGAAACAGGTAGGCGATCTTGGCCTCTTCTCCAATGCTGAACCAAAGGATGATGAGGCCGGCGATGCCCGTGGTGGGAATGCTCTTGCCGCCACTCACAAGCTTTCTGAGCAGGGCGTCCGCCGGCGCGAAGGCGCCCATGAGAATGCCGATCGGGATTCCAACCAGGGCCACCCAGAAGAGCGACTGGGCGACCCTCCAGGTGCTGCGAACGATCGCCGGGACCAGCCAGTGCTTCTGATCGAACTCGACCATGCTCTGCCACATGGCCGTAGGCGTGGGCAGGAAGAGGGGCTTCACGAAGTGGCCGTAGGTGAGCACGCACCACGCGACCACCACGAGCGCGATGCCTAGCATCCCGATCGCGGTGTCGGCCGTCTTGCTCAGCGGCTGGCGAACGCCGAATATCTCCCGGCGGTGGTGGGCATGAGGCCGCGGGTGCCTGTTCTGTCCCACCACTTTCGGGTCTTCGGAGGCCGTGGTCGTCGACACGATTACCTGGAGATGATCTTGATGTCGGTTCGGCGATTCTTCGACCGGCCCGCTTCCGTGGAGTTCGAGGCCACCGGGTTGTTCGGCCCGTTGCCAAGCGCGACAAACCGGTTACGGTCGAAGCCGTATCGGGCGACCAGGTAGTTCACGACTGCCTGCGCACGGCTCTGACTGAGCCGCTGGTTGGTGGCAGGATTTCCGACGCTGTCGGTGTTGCCTTCCACGCGGATGTAAGCGTTCGAAAAGGCTTTCGACATGGTGGCCACCGAATCGAGAACCTGCTTGGCATTTTCGCTCAACACCGCCCTACCGGAACCGAAGTAGATGTTTACCGGCCGGTCCATGATGGCGGGTGCGCTCCTGACGCTGGCAGGCGGAGGCGACTTGACGGGAAACTCTTCCTTCGGCGGGACCGGGCGCACATCGGGCGCCATGGACGTGTACATCTCTTTAAGGGCCGACGTATCCGTGGCCTCACTGGGCGAGACCTGCGAGCTGATGTAGCCGCGCTTCACCCAAGTCTTTCCCGCTTGCACGAACAGGCGGTTGAACAGTGGCTCGGACCCGTCGAGTCCGAACATCTTGGTGTTGTCCTCCAGCGTCGCCCACTTTACAGTCGACAGGCCGTTGGTGGTCTCGGACTCGCCCAGGTCTTTGTAGACGGGCTCGTTCTCCATGAGGAGCTTTGTCACGGTTTCGGGGTGGCGGTTCGCTTCGGCTGTTCCGTCCATCCAGCCTTGGACGAACGCCTTGATGACGTCCGGGTGCTGCTGAATGAAGTCCTGGCGTGCGACCATCAGGTCGGCGATCAGGTTTGAAGCGGTCTTGGAGGAGACGAGGATGTGAGACCCGGGGCGCTGCTTGAGGGCTTCGGTCACGTCGGGCTCCCAAACCACGCACGCATCGACCTTGCCGGCGACAAAGTCCGTTCGAGCATCGGGCGAAGCGTTCTTGCCGACGAGTGATTTGGCAATCTTTGCCTGCTCCGACTCATCGAGGCTCGAGTTCTGAAGCGAATACTCCAGGAGCCAGTGTGAGGGAGTGAACAGTGCGAGAGAGATCTTCTTCCCTTTCAGGTCTTCGATTCGATGGATGCTTTGATCCGCCACGATTGCGTCTCCGCCGCGGGACCAGTCAACCTGCATGATGGCTTTGGCGTTCACGCCCTGCTTGACGAATCCAGGAAGCTCGTTGGCCCAAAAATCGACCGTTCACCAAACGATGTCGACTCCATCGTCTCCGCCGCGTGCGAACGCCTTGCCTCGAGCGTCCACATCTTCCATCAACATAAACTGCACCAGCAGCTTGTGGCCGTTCCAGAAGATGCACTGCTTGTTCGGAACGAAGCCGTTGTTGGCAACGATTCCGCCCGCGTAGCCCGGCCAGGTCACGATTCCGACGCGAAGCGGGCGGCCCAAGAGACCTTGGTCGCCTTCGATGCGGATCGTTGCGGGAACGCCGTTGAGCGTTCCACCACTCGAAGGTCCGGAATGGCCTTGATAGAATCGGTAACCGCCGAAGGCTAATCCCACTAGGAGGATTAGTACGATGATTTTACCGAGCGGCTTAATTTTCATTTTTGCAGATTGCCTTGGTCAATGACTCACATCAATGCCGACCAATGATACATGAACCACCGAAAAAGGGTTGCACATAACCATTGGCCAAAGGCCCAGCCTCCAAACCCCATTATCGGCATGCCCGGTGTTTTTGCCGAGGGCGCTTCGGATTCCCGAGGATGTTTGATCGGCGCGACTAGCCGGATACTGCCGTCAGGTTTCGTTGAGAATCTGCCAGATTAGTGAAATAAGTCGCATCGTTGCGGCAGAACTCTTCGAAGCCGGCGAAGAAAGAGCTCCAGAACGGGGCAGGGTCTTCCAGCTGCCAGGCGGCTGCTTCGGCGGCTCTGCCCGCGAAGCCCGCATGCTTCAACTCCACGATGGGATGGCCCTCCAGCCAAGCAATGGCAGTGAAGCCGAAGTGCGACTCTTTTTCGGCGCGCAGCGCCTCCATCAGCTTTGGCTGGTCCCTCTGAAAAAGCTGAACCAGACCGGGAAACTCCTGCTGCGCGGCAAGGTACTCGCTGGCGAAGTGGGCGCCCAACATGGCGGCGTGCCGGTCGGGGACTTCCGGAACGTCTCCCTCCCAGCGATACACCTGCCCCATGCGCTCGCATGCCTGCTCGGCGAATGGGACGCGCGGCGGAGTTCGGCCGAGGATGCGAGAAACCGTCGCAAGCATAAACTCGCGAAGGCTCGAGTGCGGGTCGAGAAAGCCCCGCTGGACGAAGCCTCCCTCCTCGACGGAGAACGCTGCCATCACTTGGCTCTGGACCAGAAATCGATTGGCATAGGGCGATTCCATGCCGACGGTTCCGCCGACGGCGCATACGTACGACATCGCCTTCTCGTTGTAGGCGGACTCCGCAACGAGAAGCCCCAGCGGATCGTTGATCCTTTCGGGAAGCGTCGCCGGGTTCCGTGCGACAATCTCGCGGATTTCCGGGTGGGCAGCCAGAAAGCTGTCCAAAGTGGACGATTGCAGAAATTCGATCAAGCCCATTCGTTCACCAAGAGCGTGGCACAGTTGCTATTGGGATCCTCGGTCGAAAGACTTAAGGCGGCCAATGCCATTTGTCGTTTCTTTTCTTGAGACGGCGGCGGGGACGCTTCTTGGGCTTAACCATGGTTTTGGCCATGGCCTGGCCTATTTCGCTATACATTTTGAGCCGGTCGACCGTGCCTTTTACCAGACCGCTCTTTTCCTCTTTGAAACAGTTGCTGACGCCGCGCAGCACGACCCGCAGGACTCTGTCTTTGCGCCGCTTGGCTGCCGCGTTGAGTGCGATCTCCACTTGGTAGCCGAGATCGTCGATGTTGGGGACTGCCTCGAAGACCTCGCGCTTCATTGCACGCTGACCGCTCAGATAAGGCGAAACGCGCTGGGCGGCGTCGCTCCACATCTTTCCGCCGCGAAAGATCCCCACGCTCATCTCGCACTTGTTTTCGAGAAGCGGTTGGATGATCCTTTCGAGATGCCCTCCCTCCAATCCGCCCAGATCGGCATCGACGAAGGCCACCAAGGGAGCCCTGGTCGCGCGGACTCCCTCCGCCATCGCGCCACCCTTGCCTTTATTCTGGGCAAGGCGCACCACCTGCACGCCTGGGACCTGTTCGGCCACGTCGGCCGTGTCGTCTTCGCTGCCGTCGTCGACGACGATCACCTCGTCCACAAGCCGACAGGAACGCACGGCCCGAAGCACGGCGCTAATCCGCGACGCCTCGTTATAGGCAGGCACGATCACCGCAACGGTTCGCTTGCCTTCCTCAGCCATGGGTGATTAGGCTACCTCCGGCTATAGCAACTTCCCGCCTTCTAGCTTCGCTCGAACCCGGCGCTCCACCCGCCAGGCCCTCTCGTTCCAGGATGCGCCCCACCTTCCCCGTGCGCCGGCTCCATACATTAATAACCTATGATTCTTCCACACATGCTGGGGTTTCCAGCGGCGTTTATAGGGCTCATCGCCCCTCATAAAGTCAAATCTTTGCGCTCCTTCGTCGATCGCTGTGCGAATCGTGTGCGCCACGAGGAGCGTTCCGGGCGAGATAGAGGACTTGGATGGGTCGAACCCAGCCTGGTAGTAATAGACGACGTTCTGAAAGCTCATCGCGTAGATCGCGCCCGCCACCTCGCCGTCAACGCGGAGCAGGCTCATCCGAAGCCAACCATTCCGATCGGCGTGGCAGATCCAGTCGCGATGAAATCGGACCGTTTTACCTAGGAAGGCGCCTGGCAGCAACCGCTTTCGCCATCTCGCCTTATGCTGCTCCAAAAAGATCTCATACCCGCTTTGAAGGTCCCCGGTTTTGATGAGGTCGATTCTGGCCTTTCCTTCTTGGAAGAGGCTTTTGTCCAGGCGCTTCACGTCGTACCTCAGGCTCTTGCCCAACGTTTTCAGATACTCGTCGTAGGTTCTCGGGAGGTCGAGGACGAGGCAGGTCGCTTGTTCGATCCTTGTTTGGGGGTCGGTCAGCTCGACCAGCGGTTTGGTTTCTCTAAGCTGGTGGAGGTCGACGAGGTCGATGTCGGAGGCCTCGGCCGCGTAGTTGCGCGTGGCTTCCGCGGCTTGGTTTTCGTGGCCAGGCCTTGAAAGCGGTTGGAGGTAGTCGGATGGGCCGATGCCGAGCGACCGGAGAGTTCGCCAAGCTCCGGCAGTTCTGACGAAGGCCATGAGGCCTACGAGGTCCTGGCCCTCGTAGACGGCGAGAGCCCGAGGCTCCTTGCTTCCCCCGAAGTAGTTCCACCAAGTGGACTGCCACTCCCAGGTTTGGAACGGCGTCGCCGAGGGGTCCTCGTTGGCGAGAACTCGCCAATCCTTCTCCAACTCCGCGAAAAGCCTTGGGCCTTCGAAGAGCTTAGTGGTCAGCATAAGATCGGCACTCGCCGCGAGAAGCGGTATCCGATTGTGACCGTTTGGGGACGACCTTATGCAGCCGCGGCCTGGTTTGTGGTGGCGAGAAGCCTTCCGATACCCTTTGGTGGCAGTGATTCTGCTTGGATATCAATGGATCTCATGCGATGCCGAGACAGCTTCTCGTTGAAGGCCTCTCCTACCGCAAGGCGGTAGGAGAACAGAGCCCAGGGTTGCCGCTTGCGGTAAACCCTAGGAGAAGCGTTCGCAAGAAATCAACTCCAACGGAGTTGCAGAGCCCAGCAGGGACCCACCTCTTTCGTTCGAACCTTAGGCGTTGCTAGGCCGACCAGCTGATCAAAACAACGACCCGCGAGACACTCTGTAGCCCATTCAGGGCTGTTTCGAATTTGGGCTACTTCCCAGAGAGACCCTTCGGGCCACCCTGGGCTTTGTTCTTGAACCGCCTTGCGGTTCGAAGATGGCAGTTCGCCGATCTGCTCGAACCCTTGGGAGATGGGTACACGGGACAAGCACGAACAGGGTGGGCTACATCTGACTGAAGAAGCCTTTGACCGTTTGCGCGACGTGGCGGACCTGCTCTTCCGAGAGGTGCGCGTGGATTGGGAAGCTGAGGACTTCCTTGCTGACCTGCTCCGTGAGTGGAAGCGAGCCCGGGCCGTTCGCGTACTCCTTGTAAGGCGCGTGGAAGTGGATCGGCACGG
>DASZPA010000407.1:0-18080 GCA_035550555.1 Fimbriimonas sp.
CCAGAAGGGTGAAGTCGGGCTCGATGCCGACCGGTCCGTCGGTGTCATGGACGCCCAACAGAAGCGTCCCGCCCTTTGAGTTGAGAAAGGCGCAAATCGTTTTGAGGGCGCTATGGATGACCGCCTTGCGCACCTCGCCGATCCTCTGGCTCCTCTGGCCCTCAGGGATCTTGAGAATGTCTGGATGGTTTGGATCGACAAATTCGAGCGATTGCTTGAACTCAACTGTTCCACTCTCGCCACCTGCTATGAGCTCGAGAGAGGCCGATACCGGGGTTTGTCTGAGGGGGCCTTTAGTACTCCAACCGCGGATCGCCGGCAACGCCGCGTTGGCGTTGGGAGCCGAGAGCCGCTATAATATGCGTTGGTTGAGATAAGGCTCAATGGCCAATCGGTCGGCGGATCCTCGACGTTACGAGGGGCGGTCGGCCTTTTTTGTTGCGCGGCCACCTCGAAGGAGATAAAGGATGCCAACTCTAGTTGTGGTAGGCGCCCAGTGGGGCGATGAGGCGAAGGGGAAGCTGGTCGACGTTCTCGGCGGACAGGCCGACCTGGTCGTCCGGTACAGCGGCGGAAACAACGCCGGCCATACGGTCATCACAGGCGGACAAACCTTCAAGTTCCAACTGATCCCTGCCGGGATCCTGCACCCGCACGTCACCGCCGTCATCGGCAGCGGCATGGTGGTCGATCCCAAAGGCCTTCTCGAGGAGCTGGAGCGCACCAAGGCGCAGAAGTCGGAGCTTGGCAAGCTGCTCATCTCGCCGGCAGCGCACGTGGTCTTTCCCTACCACCGAATGCTCGACCAGCTCGAAGAGGAGGCGCGGGGCGAGAACAAGATCGGGACGACCTCGCGCGGCATCGGGCCCGCCTACGAGGACAAGGTGGCCCGCCATGGAATCCGCATGGGCGAGTTCGTGGCGCCTGGGATCCTCGAGAAGCGACTCTGCGACGTGCTCAAAGTCAAGAACCGGATGTTGGAGATGATGGGCGGTCAGCCGCTCGACTTCGAAAGCCTGCACCGGGAGTACGCGGCCTATGCCGACCAGTTGAGACCTTTCGTGGTCGACACGGAATGGCTCGTCGCCGATGCCGTCGAGGCCGATCAGAAAGTCTTGTTCGAAGGCGCCCAGGGCACGTTTCTCGACCTCGATTCGGGCACCTACCCTTACGTCACCTCCTCTCACCCTCTCGCCGGGGGCGCCTGCCTCGGGACGGGCGTGGGGCCGCGCTCCATTCGGAACGCCCTCGGCGTTTGCAAGGCGTACACGACCCGCGTCGGCTCCGGCCCCTTTCCGACGGAGCTGCTCGACGAGACCGGCGAATTCATCCGGGAGGCAGGCCAGGAGTTCGGAACCGTCACCGGACGGGGAAGAAGATGTGGCTGGCTCGACCTCGTGGCCCTGCGTCAAAGCTGTCGATTGAACTCGCTCAGCGGCTTGGTGGTCACCCGGCTGGACGTGTTAAGCGGTCTGCCAAAACTGAAAGTGGCGACCGAGTACTCGCTCGACGGCAAGGAGACGCGGCACATGCCCATGAACACCTGGGAATTCGCCCGCGTGGAACCCAAGTTCGTTGAAATGGAGGGCTGGTCGGGCAATCTGCGAGGCTGTCGAACATGGGACGACCTTCCGAGCGCCGCCCAGACCTACCTCAAGTTCATTGAGGAGTTCACGAAGACGCCCATCGCGATCGTCAGCATCGGCCCGGATCGGGACGAGACGGTCGTGGTCCGTCCCGAGCTGATCTGGGGTTAGTCGGCTTGCAGCTTGAACGTGCTGAGCACGTTGCTGAAGTCGTCGGTCCAAGCACGCCGTTTGGTGGGTTCGACCTCGTCCCACCAGCTGAGCGTGAGCTTGAGAAAGGCCGACTTGTCCGGAGCAGCAATGACCCATTCCGACTCTCGCTTACCGCGCGCTTTGTCCATGTCGGTGGCGCCGTCAACTTGGTCGTAGCACAGGAGCCGAAGATCGCGGCATGCGGCGGACAGCACGGGGGCCAGATTTAGATACCGGTTGCTGATGTGAAACGCCAGCATTCCACCTGGTTTGAGGTGCCTTACGTACATGCCGATCGCCTCCTTGGTGAGCAGGTGGATGGGGATCGCGTCCGAGCTGAACGCGTCGAGCACGATCAGGTCGTACGTCTCCGGCGATTTCGCCAACTGCAGCCGAGCGTCCCCCAACACGATTCGCACCTGCGCCCTTGAGTCATGCAGGAACGTGAACCATCGAGGGTCGGAAGCCACTTGGACCACGACCGGATCGATCTCGTAGTAGGTGAACTGCTGCCCGGGATGTCCATAGGCGGCCAGCGAGCCAACGCCCAGGCCGACAAAGGCGGCCGTAGGAGGCTTCACGTCCGTCATAACCTGCCCGATCGGGCCGTCTTTCGTGTAATACGTGAGCGCTTCGGTCGGGTGGGTGCGATCTTGGATTCCGTGGGTGGTGTTCCCGTTGGCCAGCTCGAACATCGTGCCGCCGTGCGATCTGATGATCCGATGGACGCCGAAGAAGCTGCGGGCGGTGAAGGGCACCGAGCCCACGCTTGCCACGCTGAGCAGGTTCGCCACCAAAAACACTGCCCCTATGCTCAGCCCGAACCACAAGGGAGAATCGACGGCGAGAAAGCAGAGCACGGTGGGCAACCCGATTGCCACGAACGAGTTGTAGATCGTCCCTTGCTGATGAAGCGACCGCATCAGCACGGCGTCGCCGGCCATGACCAAGCCGATGAGGATCGGATAGCCCAAGCCCACGTTCAGCTTCTTCTTCAAATCGGTCCTCACGGGTATGAGCATTGCTGCGGCCACCAACGCAACGGGGTATTCGAACAGGGTGGAGAAGACGACGGGCGCGATCAAGGCACTAAAAACGCCTCCCACAACGCCACCCAGCGAGAGGTAGAAGAAGTACTCGGTCAGATGCTCGGCCGAGGGCTTGAGGAGCGCCAGGCGCGAGTGGCACATCCAAACGGCGATGAAGAACACCGCCAAGTGAATCAGGGCGAGAGGCGTCGATACGCCCTCCAGGACCATGATCAGCACCAATGGCGTAAGGATGAGAGGAAAGATGCGTCCAAGGAGTGCCGCAGGGGCTTTGGGCTTTCGGGCGAAGACCAAGATAAAGGTGAGCAGATAAAGAGCCAGCGGCACCACCCAGAGGAGCGGTATCGGGGTGATGTTGCTCGTGAGGTAGGTGGTGACGCCCATCAGCAGGGAGCTGGGAACGGCTGACAAGGCCAGCCAGGTCCACTTCCGCTTTGAAGTCACAGGCTCCGCGACTGTAGCCTGTGGGGACTCGTCGACGGCCGGGAGTCCCGCTTCTGTCTCGGGAATGAGCGGTTCCGCCACTCGACCGTTGGTCCGGCTCGTGAGGGCGCATAACACGAGCAGAGCTCCAAGCACGCCGTACCCGACGCTCCAGAACAGGCCCTGCTGCGATAGGGTGAGCGTGGGCTCCACGATGCTTGGATAGGCCAGCAAAGCGATCATCGATCCAAGGTTGCCGGCCGCATAAAGGAACCATGGCTGCGCGGCATCCGGTCTTCCGCTTGTCGAGTACCAACGCTGGAGGGTCGAGCTATTGGCGCTGAGAGCAAAGAAGGGAAGTCCCACCAGTCCGCTCAAGGCAAGCAAAATCAGTGGCGCCGGAGCCCTTTCCTCCGCAGCCCAAACTCGAACCTGATGGAACCAGCCCGAGTGGAAGGAGATGGGCAGCGAGACCGCCGCCACGGCGAAAACGGCCAGGTGGACGACCCGTTGAGTGACGGACGGCAGCTTGGAGTTCGAGACGTGGGCGTACAAATAGCCCAACAGCAACGCGGCCTGGAAGAAGAGCAAGGAAGTGTTCCAAACGGCGGGGGAGCCGCCAAAGGTGGGCAGGATGCCTTTCGCCGCCATCGGTTCGACGATAAACAACAGCCCGGAGCTGAGGAAGGCGGCCAGCAGAAAGAGGGAACGCACGTCTGCGGGTGAATCGTAGCACTTAGCGCTGGGGAAATCCGAGGCTACTGATACAATCACCGCTTTTAGCCGTCTATCCCAAACGCAGACAGAGGAAACCTAAATGAGGATTGTTGATTACCAAACTGGAAAGGAGTTGCGCGACGTCTCTCTGCTGCTCAACGATGAGGAACTGGAAGACCTAGCGCTCTACATTCGAAGACTCAAGAGCGATTCAAGAGTGAATTGCGCTCACCTGACGCAGGTATCGGGCGCTCACTTGGAGAGGGAGTTCACGGTAGCCCGCGAAGAGCCCGCCAGACAGACAGCCTAAACGATAGCCGCGACTTGGGGGATCGGTGAATTGGCTGCAACCCCGGCACGGCAACCGGAGACTTTTGCTTTGGAACGGCTCACGGGCCGAAAGAGCGCCCGCAACCGCTTCCGGGGTTGGTCCCGGATGGTGATTTGGGCGCCGACCTCGCGGCGGGCCGGAGCGCAACCATGGGCTAGCCCACGTAAGCGCTCCGCGCGGTTACACGTACCAGCCCCAGGTTAAAGGAGCCTAAGCGACCTACCTGGGGGCAGCCACCCATCCGTTTCTCCGGGCCAACCTGGAAGGGTCGTGGCAGTCTTCGAGGGGTCATCTGCCTCCATGCAGTAGGCTTGCCGGTCACGGCTACGTCCCGGGGGATCACCACCGGATCAGGTTCGCACCCCACACCAGTCCGGCGCCGAAACCGACCGTCATCACGAGCATTCCCGGCTTAAGCCGACCTTGCCGGACGGCCTCGTCCAACGCCAGCGGCACCGAGGCGCCGCTGGTGTTGCCGTAACGGTCGACGTTGACGAACACCTTGTTCTCCGGAATGCCAAGCCGGCCCGAAGCGGACTCGATGATTCTGAGGTTCGCCTGATGCGGCACGAAGAGGTCGACGTCCGCTGTCTGAATCCCGGCCTTCCTCATGACCGCCTCGCAGGCGTCCCCCATCGCGATGATCGCGAAGCGGTACACCTCCTGGCCGGCCATGAAGATCGTGTCGCTCTTGGTCAGGCTCTCCGGCACGCACCTGGGCCAGCGCGATCCGCCCCGCTCCAGGATGATGTGCTTCGCGCCCCTGCCATCGGCTCGAAGCACCGTTTCGATCACGCCCCGATCGGTATCCTTGGCAGCCTTTAAGACACAGGCGGCCGCCGCGTCGCCGAAGAGAATGCAGGTGCTCCGGTCGCTCCAATCGACCTGCTTCGTCAAGCAGTCCGCGCCGACGACCAGTGCCGTCCTAATGTGCCCGGCCTCGATCATCGAGGTGGCGTTCGCGACGGCGTAGATGAACCCAGCGCAAGCTGCGCTGATGTCGAAGGCGCCGGCATTGGTCGCGCCGATCGCGGCCTGTACAAAGCAGGCCGTGGCGGGCCAAATGTATTCGCCGGTCACTGTCGCCTCGATGATCAGGTCGACCTCCTCGGCCGATGTTTTCGAGGACTCCAATGCTCGCTGAGCAGCGATGATGCTGAGAGATCCGGTCGTCTCGTCGTCGTTGCAAATGCGCCGTTCGTGGATCCCCGTCCTCTGGATAATCCACTCGTCGGACGTCTCGACGATCTTCTCGAGATCGCGGTTGGAGAGCACCTTGTCGGGCGTCGCGCTTCCCGTGCCCGCGACGACGGCTCTCAAGCCTTTCAGGTCAGTCATCCGAATTGATCGTATCCCGAATCGATGTCACAAGTTCGTTGTCCAAAGCAGTTTGAGTCATGAGCAGAGCGTTCTTAATCGCCTTGGCGTTGCTTCTTCCATGACAGATCACGCAAAGTCCGTTCAATCCGAGGAGTGGTGCGCCGCCCCGTTCCGCATAGTCGATCTGCGCTTTGAGGGGCGCGGTCACCCATTTGACGGGGTAGTACATCCAGCGAACGTGGGCTTTGCTGGGAACCGCGTCTCTGAGAAACGCCGCGATCATCTCGGCCACGCCCTCGCTCGCCTTTAGCAGCACGTTGCCTACGAAGGCGTCGCAAACCACCACGTCGCAGTGCTTTCGGTAAATGTCGTTGCCCTCGATATTGCCGGCGAACCAGGATTTCTGCTGCAGCAGGTTGAACGCCTGCTTGGCAAACGCGTTGCCTTTCGAGGGCTCCTCTCCGATATTCAATAGGTGCACCTTGGGGTTCTTGCGACCCATCAGCGCCTTCGCATACGCCCGTCCCATCACGGCGAACTCCACCAGGTGCTCGGGGTCGACGTCCGGACTGGCGCCTGCATCCAACAGAACGAAGCCTCCGTGCCGGTTCGGAAGCCTGATGGCGATGGCGGGCCTGTGAATGCCTGGAATCTGCCGCCAAACCAGAAGCGAAAATGAGTTCGCGGCGCCCGTGTTTCCCGCGGAGACCATGGCGCCGGCCTGGCCCTCTTTGACCAGGTTCACGGCAACCAAGAGACTCGAGTTCTTCTTCTTTCGGTACGCGTCCGTTGGCTTCTCATCCATTTCAACGGTCTCGGCTGCCGGTACCACCTCGATGTTCGAGGGAAGGGTCTTGGGCAAGTGGTGGGCCAGGACGTCGGGCTTTCCCACAAGAAGCAGCTTTCGGTTCAACAGCGGTGCGGCGATCAGAGCGCCTTCCACGATGGCTCCGGGGGCGTGGTCGCCCCCCATCGCGTCCAAAGCGATGTTCAATCCGTGCCCTCGAAGTCAAGCAGCTGCCTCAAGGGCGAGGGGTTCTTTTCGTCCTGGCTGGACAGGTTCACGCCGCGTTCCGCGGCGACCGGGCACGGGCCATCCCAGCCAAACGAGCATAACGGCTGGTCCGGAATGGCCAAGAGCAGGCCTTGGCGAAGCAGGTTTTCGACCATCAGAGAGTTCCCTTCGAAAAGGGGAAACGGCTCGTCCGGGACGACTCGGGCGTAGTCCTGGGCGCTCAATGAGCTCGGAACGCCCTCCACGGGAAACTGCTCGTCGATGGCAAAGGCGAGATCGGTCTCCAGCGGCCCGGAGCACCGCGCGCATTCCACAACCAACCGGCTCTGAAACTCGCCCGTGATCAGCAACACGTTGCCCGTGCTCACGGCTTCCAAGAAGCCCACAACGGGAGAAAGGAGGTCCAAATCCTCGACTTCCGGCATCTCCGTCGTGATATCGACGGCTAGTTTTCGACCTGGATGCTGAAGGATGTCGTTAAGATCGAGCAGGTCGTCCCGTCTCATTCGGATGGCGATTTTACCCGTGGGCTTGGCACAGTAAAGTTACAGGTCCTAAAAGCCGAAGATAGTAACGTGCAATTCCAGAAACGGCTAGCATGCCGCGAAAGTGAATTGGCTCTTGCGCATGTTAGGGCCTCGGCCACCTTGGCCAAGGTTCAGGGCTCGTTGCGAAAGATCTCCGCTCTGATTCATCGCGAAGACGCGGTGGGAGTGATCGCGCAGCGCATTATCGCCAGCGATGGCAGGGTCGTGGACGCGGTCAACCGCATCCTTTCGGCCATGTGGCTGAGCCAAGACGGCAGGACCCCCAAGCTCGATGAGGCGATCGACGTCTTTGGCTGGGAAGTCGTGCGCGAAGTCGCGATTGTCGCGATGGTTCACCAGGTGAATGCGGAGCTGGCGCCCAGAGCGGGCATCGGTCCGTTGGATGCCGACAGGCTTGCGATCGCGGTATTGACGGGCGCCGCCGAGCTGGGAGCGTCACCCTATGCCGCCCTGCTCGCCAACATCGGCAGCGCGGGACTCGCGTTCTTGGGTGAAGAAAGGTACGGCCAGATGAGGCGTGTGCCGGTGAGGACCTCCGAAGATATCGTGGAGGCCGAGCGGATCACCTTCGGCTTCGATCACGGCGTGCTCGCGGCTTTCATGCTCTACGAGACCGACTTTCCCGACCGTGTCTGCTGCGAGGTGTTCGATCACAACATGCCCTCCAGTCCGATCTGGCTGGCGGAACAGCTTGCTCGCGAGGCTGGGATAGACGCTGGCGTTCCCGTTTCGGCAAACCCGCTCGCCCGCGAAACGCTCTTGGCCAACGACTACACCGAAGGGCGCATCGAGAGGATTCAGAAGTCGATGCTCGCGGCCGCCGAGCTTCCCCATGTCGTATTCGCTTCAATGATGCACGCCGCCGCGTAACCCGGTCCCTCGGCATTTTTCCAAACCGCCGATCATTTCCTCATGGCGATCCCGTCCACACAGCGTCGGCCAAAGTTGCTATACTTGACCGGCAATCAGCCTGGGTTGGGCTGTGGGTTCGACGAGGTGAATCGAAGCTTGAAGAAGTGGGCATTTGGATGTGCTGCGGCCTTGGCGCTGGCGGTGGTTGGTTGTGGTGGAAACGGGAGCTCGAATTCCGGCGGAGGTACGGCCGGCTCGACAGGCGGAACGACGTTTCCGACCGCGCAAGTCAGGATCCCCAACCAGCAGTTTGGGCTCGTGTATGTGGCTTTCCTAACCGGCCAAGCTCGCGCCACCGGCGACCTCTACATGAACCTCGAGGACGCCACGATCGTGGACAACCAGCTGAACAAGCAGGTCAGCCGCGCCCAGTTGTCGCCAGTAAAGATCCATCTGGCAGCCTACACGCTTCAATACGTGACGCTGGATCCTCCCGAAGCCGGCCTTAACAGTGAGGTTTTCGACCAGTTCCTTCTGGATCCGTTCAGCTTCGCAACGGAGCAGGCAGACGGCTCCGTTGGACTCAACCCCGGCGATCCCGGCGTATTCCTGCCGGACCAGAACACGCTTCCGCAAAGCATCCCAACCCGGCTGCGCGTTTTCCCCGGACGAGACAGCCTGCTGCCCTTGTTCGTGGATGACTCGATGTTCTCGGTGCAAAACAACACGGGCGTGTTCGACTATGACCAGTTCAAGGCCGTCAACATGCCTGCCACGGCCAATCCGAACACCACCGGGAAAGTGGTTGGCTACCTGAGCGACTACGTGCAGTTCGATCTGAGCCACGTCCCCGCCGCAAACGTGCCCCATCTCTTGGTGAGCGGCAAAGCTGCCACCCACTTCTACTTCTCGGGTGACAACTACGCGATGTCGGATGACGGCATCGGCCAGTCGAGCGGCAACTTCGAGCAGTTGACCCTCGACCCGAACAACCCGCTCGATGGCCTGATGGCGCAGCCGAACACGCCGCTGTCCAACCAATTCGCGTTCGCCAACTTCCCGGGCACATACGACCTCCGGCAGGCGAATCCGACGGATCTCAGCGGGCTTTCCAAGATCACGAGCCTCTTCGGCCGATGGCGGAAGTCGACGGATCTGATCAACTTCAACGGCTCAAGCTTCGACATCATCATCTTGCCGAACACCGACGAGTCTTACTCTCAAGCCAATCCGACCGACGTGGTCGCGGTGGCTCACAACGGCTCGACGATCACCAACATCTATGCCGGCTTCGCGTACTTCAACGCCACCAGCGGCAAGCCCAAGGCCGTTCTCTTCCCGTTGCCGGGCTTCGTGAACGCGTCCGTGTCCGGGGAGGTCGACTACGACCTGAGCGATTACAAGAGCGGCAACGGCAATCCGGTGGCCAACGAGCCGGACATCCGTTTCGGATCGTTCACGCTGGATGCAGGCTCGCCGAACAAACCGCCCACAGGATTTGCGAACTCGGGCACGTTTGTCGTCTTCCGATAAAGAGTGAGACCAATCCTTGCAGGCGTGGAGACCGAATACGGTCTCCACGTCGCGGGTCGTGGCGCCGAAGAGCAGGTAGACGATGCCACGGCCCTCGTTCGGGGATACCCAGGAGAGTGCTTCGCCGGTTGGGATTACCGTCATGAATCGCCCAGATCGGACCTACGGGGCTTTCGACTGGAATCGCTTTCGTTCGACCCGGAGGACGCCAAATTCGATCGGGGAAAGTCGTACGGTTCCGCCAGCGAAGTCCGATCAGACCGAGTCCTGCCTAACGGCGCCCGCTTCTACAACGATCACGGTCACCCCGAATATTCCACGCCGGAATGCCTTTCGATCTTCGAGCTTGCCCTGCACGATCGGGCTGGCCAAGAAGTCGTCTTATCGGCGGCAAAGGCCCTTTCAGAGAAGGTGGATGCCGAGGTCCGGGTCTACAAAAACAACACCGACTTCCACGGAGCTTCTTACGGAACTCACGAGGGATACCTCGCCCCGCGGCATCTGGGATATGAGAAGCTCTATCTGGCGGTCCTGCCGATGCTTGTCGCTCGTCAGGTGCTGACAGGGGCCGGGAAGGTGGGCGCCGAAAGCGGCAAGGCGGCCTACTACCAGTTGTCGCAGCGCGCGGACTTCTTTTCCGAGCCGGCGAACGCCGAGACGCTCTTCCGAAGGCCCATCTTCAACACGCGCGACGAGCCCCATGCAGACCCGCGCAAGTGGATTCGCCTTCATGTGATCTCCGGCGACGCGAATATGATTCCGGCCGCGACAGCCAGAAAAGTGGGCCTCGTGAAGCTCGCCATCGCCTTGGCCGAGGCCGGCGCGCCGCCGGCCTGGAAGATCTCCAATCCGGTCGCGGCATTTCAGTCGATCAGCCGAGACGAGAAGTATGACTTCCGCGTGGAGCTCGATGGCCGAAGCTGGACTACGGCGGGCGACATTCTCGAATCGTATTTCGCGGCGGCGGAGCATGTGTTGGAGCTCGATTCCGAAATGCGCTGGGTTATCGATACCTCGCGACAACTCTTGATCGACCTCTACTGCGATCCGCCGCGGTTTCGTCGCGAGGTCGACTGGGCAGCCAAGAAATATGTTTTGGAGCAGTACATGGATGAAGAGGGAAGCGATTGGCGCGATCCCTCGCTTCGAGCCTACGACCTCGAATATCACAACCCAGATCCTGATGAGGGCCTCCATGGAGCTCTGATCGAAATGGGCGTCGTGGAGCCCGATCCAGATCCGGACCAGATTGAGTCGCGGCTTAGGACTGTGTTCGAACCCACGCGCGCCAGAGCCCGCGGTCTGGCCGTCTCCAAATTCAAAGACCACGTCGAGACGCTCAGTTGGGGTAGCGTCGTTTTTCGGCAGGGCGAAGCCCTTATCGAGGTCTCGCTGCCGCCGGATGCGGACTATTCAACGGAACTTGAGCAGTGCGCGAACGTAGGAACATTCATCGAGGCTTTGAAGAATTAGCATGACCGACGGCGATAGACTCACCCGACCCTTGTCCCCGGAACCGGGACGCAAATCTGGCGACGAAGGGGGCCCAACGTCTCCCACAATCAAAAGACCGGAGGGCGGCAACGAGCTGCTTCGCCGGATGAAGAAGATCGATCCCGATCAGGCCAAGCGATACCGTCAGCGATCGGGTCAATGACCGAGTTTGCGGAGCTCGTCGGGTTCAGCCCACGCGCGGCGGCGCTCGTTGGAGCGCCAGACGAACGGTTCGAGGTCCATGGCACCACGGTCATGTCCTTGCGGTATGACCAGGGCGTTCTGACGCTCGCCGATCGGAGAGCCACGGCCGGCAACCTCATCATGTACGATCAGGCTGAGAAGATCATGGCGCTTGATGACTCGACGGTCGTCGCGATTTCCGGTGCGTTCGCGCGGTCCGTGGAAGTCTGCAGGTTCCTCAAGCACTCGTTCAAGTACTACCGGCGCTCGGTTCAAATGGAGATGTCTCTCGAGGGCAAGCTCACAGAAATCTCCCGCGCTCTGGCCGGCAACGCACCCATGGCCATGCAGGGCATCGGTCTGTTCCTGCCGATCGTCGCGGCCTACGACAAGAAGCGCGACCAGTTCGGCGTCTACTTCTTCGATGGGGCCGGCGCCCGGTTCCAAAACGGTTCGTACGCTTGCGCCGGATCGGGTTCGGAAAGGATTCGAGGCGTTTTCGAGTACCTCGCTCGAACCAAAGGCGCCTTCGAGACCCGCTCTTTGGAAGAGGTTCTCCAAGATGGCCTGACCATGCTCGATATTGCCGCCGATCTGGATTCCGCGACCGGAGGGTTCATGAAGACGCTTCCCGTTACGAGAGTTCTTGACCGGGAAGGCAGTCGAGAGTTGCCGGAAGATCAGCTCCGCGAAGCCACAGCCCACGTACTGAGCCGCTAGCTCCTCCCGAAAACGGCTTACTAGCGAACGGGCTCGTAGCGGACGAAGACATTCCCATTCTTGAACGCCCGAGACTCGGTAAGGCTCAGCTCGATGTTATGATCGAGTCCGTCGAAGATGGTCCTTCCAGCTCCAAGCGCCACTGGAACGATCACGATCTGGAACTCGTCGATCAGGCCGGCTGCGGCGAGCTGCGCCACTAAAGAGCCGCTGCCGAGGATCACAAGATCCTCGCCGGGCTCCTCTTTCATGGTCCGCACCTCTTCTACGGCATCGGTCCTTACCAAACGCGTGTTCCGCCAATCCGCCGACTCCATCGTTCGCGAGAACACGACTTTGTGGGCGGTGTTCATCCGCTCGGCAAACAACGGGTCGGTTTGAGCCGCCATGGGAGTTGGCCAGTAGGCGACCATCATCTCGTACGTCTTGCGGCCGAAAAGAAGCGTGGCGTTGCCCCGGGCGTTGCGCTCGATGTAGCTCTGCCACTCCGAATCTTCCGCCCGGCGGTGTGCCCAGCTCATACTGCCGGCCACATCGGTGAAATAGCCGTCCACCGAGTTGCTGACGAACATGCTCAGCCTTCTCATGCTTAGGGAAAGATGCCCCGCTTGATCGTCGCGTCTGCCACACGCTTCACGCCGATAATCAGCGCTGCCGTGCGCATGTCCGTCTTATGGGCGCGCATCGTCGCTTCGACGGTCTGGAAGCTGTTGCGCATGATTCGGGTGAGGCGGTTGTTGACCTCGTTCTCTTCCCAGAAGAAGCTCTGAATGTCCTGCACCCACTCAAAGTAGCTGACGATTACGCCGCCCGCGTTTGCCAGGATGTCGGGCACGATCATGACGCCCTTGTCGCTCAAAATGTGATCGGCTTCCGGCGTGCATGGGCCGTTCCCGCCCTCGACGATCAGCCTGGCCTTCACCCGATCCGCGTTTTCGCCCGTTACCTGGGCAGCGACGGCGGCGGGAATCAAGATGTCGCAAGGCAGCTCCAGCAGCTCGCGGTTGGAGACCGGTTCCGCGTCTTTGTACTCGCGAATTCCGCCCTCGCGGCCCTGATAGCGCGTGAAAAGCTGGTCGATGGGCAGTCCCTTCGGGTTGTAAATCCCGCCCACGGCGTCGCTGACGCCCACCACGATCGCTCCCGTCTCCTGGATCAGCTTTGCCGCGGTGGCGCCTACGTTCCCAAATCCTTGCACGACCACGGTCGCGCCATCCATGTTGATGCCTCGGATCCGCGCCGCTTCCTCGGCGGTGACCACGACGCCGCGGCCCGTCGCCTCCGTCCTCCCTTCCGAACCTCCCAGCTCGATTGGCTTTCCGGTGACGATTCCCGGAACCGTGTGGCCCACCTGCATCGAGATCGTGTCCATGATCCAGCTCATGACCTGCGAGTTGGTCCCGATATCGGGCGCCGGGATGTCGCTGCGCTCGCCGAGCATCGTATTGATCTCGGTCACGTATCGGCGCGTCAGCTTCTCAAGCTCACGGCGGCTGAGTTGCTTCGTATCGACTTGAACGGAGCCCTTGGCGCCTCCAAAAGGAATATTGGCGACGGCGCACTTCCAGGTCATCCACATGGCGAGAGCGCTCGTCTCCTCCACGTCGACGTCTGGATGGTATCGGATTCCGCCTTTCGTCGGTCCCCGCGAGCTGTTGTGCTGGACTCGGTAACCTTCAAACACCTGAACTTCGCCGTTGTCCATCACCACCGGAAAGCGCACGATGAGCGTTCGCTGGGGACTGGCGAGGACTTTGTGAAGGCCGGCGTCGAGGTCGAGGTACTGGGCTGCGATGGCGAGCTGCTCTCGGGCCATCTCGAGGACGTTAACGTGTTGGCTCATAGAATGTATTCGGTTCCGCCGGAGCACGTCACCGCGTGCTGCGAGCGAGTTTGTTCAGGAGCGCGTACACGGGCATGGCGATGACTCCGTTGTACACCGCGGTAATCAGCGTACCAGCTAAAAACGGCGGGAGGGAGCCATGATAGACGCCCAAGAACATCAGCAGGAGCTGAGCGCCCAGACTGACCACGAAGCAGACCAATCCGGCGACCAGCAGGTTGCCTTGAACTTCCAACTGATTGAACCAGCCGAGAAGAAAGCCCGCCACCGAGCGAGTGGCGATATAGAGCGTCAAGTTTGCGCCCGCGACGGCGCCCTGAACCAATCCCGCGCCAAAACCCAGCAGTGTGGTTGCGCGCCGGTCGCAGAAGAGTCCAAGGCAAACGAGAACGATCAGAGGGAAGTCGGGACTGCCGTAGCCGATAGCCAACCGTGGCGAAAGCGAGCTCTCCAGAACGCCGGAGAGCCAAAGCATCGCCACTGCGGCCACCGCGCTCTTCACTTGAGGATTTGAACCTCTCGAAGGATGCCCACGTCGACAGCGGGGTCGACGGACGCTTTGCGCGTTCCCGTGTAAGGGTCGTCCTCCACGCTTATGACGCGCCCGATATCGATTCCCGCCGGTATGTGCTTGGAAACTCCCTCCGTGAGTATTCGGTCCCCGGAAGCAACGGTCGACTTCGAGTTAAACAGTGTCATCGTCAGAACCGGCCCTCCGCGCCCGCTGAGGAGGCCCGTCTCGGGAGGCTTTCTGGAAGCATCGACGCCGCCCACGTTGATGTTGAGCGTCGTCAGCAGCGCGACTTGGCACTCGTCCGTCGTCACGGTTTGAACGAGGCCGACCAAGCCCTGCCCGTTTACGACCGCCATATTCGGCTGGATTCCCTTGTTGGTACCGGCGCCGACTTCCAATAGCCCCTCGGTTTGGTGCAGGCCGATCACGGGCGCGTTGACGCGGGTCATTCCGGGGAGCGGAGGTTGATCCAGCAGCTTGCGAAGGTTCTCAATCTCTTGCTCAGCCTGATCGATCCGCTCCGCATAGATAGACATGGCGTCGAGCTGAGCCTTCATCGCGCGATTCTGTTCGGCGAGAGAATGAGAGCGGATTACCCCGTGCGAGTAATCACCCATGGCATCGAACAAACCGGCCAAAGGTCTTGCGACGGGAGAGATGGTCTTTTGAATGAGGGCGGTGACGACGTCCAAACTCCCTCGGTGAGCCGAAACCGATTGCATACGTCCCAAAGCAGCGCCAACGGCGACGGCCGCTATCAAGTAGACGGCATCCGGGACTTTGTGGTGGGATCTCCCTATGGGCGTGACGATCTCTCCAGCATCTTGCGGATCAGGGGATTCTCGTGCATGCCTTCGACCACGATTCCGGTTCCAATAACGACGCAGCTGAGCGGGTCGCGCGCGATGTGCACGGGCATGCCGGTTTCGATGTGGATCAAGTGGTCCAAGCCGCGAAGGAGCGCTCCACCGCCTGCGAGCATGATCCCGTGGTCCATCGCGTCCGAGGCGAGCTCCGGCGGCGTCGCTTCAAGGGTCAGCTTGACGGCTTCCACAATCGCGTTGAGCGGCTCTTGAATCGCCAGCCGAACCTCTTCGCTGCTGATGATGGCGCTGCGTGGAAGGCCCGTCACCAAATCGCGGCCTTTCACCGTGATTTGCAGCTCTTGCTCCAGCGGATGAGCGCTGCCGATCTCGATCTTCGTCTGTTCAGCCGTCCGCTCGCCGATGAAAAGGTTGTAGGCGCGCCGCACGTAAGCGGAGATCGCCTCGTCCAGCTCATCTCCGGCCACACGGATCGACCGTGAATGGACGATTCCCCCCAGTGAGATCACGGCGACTTCGGTCGTTCCGCCGCCGATGTCCACGATCATCGAGCCGGCAGGCTCGTCAACGGGCAATCCGGCGCCGAAAGCGGCGGCCATCGGCTCCTCGATCACGAAAGCCTGATTGGCTCCCGCGTTCTTCGTGGCCTCGATAACGGCGCGCTTCTCGACTTCCGTGACACCGCTGGGGATGCCGACGACGACGGTCTGCCTCAGAACGAAACGTCTGCCGACCTTCTGGATGAAGTGGCGCAGCATCGCCTCTGTCTGCTCGAAGTCGGCGATGACCCCATCCTTTAGCGGCCGGGTGGCCACGATGTTGGCTGGAGTCTTGCCCAGCATCCGCTTGGCTTCCTCTCCCACAGCCAAAACTTCGCCTGTGTCGCGGTTGATGGCCACCACGCTCGGCTCTCGAATGATGACGCCCTTGCCGTTTACGTGAACAAGCGTATTAGCGGTGCCGAGGTCGATTCCGATGTCTCGTCCGAACCGCGAATGGAGCTGATGCCAAAATCCGTGCTTGCCGTTGGATTTCATGAGGTTGAGCGAGCGAAATGTGGAACACGCTCGCTCGACACACTCCGGGCATCCCGAAGTTTACATGGCTGCGAGTTGCAGCCGCTGTGCGAGACCTACTTGCCCGCGCCCATCGTCATAGCGCCGGCTCCGCCAGGAAGGTTCTTGCCGCGAGAGCCTGCCATTCCGGCCATTCCCGGAGGGGCTCCCGGAGGCATCATCCCGCCAGGACCAAACCCGCGTCCACCCATGGGGCCGCCGGCAAAACCGCCTCTTCCGCCAAAGCCGCCTGCCTGGTTGCTGGCGCCCGGCAATTCATTCGCATAAACAACCGATCCGCCTGGCGCCTTGGGAGGCGTCGTATCGACCGCGGCCGGAGCGGCAGGCTGCGATGGAGTCGGCTGGGTCGAATAGATCACGATGATGGCGATCACCGCCACCACGAAAGCCGATACCCCACAGATAATGTCGGTTTGGTTCTTCATGTCAGGTCTTGTTATTGGACGGGCGAGATCTGCCTATATGTTACATCGGCCTTGGATGCTAGTGCCGAAAATGCCTGGCGCCCGTGAAACACATGGCAATGCCAAGTTCGTCTGCTTTGGCGATCACGTCGGGATCTTTCTTGCTGCCGCCGGGCTGCACGATCGCGGCAATACCCGCCGCCGCGGCCGTCTCGATGGAGTCGGGGAAGGGAAAGAAGGCGTCGCTCGCCAACGCGGCGCCTTTGGCGGCGCCTCCTGCCTGCTCGAGAGAGAGCCGCACGGACTGAACCCGGTTCATTTGTCCAGCGCCGACACCCAGCAGTCGATCGCCCGTACCAACGATGATGGCGTTCGATTTGACGTGGGGAACGATGCGCCAGAGATAGCGCAGGGCCTCCATCTGATCGTGCGTGGGCTTGAGCCGAGTTACGATTTGCCAGTCGAAGCCCGGGTCCTCGTCCGTTTCTTGCGCGAGAGCGCCGCCCCGCACGGTCTTGAGGGCTATCCCCGTCTCCGCGGGAGGCAGCGGTCCAGCCAGCAGACGCACTTCCTGCCCCCAGCCTTTTCGCTCTTGGAACATCTTGAGAGCCTCAGGTGTGAAATCGGTGGCGATGATCACGTCGAGCTTGTTGCCCTTCTCGGTCATCGCCTCTGCGGCCTCGGTGTCGAGAACGCCGTTGAGAGCCACGACGCCTCCGAAAGCGGAGATCGGATCAGCGTCGCGGGCCAAGCGGAACGCCTCGCCGAAAGTCGCCGCCGTGGCGGCGCCGCAGGGATTGCCATGCTTGGTAATCGCGCAAGAGATCGGAGGCAGGTCGGCCACGAGCTCCCACGCGCCGTCGGCGTCGTTCCAGTTGTTGTAGCCAAGTTCGATGCCCCAGAGCTGCCTGGCGCCGGCGATTCCCGGCTGGCCCATAGGATCGCGGTAAAGAGCGCCCTTCTGATGAGGATTTTCCGCGTATCTGAACCCCGTCCGGCGCTCAAAGCCAAGGGTGAGGGTCTCGGTATCGAACGGGCTTTGGCCGGCCACTTTGGTCAGGTATCGCGAGACCATGGAATCGTAGTAAGCCGTGTGCCGATACGCCTTGGCAGCCAGAGGCAGCCTGACCGATTCGTCCCCTTTTGCCAGCGCATGGATCACCGCGTCGTAGTCTGCCGGATCGACCACCACATAGACGTTCGCCATGTTCTTGGCGGCCGCGCGAATCATCGCTGGTCCACCGATGTCGATCGATTCGATCGCCTCGTCCAGATGATGTGGACCCGAGACCGTCTTTTCAAAAGCGTAGAGATTAACGCAAAGAACGGAGACCGGTTGGATGCCTGCCTGCTCCATCGCCGTCCGGTGCGATTCGAGCCGCAGGTCCCCCAGAAGACCGCCATGCACAAGCGGATGGAGGGTCTTCACTCGGCCGTCCAGCATCTCCGGAAAGCC
>DASZPA010000408.1:0-21465 GCA_035550555.1 Fimbriimonas sp.
ACAACCCGGTGGATTACATCTGGGTCTCCCACGTGTACTCCGTCGTTCCGGACGACACCGTCCAGTTCCAGCTCAGCCAGCGCGCCGACCACATCATTAAGGCGATCGCCTCGCGGGTCCGGTTCAACCGCGCTCTGATCAATCCCAAATGGGAGCACTTCTACTCCCACGAGGGCATGACGAGGCTTCATCTGCTGTTCGGCGAGTCAAACCAGAACGAGTTTGCCTATGCGCTCAAGATCGGCACGACCCTCCTGGTGCTGAGGATGCTCGAGGAGCACGTCGTTCCCACGAGTCTGATGCTCCTGAACCCTATCGGAACGCTGCGCCACGTCTCGCGGGATCCGAGCTACCGGTGGATCGTTATGCTGGCCGACGGACGAACCATTCCCGCCGTCGACCTGCATCGGCAGTATCTCATGCTGGCCGAGCGTTATCGGGGTGAGACGGAGCAGACCGACTGGGTACTCGACAACTGGCGCGACGTCTTGGACGGACTGGAAAAGGACCCGCTTGCAATGGGTGACCGCATCGACTGGGTCTCCAAGCGGGAGATCGTGACTCAGTACATGCAGGAGGAGGGGCTGGAGTGGGGCGACGACGCGCTCTTCTCGGTCGACCTCGAGTATCACAATATCGACCCCGACAAGAGCCTCTTCCACGCCTACCAGGAGATGGGCAAGACCAAGCGCGTCTTAGACGAAGTGGACATCGTCACCGCCATGACCGACCCTCCCCAAGACACCCGTGCGAAAGGACGGGCGCGGCTCGTAGAGCACGTCCTGGCCCGAAAGAACCCGCGCTTCTATCTGTTCGACTGGAACGGTGTCTCGCTGGACCGGCATACCTACGTCGATATGCCCGATCCGTTCGAGACGTATGAGGGGGTGAGTTTGTGAGTTGGCGAGTTTGCAAGTTTGCATGTTTTCAAGGCAATAGCTGAACTTAGTGGCTTGCCAACTTGCCAACTTGTCCACTTGCCAACTTGCCACTTTCCTCCCTAGATCCTCTTCGCCTCCTCGTGAGAAAGCTCCGCCAGGCGGATCGCGATTTGTTGTCGCTCATCGTCCGTAAGATTGCCTTCCCGGAGCTTGGCGGCCAGCTCGTCCAGGCTCAGCGGCGGCGTACGGTCTTCGTGGGGAACGATGCCGGCAGCCACGACCGGTGTGGGCGCGGGCACAGGTGCGGCGCTTGGCGGGGGCGGCTCGGGACGAGAAGGCTGCTCCGGGCGCTCCCGGCTGAGCAGGTGGTTCCTGACCAAGTCGCTCAGCGTACTGCCATCTAAAAACGGCGCCAGGGCCGTGATGAGGTGTCCGTCGAAGCGCCCATCTTGCATGGCGTGCTCCTTGACCAGCTCAGCGAGCGCGTCCTTGTCCAGGAAAGGCGCCAGGCGCATGAGGATGTTCGAATCGCCCTTGTCCTTCCAGCGGTGTCCGTGGCCGTGGCGGCCGTGCTCTGCGTGAAAATCCCCGTTGCCGTTCCCGTTCTCATCGATGTAAGAGGCGAGCAGTCGGGCTTCCACGGCGATCTCGCCAAAGTTCGAGTTCTCATCGATGGGCGAGAAGAGGCCCGGAGCGATTTGACCCTGATTGGTTAGGGCCTGGACGATCGCGTTGTATCTCTTGGCTGCGCGTACCGAGCCGCCCTCGAGGCTGCCTGTAAGCACCGCATGCTCCGACATCTCCGCGATCTCGCGCAAAAGCTTGACGGTTCGTTCGTCGATTTGATTTCTTTCCATTTACTTCTCCGATAGGTTTGCGAGCCGGCCTTTGAGACGGCGGCGCGCTTCGTGCAGCCGCCACTTGACGGTGGAGACCGGCAGGCCCAGCAGGTCCGAGATCTGCTTGATGGGCCACTCATGCAGGTAGTAGAGGCGCGCAATTTCAATCAGCTCCTCCGGAAGCTGTTGGAGCTCTTCAACGGCTTCGTACGATTCGGCGCCAGATGCCGAAATGCTCGGCGCCTCGCGCAGAATCAGCCTGTCGAGATGAGCCTCCAACGGCTCTTCGTGACGTGCGGGATTTTGAGAGAGCCTGATGGCGCGGTTGCGGACGATCGCGCCGAACCAAGCCGCGAACCGGCTTGGATTCTGAAGCTGAGGCAGCGCTTTGAACGCCTTGAGCAGCGCGTCCTGCACCGCGTCCTCCGCTCCTTCCCGGCATTTGATCACCCTTTGGGCCACCAGAACTCCCGCAGGACGATAGCGGGCGGCAAGCTGGTCAAAGGCTGAGAGGCTGCCAGCCTGCGCTGCCAGCACCAGACCCTCCTCTTCGACTTCGTCCCAGCTAACCCGCATCGTCTCCCTTACAGAACAAGAGATACGCGGCGGCGAGCGGCGGATAGAAGATTTATTGAAATGAGCCTCGGCCTAGATTTCCCATGGACGGAGCTCGCCGACCTCGTTTGCGGCCGCGTCAACCCTTAGCGACCCCAGCCGCAAGACCCGCACCGGTACCGGGGGAACGGCGGAGCAGACGCAGTGGACGTTCCCGAACTCCCAGTCGATCTTTCGAACGAATCCGAATCCGATGTCCTCTCCCGATTCACGGGCGAACGAGCAGTGCACATTCTCGAACTTCGCCGGAGAAGTCGCGAGTACCTTCGATGCGCCCGTGACGTCGAGCGCGTGGGCCAGCTTGCCCTCCTCGAGGTCGGTGTCCGCCACTACGAAAAAGGTCGCGCCGGCCCTTTCCGCGTAGAGCGCTTCGCCCAATCCGAGGCCGACAAGCTGATCGCGGGAAAGCTGTGCTCCGGTACCGAGCCGCGCTCCTTCCACCGTCACTTCCCTCAAAGAGACCGATTGCTCGGTACAGCAGTCGAGCAACTTCAGCCAATGCGCCTTTCGCTGAGCCTGCCGCACCAGGTTTGGAAACGCTTCGGGCAACTCCACGACCTCCGGCCCGATCGGAAAACCGCCGAGGTCCAAATCGGCCTTCGAGGAGACGAGTATCTCGTCCGGCCTCATGAGCTGCGCCAGCAAAGCGATCGTGTGCCGCAAGATAGGCACCGGCCGGTAGGGGAACAGAAGCACGTCGAGGTCGGGAGAAAGGTTCTGCGAGAGCGCGGCCAGTAAGACGTGGGGAGATCTTTGGGGATCTAGGCTTCCGTAGAATCGCTCCCAAGCAAGCCTCCCATGGCTCAGCCTATACAACCGGGCGGGCGGTCCGAACGTGCCGTCGGTTGGGTCTAGGACGAGAAGATCGGCGGCGGAGCTGCGGTCACGGACCCAATCTCGCCATGAGGAGCCAGGATCGCCGATCAGGAGTCGAAGCACAGTTCAAAAGACGTGCGGCAGCAGCGTCAAGATGCTTCGCCAAACGGGAAACGGAGCATCCGTGCTCCGACCTCCGTTTCCACCATCCCTGGTGATTCCCATCGAAAGTCTACTATGTGAATCCCAGAAATGTTCCCAGCCATCTCAGTAGGCGGTCGTGATCTTGGCTTCCTTCATGAGCTTGTTGACCAACTCGCCGGGCGCGTTTTGCAGAAAACGGCTCTTCATCTCGCTGATGTCCGTGGTCGAGGCGTCCTTTCCATTTGCTTCCAATCGGAAGATCTGCCAACCGCTAGGACTCTGAAGCGGCTTGGTGAATCCGTTGACCTTCAGCGTCTTGATCTGGGTCTGCGCGTCGGGCGGCAACTGCTCGAGCGGCGCCCATCCGATCTCGCCATGCGTCGCCGAAAGTCTCGGCTCGGTTGCGTACTGTGACAGCACCGTGTCCCAGCTCTGCCCTTTCTGAAGGGCGTCGTAGGCGGCGTTGGCGCTCTTGATAGCTGCGTGGGCGTCGTCCGTGGAGGGACTCTTGGGCTGGATCACCAGAACGGCGACCTTCACATACTTGTCCGGCTTGAAATCGAGCTCGGTGAGCCCCTTCAACAGAAGACGGATGCGGCTCATGTGGGTGAGCTGGAATCTCGTGCTTCCTCGCTGTTGAAGTGCTTCTTCCAGCGACGTTCCTTTGGGAATGGAGGCCTGAAACTGCTGAAGCTGTGTTGCGACCTCTTGACTCACTTGCGCGTCGGTGACCTTGACGCCTCTCTTGACTGCCTCGTCTTGGACGAGCTGATAGATCGTCATGATCTGCCCAGCCATGGAAGGGTTCCATGCGTAGGCAAAGTCAGCGACTTCCTTTCCGGTGTACTTGTGACCGTTCACGGTCAGCACGACTTTCGAATCGGGTGTCGTGCTGGGCGCCGTTGGGGTCTTCGCTTGCGCCGACAACACCATAGGCGCGACAAAAAACAACATTTCTAAATTGTGAGCAATTTGCTAGACAATTCGGTTACCGGGGCACAACTTGCGCATCGATGAGCGAAGACAGCACGCGGTCGACCGAAAGTCCCTCAATCTCGGCCTCGGGCCGCAAAAGAACGCGATGCCGCAGTACGGGCAAGGCAAGCTCCTTGACATCGTCGGGAATGACGAAGTCGCGCCCCCTCAGCGCCGCCACGGCCTTTGAGCAGTTCAACAGAGCGATTCCGGCTCGAGGCGAGGCGCCGACCATGATGTCGTTCGACTCGCGCGTGCTTCGAACGATGTGCATGATGTAGTCGAACACCTTGTCCTCGACGGTCTCGTTCTGCACTTCGGCTTGCAGCTCAACCAGCTGGTCCAGGCTAACCACCGGCTGCACACCCGCAGCCTCCAACGCCTGCGGTGCGAAACCGGCATGATGCCGCTTCAGCACTTCACGCTCGGCGTCTGGCTCTGGGTACTCCACGATCACTTTGAGCAGAAACCGGTCCTGCTGGGCTTCCGGCAGCGGATACGTTCCTTCGAACTCGATAGGGTTCTGGGTGGCGAAGACGATGAACGGAGGCGGAAGGAGGTGCGGCTCGCCGTCGATGGTCACGCGTCGCTCTTCCATGCCCTCCAGAAGAGCTGCCTGGGTCTTGGGAGGGGTTCGGTTGATCTCGTCGGCGAGCAGGATGTTGACGAAGATCGGACCTTTCCGCAGCTTGAGGTCGCCCTGGCGCGGATCGAACACGCTGGTGCCGATCACGTCGCTAGGCATCAGGTCCGGCGTGAACTGCACCCGGCCGTAGGTGAGGTTCAGGGTCTGAGCCAGGGTTCGGACGAGCAGCGTCTTAGCCAATCCGGGAACACCTTCGATGAGAACATGGCCATTCGCGAGGATCGCGACAAGGGCTTGCTCGATCGCCTTCTCCTGTCCGGCGATCGCCTTGCCTACCTCCGTCCGAATCGCCGCCGAAGCCTCCGCAACACCCATGCGCAACGAGGATACTCGGTAGCGCTAGATTTCAATGGGCAGCGTTAGTACCAATTTGGCCATTTGACCTGCTCTTGGGTCTTGGTTAGACGTATCGAGTCAATCCGTTCCCACCTCAGCTTCGACAAGGAGAAGGACCACATGTCCTCGTTGCGGGCGAACTCTCCGAGCACGTCCATGGTCTTGCCCCCCATACGACGATCGAATCTTGCTCAGGACAGTGCAGTGCCGAATGCCGAGAGAGCCAACTCGGCTCCTCACCATGGACGTTGATCTCCTGAATACGAAAGGTTCGAAGGTTGAGCTGGAAGATCGGTGTCGTGCCGGCGATTCGGTCTTTGTCGTACCCCAGCGAGCCAATGATCCAAACGTAGTCGTCGATCTTGGTTGCCGTGTGGAAGTCGGTCGGAGGGAAATCGCGAGGCGAATAGCCGTAGATTTCGAGATCTCCATTAGGCCGTCGAATGATAACGTCGTTGTAAATGGCGAAATGGGGATCATAGGAGTCCTCGTGTTCACCGGCGATAAAGAGCAGGCTATCGTCATCGAGAATGGTCCTCGACATCCCGTGCCGGTTGAACGACCAGACCGGACGGTCCTTGGTCTGCGGATCCACGCCAAAATGCTCGCAAGCTGTCCAGCCGAAACCGCCGCTTCGGATCATTGCTTCCCAAAACGGATTGTTCATCGGTTCCGGATTCTGTGTTCCCCGCCGTACGTTTCGAAACCGCTTGAACTGCTCGGCGGTTATCGCGTCTAGCGGGTCAGTCATGCGTTCCCTCTGCCAACAACCAATCTCAGCGAACCCTCAAAGCAAGGTCTTGATCGCCACTCGCCGTAACGTCTCTCCCACTCGCCGGACTCCAGATCTCGCCTTAATCTTTTGACGATCCTTTCTTCGACTTCCGGCTCCAAGAAGCTCCAGGCCGATTGCGAGCGACGGACCGATTCTTCCAGAAACCGTTCCGGTCGGGCATAAAAGGCTTCGGTGAAGCCATCCGTGCAGTCGATCGGAATCTTAATCGCCTCGACCGTCGCGCCTCCGAGAAGGTTACGGAGCCGGTCCATTTTCGGATAGCGGCGGCGCTCAGCTTGTATGAGGTCGGGCGCGTATTCTGAAAGCCAGAACCGGTCCAACTCGTCACCGTCGAAGGTGAGGATCACGATCGGACCGCGAGTCACGCGACGCAGCTCGGCGATGCCCTTCTCGAGGTCGGACCACTGATGGATAGTGACCATCGCCATCGCGGCGTCGACCGATTGACCGTCGAGAGGGAGGTCTTCGGCGAAACCGTGGATCGCCGGCGTCTGATGAGGTGAACGTTGCGCGCGCATCGTGGGCGAGGGATCGATTGCGAGCACGTACCGGTCGAGGGGCTCGTAGGACCCGGCCCCAGCGCCCACGTTCAAGACGGTCCGTGCGTCTCCAAGCGCCCCATGGACCATCGCCGCAATGCGTGGGTCGGTCTGGCGGATTGCAGAGTAGTTCAAGCCGTGAACGGCGTAATCCACGTCTCCGCCGAACGGCTTTGCCTCAGAAGAAATCTCCATCAATCCTTACCTCCACCAAAACTTACCAACTAACGGCTGCACAAAGGCGACGCCTGCCATACGCGGCTGGACCCCAGCCCTCATAATCTCAGCATGGTTTCCGCCGTTGTGTCTCACCGAGTCTCGCTGCGCGAGGACGATCCCGAGATCGCCGATCTCTTGAAGCAAGAGGAGGCCCGTCAGGAGCACAACCTGGAACTGATCGCCAGTGAAAACATCGCGAGCAAGGCGGTGCGCGAGGCGATGGCAAGCGTGCTGACCGACAAGTACGCGGAGGGCTACCCTGGAGCGAGATACTACGGCGGCTGCGAGGTAGTCGACGAAGTGGAAAACCTGGCTCGCAACCGGGCCAAGGAGCTGTTCGGCGCGGAATACGCGAACGTGCAGCCCCACTCAGGAAGCCAGGCCAACATGGCGGTTTACTTCACCTTCCTCAAGCCAGGCGACACGGTCATGGGGATGCACTTGGCCGAGGGCGGACACCTTACGCACGGCTCGCCCGTGAACTTCTCCGGACAGCTTTACCACTTCGTGCCGTATGGGATCAACCGTCAGACGGAGCGGCTCGATTACGCCGCCATCGCTGACCAGGCGAAACAGGTCAGGCCGAAGATGATCACGGTCGGCGCCAGCGCCTATTCGCGCGAGATCGACTTCGAAGCCTTTCGCAAGATCGCCGATTCGGTCGGAGCGTTCCTCTTCGCCGACATCGCCCATCCCGCGGGTCTGATCGCGAAGGGATTGCTGCAAAGCCCCGTACCTCACGCCCATGTGGTTACCACCACTACGCACAAGACATTGCGAGGTCCCCGAGGGGGCATGATCCTCATGGGTAAGGATTTCGAGAACCCCTTCGGAGTCGTTGCCCCGAAGAGTGGGCGAACCAAAATGATGTCGGAGCTTCTGGACTCGACTGTCATTCCTGGCATTCAGGGCGGACCACTCATGCATGTGATCGCCGCAAAAGCCGTCGGCTTCAAAGAGAACCTGCAGCCGGAGTTCCACGAATACGCCCAACAAATCATCTCGAACGCACAGGCGCTCGCTGAGGCGCTCATCTCACGCGGGTTCAAGATCATTTCGGACGGCACCGACAACCATTTGATGCTGATCGACCTTCGGAACAAGAATGTGACCGGCAAGGCCGCTCAGATCGCTCTGGACAGGGCGCAGATAACGTGCAATAAGAACGCCGTTCCCGACGACGACAAGTCACCGCTCATTACCAGCGGCATTCGCCTCGGCACACCTGCTATCACGACACGAGGCATGAAGGAGGCCGAGATGGAGCACATTGCCGGATTCATTGCGAGGATCGTCTCGGCGCCCGATGACCCCGATATGATCCATGCCGTAAGAGATGAGGTGGTCGAGCTATGTCGTCAGTTCCCGATCCACAAGGTCTGAAGCGCGCGTTCAACCGGCCGTGGGTCGGCAACACGCTCCGTTACGGCTCCGTTGGAGCGGCCGCAGATTGGCAGGTCATTCGCGAGCTGTATTACCAAGATAACGTGAAGGCTGCCTACGAGATGGCTCTCTCCGTAGGAGACGTCGTCGGAGGCAACACGCTTGGATTCTTTCGCTTGATCGAAGGGGAATATCTGACTCGCGAAGCCTCAGAAATCGAGCGAATCGATGAACGCCTGCAATTTGAGTCCTCCAACCTCCGTGAGCACCTGAAGGCGGAAGTGCAATCGAATTGCTCCGCAGTTGCGTCGAGACTCGGCTGGTCTTTCGAGGTGGACGTGCTGGTGACGCTGCTCGTCGCCGAGGCGGACAACCCTTGGCATGGCGGTCGCTACGGCTACTACATGGACAAGTACCCGTACGACAAGGTGTGCATTCCAGGCGCTACCTCCGCCGACCCCGGACTCTTCCAACAGGTGCTGTCCCACGAATATGCCCATGTGATCACCACGAACCTGACTAACAATCGGGCACCGCATTGGGTGGAGGAAGGCATCTCGCAGACGATGGAAGGACGGGAAGCCAAGCCCATTTCATCATGGATCAACGATCCCGTTCAACTCAACGCCGCATTCGATCAGGAGCGACGCGGGGGCTCAAACCACGAATCTGTTGCGAACGCATACGCCCAGGCTCACCGATTGGTGCTCGAGTTGCATCGGCGAAAAGGAGACTCCGGTCTTGCCGAATTCCTGCGCGCCTACGCCGACAACGGCGCCTGGGAGGAGATCAAGATCGCCACTTCGCTCGACGATCCCACCGACGAGGCGCTGCGGCAGGTGTACGAACTTGACCAGAAGCGGCTGTTCGAAATCGTCGGCGGCTAGACCGGCAGCTCGTCGTGCCCGACGAAGAAGTGCTGCGAGTAAGTCCCAGGCTTGAGCCAAATCAGCGCCGGCGGAACGCCAGGCAGGACAAAGCCTGCCACGCGCTGCCCATCTTCCGCCGTTAGAGGCTCGCCGTTCTCCCGCGTGACAATCAAGTGCAGCAGGTCTTCTTCGCCTTCGAACTGATACCGAAAACCGTTCACCGAGCCTCCAAAGCCATTCTCCTCTATGCCAACGCTCGTCAAGGCGAACTGGTCGGAGGGTCGAGATCGAGTCTTGTCGAAATCGGGCAAACGGATCGTGCGATCCTCGCGAATGTACTGCAGGACGCGAGAGAACACCTCGCGCTGCCGCTCCCGTTCCGATTCGGTTGGAGTGATCACCCTCCTGACGGTACCTGCCTCCGCTCTGACTCCTACTGTCGAGCGGCTGAAGCCTACTTTTTAGGCTGACTTTGAAGCACCATCGTGAGCTCCACCAGCTCGCCGCAATGGTAAGCGTTGTGCTGAATTGCGAGTAGGATTTCCCGAAGGAGCGTGTGGCTGGGTTCCCACGGGAACGGCGCCATCGGGTCCCTGGAGGAGTCCGCGGCTAACGCTTCCAAGGCTTTCTGCGCCTTCAAGAATCCTTGGACTGCCTCATCCCATGCTTCGGGACGGCCAGGATCGGCCTCACTCGGCCAGTAGCCTTCTGGCCACTCTTTCTCTTGATAGGTTCCGTCGAAGTTGCCGCTGTAGGAGACCAGAACTTCGATAGAGAGGCGCATGTGCTCCACGATTTGCCACGCGGAGCGACCCCCGGAAGCGGCGGGAACAAAGCGGCGCCCAGTGGGAACCTCGTTGAAGATCGCCTCCGCCGATTCGAACGCCTGGCCGCCGTGCAACGAGTCGACGAGAATCTTACGAAGAGAATCGTCCATCGTCTCAAGAGACGGGGAATAGAACTGGGAGTTCCTTAAACGCTGGCGGAGTCGGTGGGATTCGAACCCACGAGCCGGCTCAACACCGACTACGCGATTTCCAATCGCGCTCCTTCGACCACTCGGACACAACTCCGCTCTAGGGAATTATAGCGAATCGGAGGGATCCGTCCGCGCTGCATGGAAGCTCGTAGAATACAGACGATGCCGCTTACACCAGCCAGCCTGAACGCCCTGCTCGACGCGCGTGTGCGCGATCTGGCCGCTCGGCGGCACCCTTCTTCCCTGCAAGACCACCTGCGCCGCGTGAAAGAAGACCGGCCCAAGCTCATGCAGTGCCTCGGACTGGAGCCCCTTCCGCAGCTCTGTGAACTGAACGCCCAGGTGACCGGCACGATCCAACGCGACGGGTATCGGATCGACAAGATCGTCTACGAGTCACGGCAGGGGTTCTACGTGACGGCGCACCTGTATTTGCCGGAGTCCGAGAAGGCGGCCCCAATCGTCCTTCGCCCCCATGGTCACTGGCAAGGAAAGAAGTCGGAACCCACGGTGCAGGCTTCGGCAATCGGACTGGTGCTCTCGGGCTACGCCGTGCTCGTGGTCGATTCCCCCGGAGATTTCGGCGAGCCTGCGGGCCTGAATGAGCGCGCCGCACAGGGACCCCACAACGACTTTTGGCTTTCCATGGGCACGCCCATGATCGGCCTTTACGCGTGGGACCTGATGCGTGGGATCGACTATCTGCGGACGCGACCCGAGGTCGACGTGGAACGAATCGGCATTACCGGCGCGAGCGGGGGAGGCCTGGCGGCCTTGTACGCCTTCGCAGCCGACGATCGGATCAAGTGCGCCGCGCCGGTTTGCTACGCGACGAGCATGGAAGCAGAGCCTCGCAACGGCTGCCTCTGCAACCATGTGCCGGGCGTCACGGAAATAGGCGATCGTAGCGACGTGCTGGCGCTGCGAGCTCCCGCACCGATCCTTGTGATCGGCGCCACCGACGATCCCGAGTTCCCACCCGCCGGCGCCAGCAGGACCCATGAAAAGCTGCGCTCGATCTACCGCCTGTATGACCGGGAGCAGGCGGTGAGGGCAGAAATCGTCGAATCCCAGCACGACTACAACCGCCGGATGCGAGAGTCCGTCCTGGCGTTCTTCGACGAGCACCTGATGGGTTTGGCCAAACGCTCATACCGCCCGGAGCCGCGGCCCATCACGGACGGCTACTTCAACTCTTATCCCGCCGAGACCGTCCCTCGCGACGATCCCGAGCTGCTCGTTCTACAAGAGCATCGACCGACCAGAACAATGCGGGACCTGCTCGAAGAATCGATTCTCAGTCCTTCGCCTCGCGGCTTCGACGCCAAGAAACGGTTCGTGCCCTGGGCGAAGTATGGAAAGCTGGCGTCCGAGCATCCGGGTGGGGTGGTCGCCCTGGACGACTACGACCTCAATCTGAACGAGATCGACCAGCGCTTCTGCATCTACCTGGGAATCTCGGTCTGCGAGTTCTACGCGCAGGTGCTCCATCTGTCGCTGCCCGGAGGATTCGAAGGCTGGGAGCAGTCGACTCTGGGCGCCGGGGGAGACGTGGTGACGTCGCTCATCGGATCGATGAAGGCGCTGGTACACGCCAACAACCCGGCTTCTCCGGTCACGGAAATCAACGCGCAAGGTCCTTGCGCTTCGATGATCGCGCTGCACTTCAAGACTCTTCGGCCCGCCGTAACCATCACTGTCACGCACCAATGGTCAAGCTGGCTCGATCTCTACCGCTCTGAAATCGAAACCCTTTCGCAGCCCTTGGCGCGATATCTCTCCTGGCCGGCTATCTAGTCAGGAATGCGTGGATTTCCGGCCAGAACTTCCCGGGCGCCTCGATCCAGGGGAAGTGGCCGCATCGATCCAGCAGCTCCAAGCGGGATCGATGGATGGCCCCATGAATCTGGTAGCCGGTGCTCTCGTCGACGGGGTCCTGCTTCCCCTGGATGATCAGCGTTTTGCAGTGGAGCTTTCTCAGCCCCGGCGCCGAGTTGTACCGCCCCAGATTGGTTCGGTCGAAAACCAGCTCGTTGACGCCGACGTTGATGAGCTTCGGCAGGTCCTTGCTTGCCTTTCTGAATGCAAGGGCTTTGGAGCGGTCGAAGAAATAGCCCGGCACGATCGCCCTCAGAGCCTCGTCGGCGGCGGCCTGACGGTTCTTCTTCATTTCGTCGGGCGACGACCACTTCTTTTCTTCGGCCATGTCTTCGGCGGTCAGCCTCATGCCGATGTTGTCTTCGAACGTCGGCATGAAGGCCGCATCCGGCCCGCCCGAGCTGCACAGGATGAGCTTGCCCACATGGTGCGGATAGGCAGCGGCGTACGCCATCGCGAGCATGCCTCCCCAGGAGTGGCCGAAGAGGTCCAGCTTCCGCAGCTTGAGCGCCTTCCGCATCGCTTCGAGGTCTTCGACGTACTGCCGAACCTGAAACGCTGACGACTTGAGCTGGATCTGGCTTCGCCCGGTTCCCCGCTGCTCCAGCAAAACGCAGCGGCGCCAGCTCTTGAGCTTCTCCTCGGCGGGCTTCAGATAATCGGGCTCCATGCCCGGCCCGCCGGCCAGCAGAATCAGCGGCTTTCCTGATCCTTCGGACGTGTAGTAAAGCTTCACTCCGTCGCGAACGAAGCTGCCATTGGAAGCCTGGCCAAACGCGGTTGAACTGGCGAGGAGGGCGAATAGCACCGAAGAGCAACGCATTCTGTGGATATTAGCGCTATAGGCCCGCAAGTTCCTTCAGCCGAGCCAGGCGATCCGGCTCGTCGAACAGCGCATCGGCTTCGGACAGGCGCCGGTAGGCGGTCGCAAAATACGGACTCGACTGATCCTGATGCCCTTGAAGGAAAAGGCACCAGGCGATCTCTTCTTCCACGAAGCCGATGCCGGTGCCGGCTGCCTCATGGTCCTTCAGAACCTGGGTTTGTATCGCTAGAGCCTCGTCTAGTCGCCCCATGGCTCTCAAGCACTTGCCGATGCAGTAGCGGGCGATCCTTTCGTTGTTGCCACCCCTTGCCTTTCGCTGCTCGTGCGCCTCTTCGAACAGGGCGAGCGCTTTCTCGAACTCGCCCTCTTCGTAGTAGGTCCAGCCCAGATTGTTGGATAGAGAGGCCATCCACTTTCGGGCTCGAGGGTCTTCAGAAGCCCTTGCCTTGGCCATCGCTTTCTCATTCCATTCGATCTGGGCCTCAGGCTCCTCTGCGATTGCCACCATATGAGCCGCGTCGACCGCAAGCTCGTCTTCGTCAAGGTCGTTGCCAAGCTCCCAAGCTTCGAGGAAATAAGGTAGCGCCTCCTTTGGCCGGCCCGAGCTGTTGAGCATCCGGCCGTGCTCCAAAAGAATTCGAATGTAGGGACGCGAGCGTTCGGAGACCAGGCCTCTTGCCTCTTCCAACAAAGGTGGCACTTCTTCGAAGCGGCGGCGCAAGCCCAGCGTCCTCGCAATTTGCGTCAGGGTTTCCGCGCGCAGGCTTGGGTCTTCCGCCGTCTTCAAGAACTCACGAAACTCCTGCTCGGACCCCGCAGGGTCGTCGAAGTTCCAGAGCGCATCGAGGGGGTCGACATAGGCCATCCCTCACAGTTTAGGCTGCAAAATGCACTATTGGCTTGGCAGCTCCATGAAGTTCTTCACGCTTGACACCTATCATCAATGGGCCTCCGGCAAGCACTCGCTCGCGATGTGCGATCGCTATCGAGCCTATGAGGACCATCTCGAATCGCTGAAGGGACTGCTGCCGGACGAGCTCTTGGATTTGGGGCGGATCCTTGTGGGAGACGCGTTGGTCGCTTCCGTGAGCAGCAGCTACCGCCGCAAGACTCTTCGCCTCGTGCTGCGGGCCGGCGGCATGCCAGAGGGGTATTTCGACATCGACCTGAACTACGAGGGAGCGGAGGTATGGCCGACGGAGTGCCTGCTGCGCCAGATCGCGTTGGAGACGGAGAGCTCACTGCGTCATCCTTACGAGCTTTGCTATCACGAAATCGATCGGATGGAAGACGGACTGATCGAGCACCGGTTCCTCTGGCATCCCGGCGTGATCTTGGCTGTCCGGTGCCGTGGATTGACGTGGCGAAGGGTCGACCGAGCCAACCGGGACCTTCCTCCGGCGCATCGACGCTATGTTTCGGATTGAGCGGCGCTACCTGCCTTTGGCCATCGCCTCGCGCAGGCGCTTCTCAGATTCGTCGCCCCAGTAAGCGCAGTCCAGCCGGATGAACACCGAGGTGTAAGGGATGGTCAGCTTGGTCTTCAGAAGCAGCACATGAAAGGTTTTGCCGGCCTCGTCCAAGCTGCCGATGATCTTCTCGTGCAGCATCGAGTGGACGTTCTTGCCCTTCAAGAGACGGCCCAGCTCGTGGCGATAGGCGGTGACGCCCTTTGCCTCAGTCTCGGGGACGTACGGCAGCTCGGCGTCCGTGAAGAAGACCGGCCGCACATGCGAACACTTGGAGATTGCTTTGAGCGTTCCCTTGAGAACATCCACCTGGCTTGCTCCAGTCTCGACCGTGGTGATGCCGGGCGAGGTCTGCCAGGGATAAGCGGAATCGGCAACGACAACCCAGTTTCGGTGTCCGAGGAGCGGCAACTGCCGATCGAGCTCCGCTTTCCAACCCGTCTTCTTGGAACCCGTCGCCGGACTCGCACCTACCGCACCCACCAGAGCCATCGCCGCTAGCATAACCGCAAATCGAAGAAGCATCGGGCATTAGAGTAACACTCAGAGGACTCATCCGACGAACTCCAGTGCGGATGCCATACGTCAGAACTGAAGTCGGGTTCGAGAATGGAAATTGCCAGCGCATGGCAGAAAGACGGTCCTACGGCTTCTGAGCCATTCAATCGTATAGTGAGCTTGTCGTGCCGGTGAAGCGGACCCTCTTCTTGGTAGCAGCAGTTGGAATCTCGGTTTGTTCATGCACGCACCCAACCAACCTCGCTGTCATCGCCGCGCCAGAACCAGTCTCTCCGCCCGAGTCTAAACACCTGGACCCTAGGTATGCGTGGTTCGACCATTTGGATTTCGACGCCGTCAGAACGGGCGATTTCGTACACTTCTCAAGGAATCTATCGCCTCGCATGGGTATGAGCGGCCTTGGTGAGCCCCTGGGATATGGCGGGGCAGATAACGAGTACGGCTTTCTTACGAGAGAGATCGGCAAGCGGCGTTCGCTGCTTTCCGTCAACCTCGAACATCTTCAGTCGGGACAAGGCTTCAAGTTCTATTCAGCGACCAAGCCGGCAGATTTCAAGCAGTATGCCGAATCGCAGCTGGACCCGCCCAAACCGAGCCTCCCGCAGCCGGGAATGCCAAACGTCCCACCGGCCGTGATCGTGAACGGACGGGTGACCTACTATCCTTCTTCGATCCCTCCTGGACGTCAGAATCAGCGGGGACCGGTGTTCTTTTACGTGATGGCCCGCGCGTGCGAGGCGCGCGGACTGCATGACCTGGAGCAACGGTATCTGGATCTCGTATCGAAGTCCAATTTGACCGTGGACCTCGATGGGCAGCAAGGGTCGGGAATCGAGCAGCTCATCGCGCAGAACCAAATGCGAGACGCGGAGGAGTCCTTTCGGGACCCGACCACGTCGTGGAGTTCTCTGCTGCGGAAATACCGCCGGAATTCCGAGCTTTTTGGGCAAACCCTCCAAGGTCCTCGGGCCGTTGAGGCTGCCGAGATTCTGCAGGTGATGGCGGATGAAGACAGCTACACGGGGCCCAGCGGAGAAGTTGCCAGGCTGATCGAGGCGTTGCCTCAGGAGGCGGCTTCGCAGTGGTCCCAGCCAGGATTTTGCGAGATATTCAAGGCCAACCCGACCGGAACGGCAAACCCCGCCCAATCGTTGGCCGATCTTGGATTTGAGGCGGTACCTCTGCTCATTCGAGCTCTCGACGATCGCCGGTTTACCCACTGCACCGACGGGGGATTTGGCCGGCCTTACGTGTTGCGCGTGGGAGACGTTGCCCTTCAAACACTCGAGGAGATCTCCCGAACGAGCTTCTTGCATCGAAAAAACGGTTTTGGGGCGCAGATGCAGTTCTCGGAGATCCCCAAGTACCGTGCGGTCGTCACAGCGTGGTGGCAAAGGGCACAGGTCGTCGGAGAGTTGCCGGTCCTGACGAAAAGGCTCAACTCGGACACCCAGGACAGTGTGAAGGCGGCGGACTTGCTGAAGCACCGATTCCCTCGGGTGGCCTCACGTCTAATCGGCAAAGCCCTCTTGGCGAGCAAGCACTCCGACATTCAAACCCCCTTGGTGAACACGCTGAAGGCGCAAATGGACGCGGAGGCTATTCCCGTTCTCAAACAGTTGTCACACTCGGCGAAGGCCTTTCCCGTTCGCGTGGAAGCGGCTCTGGCATTGCAAAAGACCGACCCGCTTTTCACCAGGCAGGCATTGCTGGAGGATTGGAAGGGGGCCTTTGCGCTTCCAGTCCACAGCAACGGCGACTTCATGGACTCGGACATGGAGCTTAGCCAGATGGTGAGAGGCTTGACTGAAGATGGATCGCCCGAGGCACTTGGAGGACTCTTCGCCAGTTTTCCGAAGCAGCCGTCGGATGCGCGTCTGATCGTGGTCAGAGAGTTGCCGATGGCAGCAGCCATGAATCGGTCCGCATCGTCCAGAGCGGTCGAGAGACTTCTGGTCAGCGAGCTTGACGACTGCGACCCCGGCGACCCGACAAGCATGAACGGGGTTAGTTACGAAATGCCGGAGATCGGCGACCTCGCTGCGATCTCCCTCTCGCAGGTTGCATCGGCCAAATACTCTCTGTCCAAAGGCACTTCCCGCGCGGAACGGCTGAAGCAGCGCCGAAGGTTCAAGAGCATCTGGCGGGCATCGGAAAGGCTTCCTGAGCTTCCTTCAGAGGACGCTGCTCCTCAAGTGAATCCCGGTGACCTGCGAACCGTCACACACGTCGAGATTCGCAACCGCTCCAAATCGACCGCCGCTCTCGAGAAAGCTGCGATCGAGCTTGCGGGCTCCCAGGTCGATCCAATGAGGTTCCGATCGCTCCTCCTCATAGCTGCCCAGCACCGGCTTCCTCCAGGGCATTGCATTCGGATTGAGCTGAGCCGGGACGCGCCAGAAGAGAGCCTGGATCTAACGGTGGACTTGGACCTTTGGAAGTCCGGCACTCGAGGCTATCGGGCAAGCACGGCTATGGGTAACGCCAACCTTCCGGGTTTCAATAACAGCGAGCCGGAAATGGCGGGAACCAATGGGGAGGAAGCCTCATTGATCTCGCAGTGCCTCCAACCCGGCCGATCGAACGACTTTTCGCTGCAGTATCTCATCTGGCCCGGAGAGCCGACTCCGCCCCAAAAGATGGTTCCGGCGATCGGACAGACTCGAGTGATTCCATTTCCCAACCAAGGCTTCTTGCGGTCGGCGCCCATCCAAAGCTTTGACGCCCCTCGAGCTCCACAGCTCATTCGCACTCATCCCCAAACGCCTGATCGGCCGAGCTCCCGGGCCCGGGGTCGCGGAAAAGCATCGCCGCCTGGCACGAGAAGCCTGGCGCCGGGTCACCGGAACAGGAGGGGCGTGAACTGAATCAGGTCGCGCCTCCAGACCATCCACGCATGCCGGCCAGGCGTTTCAACAGCGGTCAATTTCACGTTCCTTCCTTTCAGCCACTTCACCAGATCTCGGTTGAAGGCGATCAGGCCGTCATCGGTACCACACGAGATCCATAGCTCCTTGAGTCTGCGGTTGGCTTCCGCGGAAGTGAGCTTTGGAAACTCTGCGTCGAAGTCGGCGCCGAGGCCGCCGGAGCTGAAAGCTCCGACATAGGCAAAACGGTCCAGGTTGTTGAGGCCCGTGTACAGGCTTTCCGCGCCGCCCATCGAAAGTCCGGCGATCGCTCGATCTTTGCGGTCCTTGGACGCTCGATACTCCGTTTCGACGGCGGGAATCACCTCGGCGAAAAGAGCGTCGCGATACTTGTCGTAGTTCTCCTTCGTCAGGCTTCGATCGCCGAACGACCGGCCGCCGGGCATGGCGAAGTCTGGAACTCCGTAACCGAGCGTCATCACGACCAGCATCGGCTTCACCTTTCCTTGCGCGATCAGATTGTCCATGATCACGTTGGCCATGCCGACAGAGGTCCATCCGTTCGCCATGTCGCTGAATCCGTGGAGCAGATAGAGAACGGGATACTTGCCCTTCCCCGCTTCATATCCGGGAGGCGTGTAGACAAAGTAGTCGCGCTCGTCTCCAATGACGCCAGACCTGTAAAAGTGGCGATGGAGGGCGCCGTGCGGGACGTTTTGGACTTCCCAGTCCTCAGGAGGCATGCCCGGTACCACCACCATGTTGCCGCGCCAGATGAGGTTCGGCTTGATCAGCGCGTTGTTCGGGTCGAGGATCGTGGTGCCGTCCGCTTCGAACGAATAGCCGTAGATGTCCGGCGCCAGAGCGTCGGTAGTGTAGGTCCAAACTCCATACTCGCCCTTCTTCATCGGCACCGCGTCTCGACCCTCGAGGTCGAAGTTGACCTTGGTCGCTCCGGGCAGCTTCAGCCGGAAGGTGACGGTGTGGTCGGCGTGGACCTCCGGCGAGACGAGTGAACGTTGAGCTTCTGCCATCGAGGCTCCCAGTATTCCCAAACAGAAAATCGACAGCGCAAGTCGGGCACGCACCATGACTCGATTTTAACCGGAAGCTCGCTTCCGGACCTCAATCACGGTGGACCGAACAAGGTCAAGCGTGAGTCGATGACTCGCAAGCAAGCGGCCAGCCAAGCCATCACCCTCGTGAATCAGCCCGAGCAGGACGTGCTCAGTGCCGATGAACCCGTCGCCAAGAAGTCGCGCTTCCGTGTACGACAGGTCAATTGCTAAACCTTCCTCTTCCCGGATCAGTCCGAGAAGCAGGTGCTCAGTGCCGATGAAGCTGTCGCCGAGCTTCTGCGACTCGTGGTAGGCGTAATCCAATACCCGCTTTGCGCGCGGAGTGAGGGAAACTTCCTTGCTGTCGGGTTGAGGAGCCGTTTCTCGATCTCAACCCGCAGACGTTTTCGATTGACTCCGAGGTTCTTGAGGATCACGCAGGCAAAATTGAAGGGCTCCTGCAAGACTCCCAGCAAAAGGTGCTCAGTCGCGACATACGATTCACCTCCGCTAAGAACGATGTCGTTTGTGTAGTAGATCGCCCGTCTAGCCGGCTCCGAGAACATTTCCCAGAACCGACTTGGATTCAATGAGGTTTAGGCTTCGGTCGGAGGCGGCTCGGCGGGAACCCGATTCCGATATTCCTCCGCCTTGCCGCCATGCAGGGCGAAGACCTTTCTTCTGGCCCGGTCCGCGTCCATGCCGAGGCGCAGCAACAGCTGGGCCGCAAAGCTTTCCTGCTCGCTGAGAATTCCCAGCACGAAGTGCTCGTTTGTCATCTCCTTGTCCCCTAGCTGCTTCGCCTCTTTAAGAGTCCAATCGATAACTCTCTTGGCATGTGGCGTCAGTGTCATGTCTTGGATCGTCATGGGCGCGTCGCCAGCAAATACCTCCCGATTCAACTCGGCGTTGAGCTTCTCAACCGGTATGCGAAACTCCCCCAGGAGCGAAACAACTGCGGGATCGGCAACCCTTAAGATTCCCATCAACAGGTGCTCGGTTGAGACAAGCCCGTGCCCCAACCTTTGCGCCTCTTCTTGAGCCGCAGAAATGGCTCGACGCGCGGATTCAGAGAACCTATGCCACATAAATCACTTTCTGGCCAAGGCGGATGACCTCGTTGTGAACTCCGTTGTCTTCACGTTTACCAGGTCTCTTACCTCAGTTCCGCTACACTAGAGACGCATGAAGAGCGCCGCCAAGGTTGGTCTGCTTCTCGTGGTGTTTATCGCGCTGGTGATCGGCAGCTATCAGATCCTGGGGCATAGTCTGATTGCCAAGCGCAACCGGACGATTTTTGTCGACATGCCGGACGCTGGAGGCATGGCGCCGGGAACGAGCGTGCTGATGGCCGGCGTTCGGATCGGGTCGGTAGAAAAGGTCACCCTGATCGATCCTCACAACGCTCAGCTCACGCTCCGCATCGAAGAGAAGTACGGCGTCCCACCGGGCAGCACCGCGGTCGTCTCCGGCTCTCTCGTCGGACTGGGCGACACCCCCCTCATGATCGAAGCGCCCATCGGCGCCACGGGTGCGCTTGCAGATGGGGCACACATTCGGGGCTCCAAGTCGGGTCCTCTTGACAACGTCCTTCCTGGAGGTGGGAAGGATCTTTATAACAACATCAACGGCACGCTGACCTCGGTTCAGCACCTCCTCAAAGACGAGCAGCTGCCGGCCGAGCTGAAGAAGCTGCTCAAGACAGCGAATGTCACGCTAGTCGCCTCTCAGACCTCTTTGAAACGGTTCAACGATCTTGCCGGTCAGGCGTCGGGGCTGATTGAGAAGAACCAAGGCAACCTGACGGCGATGGTTTCGACAATGCGCGGGACCATTCAGCAGGTTCACGACACGGCCGGCGCCGTCGCTCGATTCGTGAAGGAAGGAAAGCTTCAAAATGGGACCGTGGCGCTGCTCGATCGAGCCTCCAAGATCGAGACTCAGGCAAGCGATCTGCTGACCAAGCTGAACTCGATTGCGGGGGACGAGCAGTTGAAGGCGAACTTAAAGGCCACGGCTCAAAACATCTCCGACACCACGGCTCAAGGACCGGCGCTCGCAGCCAACGCGAAGAAGATCACGGCCAACATCGCGGACATCACCGAAAGCGCGAAGCCTCTTCCGGACAAGCTGAACGAGGTGGCGACAAAGGCCAGCGATCTCGAGACCCGCCTCTCGCACCTGCTGGACAAGGTGGAGAGCGTGAAACCGCCCAGCGCAGCCGGACTTCGGAACCTTTCGACCGAGCTCGACCTGTTCCGGGAGACCACCCCCGGATATTGGCGGACGGACATCAACGGCACGCTGCCCACACACGACGGGTTCGTCACCTTCGGCATCTACGACGCGTTCGAAAGCAACAAGCTGAACATCCAGATCGGCAAAAGCCTGTCACCCAAGTTCGACTTCCGCTACGGCGTCTATGCCAGCAAGCCCGCCGTGGGGGTAGACTACGACTTCACGCCGAAGTTTGGGCTTCGTACGGACGTGTGGAATATCAATTCGCCGGAGTTCGACGCTCGATTTCGATACGATTTTGGAGGAGGCCTCTACGGCTGGCTAGGCGTTGACCGCATCTTCAGCGGCACTGCCCCAACGTTAGGCTTTGGGATTCGCAAGTAATCCTTTTCAAAACGCGTGGCCCCGGCATGCCGGGCCGACCTTACGATACAAGGAGACCCATGAAAATCATTCTGCTGAAGACCGTGCCCAAAGTTGGGAAAGAGGGGACGGTCATTAACGTTGCGGACGGGTTCGCCCGCAATTATCTCTTCCCCCGCAAGTTGGCGATCGTCGCCGACAAGAACCAGA
>DASZPA010000409.1:0-20184 GCA_035550555.1 Fimbriimonas sp.
CGAGGAGGGGCCGGACTACTTGCGCTTGGACGTGGAAGACATCCACACAGCCATCGAGATGCGGCTGAAGGAACTCGTCGGAGAAGTCGCAGGCAAGCTGCACACGGCGCGCAGCCGGAACGATCAGGTGGCGACCGACACCCGGATGTTCGTCCACAACGAGCTCCTCATCATCGAGCGGCTGTTGAAGAAGCTGCAGGGCGTGCTTCTGGACCAGGGTGAGAAGTACAAGGACGCGCTCATGCCAGGCTACACGCATCAGCAGCGCGCACAGCCCATTACGCTGGGCTTTCACCTGATGGCCCACTTTTGGGCACTGCAGCGTCATGGCTGGAGGGCCGAGCGGCTGAACGAGCTGGCGAACTACTCGCCCCTGGGTGCGGCGGCGCTGGCTGGAACCAGCTTCCCCATCGATCGGAATGCGACCAGTGAGGAGCTTGGCTTTATCGCTCCGATCCCCAACTCGCTAGACGCAACAAGCGACCGCTCTTACTTGATGGACGCGCTCCACATATGCGCCCTGATCATGATCGACCTTTCGCGGATATCCCAAGAGCTTGTGCTGTTCTCGACCAAGGAGTTCGGGTTCGTGCGTTTGGCCGATTCGGTTACGACGGGCTCTTCGATCATGCCGCAGAAGCGAAATGCGGACATGGCGGAGCTCATTCGCGGCCGTACTTCGCGCGCGATCGCCAACTGGACGACCTTGGCGGGCGTCATGCGAGGTTTGCCGCTGGGCTACAACCGCGACACGCAGGAGGACAAGCCTCCGCTCTTCGATTCCTTGAGGAAAGTGCGGGACTCCTTGACTCTCGTGACTCTGATGCTCGAGACCGCTACCTGGGATTTGGCTCGGATGCGGGAGTCGATTCGGGGCGACTTCTCGACGGCAACCGACTTGGCTGACTATCTCGCGACCAGCGGGATTCCATTTCGGCAGGCGCATGAGATCGTAGGGAAGGTCGTTCGGGGCTGCCAGGAGCGTGGATTGGCATTGGAGGACCTCACCGGGGAGGTCCTTGCTGAGATCGCGCCGGAGGTGCCTGCGGAAGCCTTGTCTGTATTGCAACCGGAGGATTCGGTTCGGCGTCGCGAGTCGTTGGGTGGTCCCGGTCCAAAGGCAATGGCGACACAGATCGCGCATGCGCGCAAGCTGTATCAGGATCAGCGGTTCCTGTCGATCGCGTAACTGTTGCGTTCTAGCTGTGACTGGCAGTCCCGTGCTGTGTGGGAGATGCGGAGAACTTCGATCACCGTCTCGGATGATGCCTACTCAGAGATTTGCCTTTGCGACTGACGCCTGAACCCAATCTCGTGCAGTAGACCTAGTGGGAGATGCGAGCTTGCTCGACGGCGAACAGCGAGGCGAAGGATCGTGCGCGTCAGTTGATCCTTCGGTTCGGCTGGAACACGACTTGCTACCAGATCCTCAACCCAGGCATCGATCTCTGGTTCTGCTCGGCCGGAGACGCGGTAATCGGCTATGTCACCCGTGCGGGTGTACGCGTTGTGGCCGGCGCGCCGATCTGTTCTCTTCAGCGTCTGCCGGATGTCCTTCGCGAATGGCATCAGGATGCAGACCAATACCGCAAGGGAGTTTGCTACTTCGGCGCCGAAGACCGCATGTGCTCAGCGCTGAGAGACTTGGACGGATACAGCACGGTGGTTCTGGGGGCACAGCCGGAATGGACTCCAGCGGCGTTCACTCAGGCGATTCGCGAGAACGCCAGTCTTCGCTACCAGCTCAGTCGCGCAAGTCACAAGGACGTGGTCGTGCGAGAGTGGCCACCACAGAGAGCCCGCGGCCATGCCGGCCTGCGAAAGTGCCTCGACGAGTGGCTGACCACGCGCGGACTTCCCACTATGCACTTCCTGGTTGAGCCAGACACTCTGGACTGCCTCTTGGATCGACGCCTATTTGTCGCGGAAAGAGGCGGAGAGCCGGTGGGCTTTGTAGTGCTTAGTCCGGTGCCGGATCGAAATGGGTGGCTGACGGAGCAGTTCGTGAGGGGTTTTCAAGCTCCAAATGGGACCATCGAGCTGGCTCTGGGGAACGCGATTCGAGAAGTTCAGGAAGCCGAAGCCGCGTTCGTCACTATGGGAATCGTCCCACTCTCCAGCCACGGTTTTTCGGCTAGCCAGGTCAATCCGGCGTGGCTTAGATTCATCATGGGATGGTTCCGAGCACACGGAAGACGCTTTTACAACTTCGATGGGCTCGACGCATTCAAATCCAAGTTCGCTCCCGATCGTTGGGAGCCGATCTACGTGATTTCGCGAGAACGCAAGTTCTCGTTTCGCACCCTTTACGCGATCGCCGCGGCGTTCAGCGATGGGCCGGTGATCCTTGCAGGGCTAAAGGGGGTGTGGAGGGCGATCAAGCAGGAAATCGCCTGGGCAAAAGAGCGGCTGGAGCCTTCCAGAGCGTACGATTAAGTAGTGAGAGGAATTTGGAGGGTTTTGGCGGTCCTTGTGGCGGGCTGGTGCTGTGGCGTCGCGATGGGGCAGGGGCAAGGACTCGTTCAGCAGCAGGTTGACCCTTCGGCGGTCTCGCAGAATCCGGCTCTGAAGGACGTAAAGCTCGATCAGAAACCCGGAGCCCAGGTGCCGTTGAGCGCAACTTTCAAAGACGAGTCCGGAAAGTTGGTGACGTTCGGCTCTCTGCTTCAAGGACGTCCCATCGTAGTTCTGCCGATCTTCTACCGTTGCACGGGAGTCTGCAACATCGAACTTCAGGGCGTGCTCAACGCGCTGATGAAGGACCCCAAGCTTGTTCCGGGGCGCGATCTCGATATCGTCGCTCTCGATATCAACCCCAAGGAGGGCCCGGACCTTGCGAGGGCGAAGAAGGAGTCCACGCTGGATGAGTACGGTAAGCCGAAGACGGCGGCCGGTTGGCACTTTTTGACTGGCGACATGGCCAACATCCGCGCGGTTACTGACTCGATGGGTTTTGGTTTCGACTATAACGCCGAGAAGGACCAGGTGAACCATCCTTCCGGAGTAATGGTGCTGACACCCAAAGGGCAGGTCTCAACTTACATGCTCAAGGGGACCTATCAGCCCGAGGCGTTCGAACAGGACTTGGCGCTCGCCAAGAAGTCCAAGATTGCGGCCAAGTCATCCGATATCTTCTTCGGCTGTATCCACGTCGACCCGCTCACCGGCCGGCGAAGCCTGGTGATTCAGAAAGTGATGCAGCTGCTCGGCGTTGTGACGGTTGCTGCACTGGTTCTGTCGATTGCGGTGATGTCGCTGCGTTCCCGAACGCGGAGCGCCTAGTGGCCAGCCTGGTCGATCAGTACGTCGCAGGGTTGGACGACGCTCGAAAGGCGGAGGTCTTGGCCATCGACAAGCTCGTACGAGAGGCAGCTCCTGAATTGGAGCCAGCAATGACATCGGGCATGCTGGGTTACGGGCCGGTTCATTACCGCTACGCGACGGGACATGAGGGTGACACTTGCCGGATTGTCGTCGCGAGCAGGAAGAACTACATCTCGATCTACGTTTGTGGCGGAGACGAGAACGGATATCTGGCAGAGCAGTTCAAATCGAAGCTGCCGAGGGCGGATATCGGAAAGGGTTGCGTCCGATTCAAGCGGCTAGGCGACCTAGATGCCGAGGCTTTGAAGGAGCTTCTCGGAAAAGCGGCGGTTTGTGCGATTCCGAGTTAGCATAGATCCAGGTCGCGGCTACATTACTCTAGCTACTCTAAACCACGATCATATCGTTCCAATCAGGGCCGACCTTGGCGTCGACTTCGACCGGAACGTTGAGGGGCAGGGCGTTCTCCATGTCTGCCCTGAGCTGCGGAACGAGACCCTCTTCGCCCTTCTTCATCTCGAACACGAGCTCGTCGTGGACCGTGAGCAGCATACGGGTCGAGGAGCCTTTGAGCTGACGGTGGACGTCGATCATGGCCAGCTTGATCATGTCGGCGGCGGTGCCTTGGATGGGAGCGTTCATCGCTTGGCGCTCGACGGCCTTCCGGTCATTGATCTTGGGCGCGTGAATATCTGGGAAGTAGCGGCGGCGGCCCTTGAGGGTGGTGGTGAATCCCTTGCTCCGGGCCTCCTGAACGACCGAGGAGGTGAAGTCTCGGATCGTCGGGAAGCGCTCGTTGTAGAGGCGGATCAGCTCCTTTGCCTCGGCCAGTGAAAACCCAGCCCCAAGCTGTTGTGCCAGACCGAACTCGCTGACGCCGTAGAGAACCGCGTAGTTGAGCATTTTGGCGAGGCGCCGCTGCTCCTTGGTGGCCTGACCCTCGCCCAGCCCAAACATCTGTTGCGCCGTGACAGTGTGGACGTCGACGCGAGTTTGGAACGCTTCCACGAGCGCAGGCTCTCCGCACATGCTGGCGAGGACGCGCAACTCGATCTGGCTGTAGTCGAGGGAGGCCAATTCATAGCCTTCGGCGGCCACGAACGCTTTCCGGATGCCTCGCCCGAGCTCGGTGCGGATGGGGATGTTTTGGAGGTTCGGATCGTTGCTGCTGAGGCGACCGGTCGCAGCGCCAATCTGGTTGTAGGTGGTGTGAATGCGGCCATCCGACTGGATCAGCTTCTCCAGCGAGTCGGCATAAGTGCTCTTTAGCTTGGTCAGCTCTCGCCAGCTTAGGACCTCGGCCGCGATCTCGTGTTCCGCAGCGATGACGCTTAAGACCTCGACACCGGTCGCATAGCCGGTCTTGGTTTTGGTGGCGCCGGGGAGTTGGAGCTTGTCGAAAAGGACCTCGCCGAGCTGCTTTGGCGAGCCAATCGTGAACTCGCAGCAGGCGAGCTCGAAGATGTGTTTCGCCGTGCGGTCGATGGCAATCTCGAGTTCTTTGCTGAACTCTCGAAGCTGGGTGCGGTCGGTCTTGATGCCGAAGTTCTCCATCTCGGCGAGGATCGGCACAAGGGGCAGCTCGATCCCGGTGAGAACATCGAGCTGAGACTCCTTCTTGAGCCGTGTTTCGAGTGGATCGCGCAGCAGATAGAGTGCCGCGGCCATCTGCTCGGGTGTCGTAGGCGGTTGGACTTCAAGGTAGCCGTTGACCAGATCGCGCAGAGGGTACTGCGTCCGTTCGCTTCGAAGGATGTAGGCCGCGAGGAACGTGTCGAAGACTGGAGGGGCGATGTTGAGCTTGGCCCGGCGATAGAGTGGCTTGGAGTCGTGCAGCGTGGCCTGTTGGGGCGAGTCGGAGATGAGCTGAATCGCGTTCTGCTCAGGGCATTCGAGCACCCTCCTTCCAAGCGCTACATGGGCGCGCCGGACCTCCTCCTCGAAGAGGTCGACCCGAGGAGCGGCCCCAGAAAAGTACACGGCATAGGGCTGTTCCGCAACTAGGCGGCGGAGCTCTTCGAAAGACTCGACCGTCGTACTGGTCGCCTCGATCGCTTCGTCGACGACCTCCACGATCTCCTCAATGCTGTCGTGGCTGGGAGCACGTCCTCCCAGGTACCGGCCGAGGACTTGAGGCGCGCGTCGGACGTGCACCCGAAACTCCAGGTCATCCATGATGGCGATCGCGGCTTCCATCTGGTTCTCATTGAGCTGGAAGGGCTTGAAATCGTATTGAAGCGGCACATCCCGGACGATCGTGGCGAGCTTCTTGCTGAGACGCATGGCGTCTGCCAGGCCCTCCATCTTCTTTTGGTATTTGGGAGGGATCTCGGCAAACCGTTCGATCATCTGTTCGATGGTCCCGAACTGTTGGATCAACTCGGCCGCGCCTTTGTCGCCGATTCCCGGCACGCCGGGCATGTTGTCGCTGGTGTCGCCCTTGAGCGCCTTGAAATCGGGGATGAACTCGGGGCCAAAGCCGTACCGCTCCTTTACGGCGGCCACGTTGTAGGTGACCGTGTCGCTCACACCCTTGCTGGTGGTGAGAACCGACACGCAGTGGTCGACGAGCTGGAGCGAGTCGAGGTCGCCGGTAACGATCGTCGTGTCGTAGCCGTTCTCCTCCGCCAATCGTGAGATGGTGCCGACGATGTCGTCCGCTTCGAAGCCCACGACTTCTACGGATGGCACTCCGAGGGTTTCGATGAGCTTGCGGGCTTCCACCAACTGGACTCTCAACTCGTCCTGCGTCTCTTTTCGGGTGCCTTTGTACGTTTCCAGCTCGGCGTGTCGAAAGGTCTTGCCGGGGGCGTCCAGGGCCACCACGATGGCGTCCGGCTTGACCTTCTCGAGCAACAAAAACATCATCCCGACGAAGCCGTAAAGGGCGTTGGTTGGCCGGCCGTCGCTTGTGCTCAAATAGCGTGTCGCGAAGAATGCCCGGTAAAGCAGCGAGTACCCGTCGATGATCACCAGGCGCTTGGATGCCATGTGGGAAGGCTACCTGCAACACCCGTGCGAAGCCTGACAGAAACGGCTCCGGAACTGGCAGATTGAGTCCTACCAAACGAAGTATCGCTTGGGCTTTAGACTAAGTCGCGGTACAATGTAGTTCCCGCCCAGGGTTCCAGAGACATCGCCGAGCAGACTCGTTGGGGAGTGTGTGGGGAAAAGAAAGGCATGGTCTACCGTCCACTTCGTTACGAGCAGATGATGCGGGCCGCTGAGGCCTACGACGTGCGCGCCAGGAGAATGTTTGGCGGCATGGGAGTCTACACAGGCGAGAAAATGTTCGCCTTCCTCGTCGGAGAAGACATCGGTTTGAAGCTCTCCCCCGACCATCTCTGCGAAGCGATGGAACTCCCCGGCGCCGGCCCAATGAGGCCCGACAAGGACGCCGAGCCGATGCGCGAGTACGTGAAGATGCCGCGCGAGATCCTGGACAATCTCGACCAGTTCGTGTTCTGGGTCGAGCGAAGCGCGGACTACGCGCGGCGGAAGTTGCCGAACGCGTCGTAGTTCCCGATGTCAATGTAGCCGCGATCTGGTTTTGTGGTCGCGTGTCAGCGTTGTACATTCCGGCGTCTTTCATTGAACCCAAAGACGCTACGAGAGGCTTTTCGCGACCAGGTCGCGGCTTCATTTGTATCAAACCTTTGAGTCCCCACGCGGATGGGCGCCGATTCGGTAGATTCGTGGGGGAGAAAGAACACCATGATTAGAACGGCATCGGCGGTTTGGAACGGCGGATTAAAGCAGGGAAAAGGAACGGTCAGCACGCAGTCGGGAGGGCTGAAGGACACTCAGTACAGCTTCCACACGCGGTTCGAAGATGGCGTGGGCGTGAATCCGGAGGAGCTGATCGCTGCGGCGCATGCGAGCTGCTTCAGCATGGCGCTCGGCGCGCAGCTCGAAGAGCGTGGGATCGTCCCGCAGAGCATCGAGACCACAGCGTCAATCACCTTTCAAAACCTGACGTTGTCCAAGAGCCACCTCGACGTAACGATCACAGCGCCTGGTGCCGATCAGGCGAAGGTGGATGAGGCGACCGCTGCCGCGAAGGCCGGATGCCCGATCTCGAAGGTGCTGAACCTCGAGATCACGATGGACGCGAAGCTGAAGTAGGTTTTGGGTATGTAGGTTGGTGGGACACCGCCTCGTAACCAAATCATCCCGCGGCTACGAGGCGAACCATAAGCGATCTGCTTCCAGATACATTCCCGTTCCATCGCCAGGCAGGAACGACCACTGCTCGTCGATCCGCCGAAGGCGCTCGAAAGGCACGACTATGAGCCTTTGGCCGTTGGACAGTTCGAACCAGAGGTCTCCACGTTCGCCAACGGCGATCCGGACGACCGGCGCTAAGTTGTCGAGCCGCTCGGCCAGCTCCTCCAGCGGACCTCTCGAGCCATCGGCGAGTTCGAAAGTCACAGGGCAGTAGGCATGGATCTCCGGCCCAAGAAGCTCCTTCTTCTCGGAGGGCTCCGCTCCATCGCCGAATTGAATGACTTGCAGCTTCGCTCCAGGTATTCCACCGTCCATATAAACCCGAGCAACGGTAAGGCCTATCAACGGAGACAAGGCAGCCTGGACCTGGGCCACTTCTGCTGGGCTGAGCTGGAGACGGTCCACGGTCTCATGGCCATAAACGTGTCCAGCCTGGTACCAATCGTCAAACAAAGCCGCTGCCGCCAGCGCCTCTTCAGACGTAACGTCGATCTCGAAATGCCTATAAACCCCCTCTTCCCTGTACCGCGGCATCCAAAGCGACCACCAGAGCAAGGGTGAATTCTTGATTCGCTTTCGATGAAAGACCGCCCAGCCAGGGCCGAGCTCTTGGATCAGGGCTCCTCTCGACTTCAGGATGTGAATTCGGTCTTCGGAGCTACAGGCGGGATCGATCATGCCGCTCGGATCGGCAAGGAATCGGAACGCCTCCGCCAAGTTCTTGAAGTCGAACTCGCACCAGCCAAGCCAATACTTCAAGCTACTGGCCGTTTCCGAAGCGCCTTCCGTTTCAACTCGGACCTTCATCCTGAGAAGCCGACGGCCTTGCCGACTTCGGATTTCGACCCTCACTCGGATCGGAACCTCAGTGCCTGCAAGGAGCCCCGAAACCTCTCCCGATGCTGTGAAAGCCGACATCGAACGCTACTTCATTGCGGATGCCAGCAACGACAGAACCTCGCCCGTCTGCTCGATGGAAATGCACCCGTCCGTAACGCTTTGACCGTAGGTGAGGGGCTTGCCGGGCTGGATGTCTTGTTTCCCTTCGACCAGATTGCTCTCGATCATGACGCCGAAAATTGGCGAGCCGCCTCGGCGGAGCTGGCCGGCGACATCGGCTGCAACGAGGGGCTGCTTGCGGAAGTCTTTGTCGCTGTTGGCATGGCTGAGATCGATCATGACTCGGTGCGGAAGGCCTTCTCTTTGGAGAATGCTGCTCGCATTGCGGACGTGCTGTTCGCCGTAATTGGGGCCGGTTCGTGATCCGCCGCGCAGGACGACGTGGCAGGAGCTATTGCCCGAGGACTGGACGATGGCAGACACGCCCTCCTTGGTTGCGCCCGGGAACCAGTGAGGCTGACGCGCCGCCTTGAGCGCGTCGATCGCGGTCTGCACGTTCCCGTCAGTGGCATTTTTGAACCCGACCGGCATCGAGAGCCCAGAGGCGAGCTCCCGATGGGTTTGGCTCTCGGTCGTTCGTGCGCCGATGCAGCCCCAAGAGACCAGATCGGCAAGGTGCTGCGGGATGGTCGTGTCCAGGAACTCCGTTCCGGCGGGAAGTCCGACCCTCCCTACGTCGGCCAGAAGTCTTCTTGCGAGCCTCAAGCCCTCATTGATTTGGAAAGACCCGTCCATGCGCGGATCGTTGACCAGCCCCTTCCAGCCAACGGTCGTGCGAGGCTTTTCGAAATAGCAGCGCATTACCAGAAAGAGGTCATCTTTGAACTGGTCGGCGTAGGTCTTGAGGCGGTGAGCGTACGCCACGGCCGCCTCCACGTCATGAATCGAACAAGGTCCAACGATAACGAAAAGACGCCGGTCTCTGCCGTTGAGAATGTCATCGATGATTCGGCGGGAGTTCTCCACCAGGACTGCCGTGCCCTCGGTGACTGGGATCTCCTCGTGCAGAATGGCGGGCGGCAGCAAGGGGCGTACCGTCCGTATTCGCAGGTCTTCGGTTTGGTGAGGCATTCTCTTTTTTAGAAGCGAGCTCCGATCGTTAGAAAGAATTCGTCTTGGCCACGATTCTTATAGACCAGGTTCGCGTTGCTGATGTGTAAGAACCTGATTCCCACAAGTGTGTCGAACTTCGATCCGGAAAAGTCGAATCCGATGCCAATCACCGGCGTCGAGTTGGTTTCGCTCGGAAGGTCGTAGGTTCGGGTGTCCGCCACTTGGAGACCCCAGCCGATGTCGAAGTAAAAGCTGCTGCGGCCTCCAGGCAGCTTTTCGAACCACCTTCCAAGTGCGAGCACTCCCACAGCGAGAGAGTCCGGCGAGGCCCCGGAGTTTTGAAGGCTTCGAGTGACGTCGGCATAGCCTTCGTACACCAGTTGAGAACGGAATGAGCCGAAGTCGAAACGCGGCTCCGGTCTGCCGAAACCGTACGAGACGCCTCCGCCGTAACGGACGTCTTCGCTGCCAATGATTTGCGCCGAATCTCCCAGGAAGATGGAGAAGTAGTGAGAGTTTCTGTTGACCTCGTCGGCGTACGAGGCGGAGGCTGCCAGGCAGGCAGCAAGGAGAGCAATTGATTTCATCGAAGGAGCAAGGAGCACGAAGGCCCCTACAATGATGGCGGATCAGGTACCTTCAACTCCACCCCCATGCGCTCACAACTCCCCATCGTGGTGATCGTGGGCCGTCCAAACGTCGGCAAGAGCACGTTTTTCAACCGGATCATCCGAAAGCGGTTGGCAGTGGTCCAGGACGAGCCGGGCATCACCCGCGACCGGCTATACGCCGACGCCGAGTGGAACGGACGCCGCTTTCAGATCGTGGACACCGGCGGCATCGTGTTCAACGAGGCCGATCCGATGTCGGAGCAGATTCGGGTGCAAGCGAATGTGGCGCTTGCCGAGGCCGACGTCGTGCTCTTCCTGGTCGATGCTGCTTCCGGAATCACGCCGGACGACATGGACCTCGCCAACCGGCTACGCGGGAGCCACAAGCCGATGTTCCTTGTCGCGAATAAGGCCGACAGCCCCAACCGCGATACGCTGGCTTCGGAGTTCTATGAGCTCGGACTTGGGGAAATCTATCCCGTTTCCAGTGTTCACGGGCGTGGCGTGGCCGACCTCCTCGACCAAATCGTTGAGTTGTTGCCTGAGGTCGAGACGGGAGAGATCAAGGACGAGGTCAGAGTCGCCATTGTCGGGCGACCGAACGTCGGTAAGTCATCTCTGGTCAACGCCTTCACTGGCGAAACGCGAATGATCGTAAGCGATATCGCCGGCACGACCCGAGATGCGATCGACACGCTGCTCGAGTACCGGGGCGAGAGGTTTCGTCTGATCGACACGGCGGGCATCCGGAGGCGGGGAAAGATCCAGGGGACGGTGGAGTACTACATGGTCGACCGCGCTCAGAAGGCGATCGACCGGGCGGACTGCGCGCTGGTCGTGATCGACGGCAGCGAAGGGCTGACCGACGGTGACAAGCGCATTATGAAGCTGGCGCATACTGCCGGGAAAGCTTGTGTTTTTGCCGTGAACAAGTGGGACGTTAAGGAGCCACCCGATGGAGAGCCGCGCACCAAGAGTCTTCTCAAGAAGGACTTCTTGAAAATCATCTCGAACGAGGTTCCGGAGCTCAGCTATGCGACAGCAAGCTTCACCTCCGCGAAGATGAGCGCCGGGCTGGAGCCCGTCTTGGACGAGGTGCTGAAGGCGCAAGAGGCGTACAACTTCCGCGTCTCAACGGGCCAGTTCAACCGGCTCATCCAAGAGGCGATGTTTGCGCGGCCTTACTCCTCCAAAGGCCGGGCGCTCAAGATCTACTATTCCACCCAGGTCTCAACGCGTCCACCCACCTTCGCTCTGTTTTGCAACGATCCTGAGCTTATGCATTTTTCGTATGAGCGGTACCTCTCGAATAAGATCCGGGAAGCTTTTCCGTTGGAGGGCACGCCGATCAGGATCGTTCTCCGCGAGAGCCACAAAGAGAGGTAGTAAGCTACTCCCGATGAAGTCGGCCGTGGTCTTGGTTGTCGGTCTTTTCGCATTGATCGTGCTTGGCTGCGCGGGCGAGGACGTTGCCACGGTGACCACCGGCACACCCACAACGGCCACCACCAGCGGAAATGGAGGCGGCTCCTCGTCTGGGTTTGACTTGAGCACGGCGGCGGGTAGCTACTCTGGCGACTTCAGCGGCTCTAACACCCAGGCCCTCGCGTATTCGGGTTCGGGAACGGCGACGATTCAGCCAGACGGCACGACTCACCTCGGCTACGCAGCGAAGACCAGCGGCGGGACTCAGGTTCAAGAAAATCGCTCGTTCTCTGGAACCGTCGATTCTGGCGGCAATTTTTCGGGCACCACGCCCATCTTGGACTTTCTGGGGAACGTGCTCAAAAACGTGCCGGCCAGCGGCAGCGTCACCCAAGTGTCGGCGACGCAGATCCGCATCAAGGTGACGTGGGGTTATCCGTACGCAAACGGTGGCACGTTTTACACGAGCACCGAGAACTGGACTCTGACGAAGTCGGGTTAGCGCGAGCTCGCAAGCTTGGGCTTGTCACACTTCCTGAATGGGCCGGAGACACGGTCTCGTTCGTCGGACGCTCCTGGGTCTGCACTTGCTCCGGAGACGTTTGATAAGCTCCCCCGGCATGCTGGAGCCAGTGAGACGCGGATGCGCGTCCGCGGACTCCCAAACGTTGCCGTTACCGGATTTGGAGGCGCTTGCGAGTGGACTACAAACGACAAGGCCCCGGGGAAAGCCAAATCCCTCGGGGCCGGATAGTTTCGCTAAATGGTTGAACGGTGTTAGCCGGTCGTCGTGCTGCCTGCGGTCGCCGTGCCGCCGGTGGTCGCACCAGCAGTCGTAGCAGGAGCAGCAGCAGTCGTGCCGGTCGTCGTGCCACCAGCGGTAGCCGTCGTAGCGGGAGCCGTCGTGTCATCCGGCTTGCTGCAGCCACCGATTAGAAGCGCGCCAACACCAACCATCATTGCGAGAGCCAAAACCTTTTTGATCATTCATCACCTCCGAGATTCTTTCGACCGCCAGGGGCGGTCTGGGTTCGCGGCAGTGTAACTCCCGCTTCGGACAGTTATACCACCGCTGGTTGCTTCGCGCTGAGCGCGCCGCGTGCCCATTATACAAACGTTTTGTCGCCTGGCAATAGGTCTAGTAGGGTATGTTGATTGAGATGGTGGGCTTTGCCAACCGAGTCACGATAGTTTGCGACGTTTTTTCGCGTCGTCGTGACCTGCGTCGTATCTAGGGGAGCTTGGCCGCCTCTTCCCCACGCCGCAAAATTACCAGGCTCCCCTCACGGTCGAAATCAAGCTTTAGCGACGGGCTTCAGGACCTTTTCCCTACACATGCTGAAATACGACACCATCCACGAGCTTGACCAAGAGTACGTTTACAAAACCTATAACCGAATGCCCGCCCTTTTCGTCCAGGGGGCCGGCTGCACGCTTTGGGATAATCGAGGCAACGAGTACCTCGACCTGCTGGCCGGTATCGCCGTCTGCTCTCTGGGCCACTGTCATCCTGCGGTGGTGGCTGCCATTACCCGCCAGGCGCAGCAGCTCATTCACACATCGAACCTGCTGCTGACAGCGCCGCAGGCCCAGCTTGCGGAGCGGCTGTGCCGGCTCAGCGGCATGGACAGGGTGTTCTTCTGCAACGATGGCGCCACGGCCAACGAGACCGCCATCAAGATTGCCAAGAAGCACGGGAATGCCAAGCGGCCGGAGGGCGATTACGAGATCGTCACACTGATGCGCTCGTTTCACGGCAGGACGCTCGGCGCTCTTTCCGCGACAGGACAGCGGAAGTACCAACGGCCTTTCGAGCCGCTAGTGCCCGGTTTCGTGCACGTTCAGCTCAACGACGTGCAGGCTCTTCGCGACGCCGTCTCTCATAAGACGGCGGCAATCCTCTTGGAGCCGATCTTGGGCGAGGGAGGAATCCATGCGCTTACGCCGACCTTTCTCCAGGAGGCGGCGGCGCTGGCACGAGAGCACAATGCGCTGCTGATCCTGGACGAAGTGCAAACTGGGATCGGAAGGACGGGCCGATGGTTCTGCCATCAGCACCACAGCCTCACGCCGGACGTCGTTTGTCTTGCGAAGGGGCTTGGGAGCGGTCTGCCCATCGGCGCCGTGTTGGCAAAGGGCGAGGCCGCGAAGCTTCTGGAGCCCGGCGACCATGGAACGACCTTCGGAGGCAACCCTCTTGTTTCGGCGGCGGCGCTGGCAGTTCTGGACACGATCGAGCACGACGGGCTGTTGGAGCACGCCGCACAGGTAGGCGAATTGATCTCCGATTCTCTGAAGGGCTTCAGCTCCGTGGCCGAAGTTCGAGGACAAGGATTGATGATCGGAGCCGGCCTGAAGGAGCCGAACGCAAAGGACATCGTCAAGCAGTGCTTTGAAAAGAAGCTGATCGTCAACGCGACGGACGAATCGACGATCCGCCTGGTCCCGCCTCTTGTGATCACTGAGGAACAGGCCAAGAAGGCGCTCGAGATCTTGGCCGAGGTTCTTGGAGAGGGCAAGCCGGTGATCTCGGCCAAGGCGGGCGTTTCGGCGACCGGAACCAAGTACGGCGACGTGCTGGGGATCGACAGCTTGACCGACTCCCAGCTTGAAGAGGTCCTGAACTTGGCCGCATACAGCAAGACGCGCCGACGGCTTGCACCTGCCGTCATCCAGCCCGTTGAGGGGCGGTCGATCGGGCTTGTCTTTGAGAAACCCTCGCTCAGGACCCGCGTCTCATTCGAGACGGCGATACAAGAGTTGGGCGGATTGCCGATCTTCCTTTCCAAGGCCGACATCGATATGGGCTCGCGAGAATCCATCCGCGACGTGGCGAGCAACCTTTCGCGCTGGTGCAGCGTGATTGTGGCGCGGCTCTATTGGCAGCGCGATTTGGAGAAGCTTGCCCAGGAGGCCGACGTGCCCGTGGTCAACGCCCTCACCGAGTGGGAGCACCCCTGCCAGGCTTTGGCGGACATGCAGACCGTGCGTGAGGCGTTCGGCGACGAGAAGGTGAAAATCACCTACGTGGGAGACGGGAACAACGTCGCCCGCTCGCTTGCCAAGCTCGCTTTGCGGCTTGGCTACTCGTTTACTCTCTGCGGTCCCGAGAACTTCCAGCTTGAGCCGATCGACGGGTTGATCCAGACTCCGGTTCTCGAGGATGGGTTAAAGGACGCAAAGGTCGTTTACACAGACGTTTGGGTCTCCATGGGCGACGAACACGAGCAGGAGCATCGTTTGAAGGTGTTCGACAAGTATCAGGTGAACGCCGGCGTGATGCGGCTTGCCGACGACGACGCGATCTTCATGCATTGCCTTCCGGCACGCCGCGGCTACGAGGTGACCGACGAGGTGATGGATGGTCCGCAGAGCCGCGTGGTGGATCAGGCGGAGAATCGGCTGCACGCCCAGAAGGCGCTTTTGCAGAAGATCTTGGGCCTGTAAGTAGGTTCGCGCCCATCGGGACCGAGCGGTTACAGCTTGGCGATCGCCGAAAGGTAAGCCGGAGGGCAGTGGCCTCGCTGTTGGCATGTTGCCGCTTCTCCCTATTGGACAAGCGACCGTCTTGGAACGACGGCGTGCGCAAATATTTATATAATCAGCCTGTGAATTTTCGTTGGATTGCAGTTTCGGCCCTTGGATTCGGTGGCCTGATGAGCCTGGCATCTGCTCAGGGCGACCCGGCGACGGTTCAGAAGATCATCGACGAAGGAAAGAACCACAGCCAGGTCGTCGACCTTCTGCACCAGCTCTGCTTCGACATCGGACCGCGTGTGACAGGCTCCCCCAAGCTGTTCCAGGCTCAGCAGTGGGCGATGGGCAAATTCAAAAGGTGGGGTCTGAAGAACGTCCACCTGGAGAAGTGGGGCGAGGTACCCGTCGGCTTCCAGCGGGGCGACCGGCAGATTGGCCGGATGGTTGAACCGTTTGAGTCGAACTTCAGCTTCACAACGATGAACTGGATGCCCGGCACGAACGGACTGGAACGCGGCCCTGTGATCAAGGAGCCCAAAACGATGGCCGAGGTGACCGAGGACTCAGGCAAGCTGAAGGGCGCGTGGATCCTTTGTCAGGGCGACACCTTCATGCGCGGGCCAACGCTGAATGAGCCGCCAGACGTCCGCAAAGCGCTGGACGACGCTGGGATCGCCGGCAGAATCTTCGGAACCCGGAGCGAGAACGTTTGGTCGCACGGCAGCTACGTTGGGAAGACCTATGACAAGCATCCGACCGACGTGGAGGTCACCGTCAGCAGGCCGGATTACGACCGCCTGATGCGCAACTTGGACTTTGGCCGGCATGTGGTCGTTGAATTCGACTTGGAGAACGAATGGTTCAAGGGTCCAATTCCGCAGTACAACGTGGTGGCTGAGATCCCTGGGACTGAGAAGCCGGATGAGGTGGTCATCGTGAGCGGCCACCTCGACTCGTGGAACTCGCCGGGCTCCCAGGGAGCGAACGACAACGGGACGGGTTCATGCGTGGCGCTGGAAACCGCGCGCATCCTTTCGGCCTGCCATGCCAAGCCCAAGCGGACGATCCGGTTCATATTGTGGTCGGGAGAGGAAGAGGGGCTGCTCGGCTCGACGGCCTATGTGAAAGCGCATGAAGCCGAGCTCGACAAGATCAGCGCCGTTCTAGTGGACGACGAGGGCAGCAACTATCATTCGGGGTTCGTAGCCTACGAGGTGATGCGGCCAATGATGGAGGAGGCGTTCGCGCCGGTCAATGCGGCTTTTCCCACCATGCAGCTTAAATTCCACAGCACGGGAGATATGACGCACGAAGGCGGCAGCGACCATGCTCCATTCGACCGAGTCGGAGTTCCAGGCTTGGACGTCGGACAGTCCGGCAAGCAGAACTACGGCCACGTCTGGCATACGCAGTTCGACCGGTTTGACGAGGCGATCCCGGAATATCTGGTCCAGGGCGCGACCGACTTCGCGGTGATCAGCTACAACTTGGCCGACGCGGCAACGATGCTTCCCAGGGGTAAACCGCAGAGGTAGGCCACCGTTCGTGCGACCCAAATGCACCTTACGACCCGTCGTCAGAACGAGGGCCGCAATTTAGGCTGCGGGGTTGTTCATGGTATCGCTGGTCGGAATTTCAATTGCCCTTGCGCTGAGCGCTCAGACTCAAGAAGCCGCCTGGCTCGCCCCATGGCATGAGATCCTAGCGCATCACCCGATTGCCTATTACCGTATCTACAATCGGAAGACTCAGCAATTCAGCATCGAATTCATCGATCGCAGCGGCAGATCCATCGGTCGCCTTTTCCCTCCAACCGGCTGCCAAATGAGCATGTCCCCCGATGACCGCTTGGCGGAGTTTAAGATTGCGGTCGACTTGCCCGGAGCCGGCGCGACCCACGAACTCGTGGTAAACGAGGCGGGAGAAGTTGCGGCCGCCGATGTCTCGGTCATTCCGCTGCACACATTCTGGACAGACGACAACAAGCTTGCGTTCTATGGGGCCGCCGATCTGCAGAAGGCTGTGCCCAAGGAGGTTTGCAGCGCCGATGGAAAGTTCGTAGTTTCGACGGCAGTTGTTCGCTCCAGGTTTGCCGAGATTCATCGTGCAGGCATCGGTGGGCAAGCCTACGCGTGCTTTGCCTCCTCTTTGATGTTGGGCGTGGTCATTTGGCCGCCGCCACCCAGACAAGGCGCATTCTGGCTCGATTCAGATCTCACTCATAGGAAACCCTTCTTGGAGGGAGCCGAGGTTGGGTCTCTTGCGAGCTCTCCATCCGGAGCCTATCTGGCAGTCATTACCGGAAGCGGTCCGGAGCACCTCGTTATTCTGAAGTCGCAGAACCAAAGCGTCGTCAAGGATCAGTCCTTTCCCTCCATCGACGGACTCGCTTTGTTTCAATGGCGACCAGAGGGTCACTGTCTCGCGACGTCGATGCAAATAGGAGACGGGCAGCCGACCGACATCGATCGCCTCCTCCAACTTGCTTCCAAGGATCGCACGCCAGCCAGGATCTCCCTCTATGACGTGGACACGGGCAGAACTCGGCAGTTTCCGGTTCCAATGAGTAAGTTCGTTCAGGGTCTCTGGTTGGACTCGAATCGGATTTTGGCCGTGGGGCGCGTTGGCAATCGAGGGAAGGCAGCCGAGATTCTCGATACGCGAACGGGCGCATGGACGTTTAGCAGGTATCTCGAAAATAGCGCCGAGGTCCAAGACCTTCGCCAATAGGTTTGTCGGGTTCATAACCGAGGCCCTAATCCTGTGGTGCGCCGCCGAAAATCAACACGGCGTTATGACCGCCGAAGCCGGAATTGTTGGACATCGCGTAGCTTATCTTGGTTGGCTCGGGCGTGTTGCGGACGATGTGAATGTCGCACTCCGGATCGAGCTGTTCCTGGTTGATCGCGGGCGGAGCGATTTGATTCTTGAGAGCCATGATCGCCACGATTGCCTCGACGGCCCCTGCAGCGCCCAGCAGATGACCCGTTGAACCTTTGGTGGAAGAAACCGGGACCTGGTAGGCGTGTTCACCAAGTGCCAGCTTCAGCGCCTGGACCTCGGCCTTGTCGCCGACCTGAGTCGAAGTCGCGTGGGCATTCACGTAGCCGATCTGGCCTGCCGAGATTCCGGCATCTGCCAAGGCCGATCCAACCGCCTGCGCCACCCCTTCCCCGCTTGGATTGGGCGACGTGATATGGTAGGCGTCCCCAGACATTCCGTATCCGCGGACTTCAGCATGGATCGTCGCGCCACGAGCCTTGGCGTGTTCGATCTCTTCTAAAACCAGAATTCCCGAACCTTCACCCATGACGAAGCCTGAACGGAGGCCATCAAAGGGACGAGCCGCTCTTTCGGGCTCGTCGACGTACTTCTTGCACATTGCGCCGCTATTGCCGAAGGCAGCCACTGAAAGAGGCGTGATGGCGGCCTCGCAGCCGCCGGCGATCATTACGTCCGCCGCGCCTCGGCGAATCGTCTCCGCGGCGTCGCCGATGGCGTTCGCTCCCGTGGCGCAGGCAGTCACGACGGTCGAGTTCGGACCCTTCGCGCCCGTAATGATCGAAACGTAGCCTGAGGCCATGTCCGCGATCATCAGCGGTACGGTGATCGGGGAGACACGGTCGGGGCCGCTCTCGATTAGAATTCGCATCTGCTCCTCGATCGTGTTGAACCCGCCTTGACCGGAGCCGATCAGCACGCCGACGCGGCCGGCGTTCGTGGAATCGATCGTCAGGCGTGCATCTTTGAGGGCTTCCAGGGCTCCGAAGAGGGCGAACTGGGTGCACCGGTCCGTCCGCTTAGCGTCGCGACGATCCAAGAAGCTCTCGGGTCGAAAGTCTTTGACCTCCGCTGCGATTTTGACGTCGTGACGAGAGGCGTCGAAGTGGGTGATTGGGCCGACGCCGCTCTTCCCGGCCAAGATCTGGCTCCAGAGCGCATTCGGCGTGTTCCCCAGGGGTGTTAGGACTCCGATGCCTGTTACGACAACTCTTCTTCTCATCGTTTTTCCGGAATAGCGTGACGTACTTGGGCTTTGTCGCGCCGAGCCGAAACCTAATCGGCTCCGTTACTTCAAAATCAATGCGATGGGCGACAAGGCGTTTCTTGGCTACCACCCTGAGGAGTTCGGGCTTTCCGAACCCCTGTCCCAGGATTTGACCAAGCTGGACCGGCTTCTTGGAGAGGTCCTGCGAGTCCAGGAGGGCGACCGGCTGATCGAGCTCTCGCGAAAGATGCTCGCGGGCGCGTCCATTGAGGAGCTGCCCGAGTTGAGCGACCCGGCGATGATCCGGCAGGTTGCGCGCGCCTTCACGGTGTTCTTTCAGCTGGCGAATACGGCGGAGCAGAAAGAGATCGTCCGCGTGAATCGGCTGCGCGAGGATCGCCGCGAATCGATCGCCGACGCGGTGGGACAGTTGAAGGCCAGGGGCTGTACCGCCGATCAGGTTCGCGAGCTTCTCGCCAAGATTGAGATATCGCCAACGTTGACGGCCCATCCTACTGAGGCCAAACGGCGGGCCGTTCTGGACAAACTCGTTAGTATTGCGCTGCTCCTCGCCAAGTCCGAGGCGCCCTTGCCGCTTACGGCGCACCTCGACGCCGAGAGCCTTCCTCTGGAGGAGATCGAGCGGACGCTCACGGAGCTATGGCAGACGGACGAGATGCGCTCGCAGCGGCTTACGGTGCCTGAAGAGGTCCGAAACGCGCTCTACTTCTTCGAACGGACGATCATGGAGGTCGTTCCGTGGCTGCACGAAGACTTGGAGAAGGCGTTGGCTGCGACCTACCCCGGCGAGGAGTTCAGGGTTCCAACGTTCCTCACGTACCGCTCATGGGTTGGCGGGGATCGGGACGGCAACCCGAACGTCACGCCCGAGATCACATGGAACACGCTTCTTGAGCACCGGATCTTGGCTCTCGAGACGTACTTAAAGTATGCCGGCGACCTTCGGCGGGAGCTTACGGAGAGCACCAAGCTGGTCCCGATCTCAGATGAGATGAAGGCGAGCATTGAAAAGGATCGCGGCGAGCTGCCTTACTCCAGGGAGCAGCTCAAGCGCTATTCGCAAGAACCGTATGTGGTGAAGATGCTCGGTGTCGAGATGCGGCTGCGGGCGGCGCTCGAGAAGGTCCGCGCCACCTTGGAATCGGGCCGGCGCGGAGG
>DASZPA010000410.1:0-9792 GCA_035550555.1 Fimbriimonas sp.
ATCGCGTGCAGGAGATCTCGGAGATCGCCCGGGCCTGCAAGTCTATGGCAAAGGAGCTCGAGATTCCGGTCGTCGCGCTCAGCCAGCTGAACCGCACCGTGGAGAACCGTGAAGACAAGCGTCCTCAGCTCTCCGACATCCGCGAGTCGGGTTCTATCGAAGCGGAGGCCGACATGGTGATGCTGCTGTACCGGGAGAGCTACTACAAGGCCAAGGAAGAGCACCGGAGGGAGATTGTCAATCACGAGGACGTTCAGCAGGCGGAGATCATCGTCGCCAAGCACAGAAACGGCCCCACCGGCAAGGTGATCCTCGGCTTCCAGCCCAGCTACGCGCGCTATCGGACTCTGGAGAAAGGGAAGGCGTACGCGAACGAGAGCGATTAAGTCGGTAGGTTCGCAGGTTTGCAAGCCTGTGATAGGCGTTCCGTTTGAAAACTTAAAAACTTGAAAACTTGAAAACTTGAAAACTTGATCGCTCGATAACTTGAAAACCTCACCGTGACACAATGTCACGGACTCTGTGTTTCTTCTTTACAACCTCCTGCTTACGATCCTGTCGCCCCTCTGGGTGCCTTGGATGCTGTGGCGGAGCTGGCGGCGAGAAGAGAAGCCGAACTGGCAGGAGCGGGTGGGGAACTATAAGCTGCCTTCGAAGGGCGGCAAGAAGAGCATCTGGTTTCATGCTGTGTCGGTCGGCGAGGTCATCGCGGCCAAACCGATCTTGAAGGAGCTTAGGAAGCAGCTCCCCGAGTACGAGGTCGTGCTGAGCGTGACGACGAGCAGCGGCCATCAAGCCGCCCGCGAAAGCGAGCCGGGCCTTTTCGACCACCTCGTGTATTTCCCCATCGACATCGCGCGATTCCAGTTCACAGCCATGCAGCGTGTCCGGCCGAAGGCCGTGGTTGTGATGGAAACCGAGCTCTGGATGAACTATCTGTGGGCAGCCAAGACGTTCAAAGCCAGGACCATCTTGGTGAACGGCCGCATTTCCGACCGGAGCTTTCCGCGAAGCATGAAGATTCGGTTCTTCTACCGGGCGCTGCTGAAGGATTTGGACAGAGCCCTTATGCAGACCGAGCTCGACGAAGAGCGGATCCGGGCTTTGGGCGCCACCTCGACGCAGGTCTTGGGGAACTGCAAGTTCGACCAGGCGTTGGAGGGCCTCGATGCAGACCCGAGAGAGTGGAGAGAGCGGTTGGGCATTTCGGTCGGCGATCCCGTGCTTGTGGTCGGTTCGACCCGGGGGGAGGCCGAGGAGGAGCTGGTCTTGGCGGCCATTCGCGGCTTGGACATGCCTAATCTCAAGGTCGTTCACGCTCCGCGGCACATCGAGTCGGTTCCAGCCCTCTGCGAGAGAGTGAAGCGCGAGCAAGGAGGTGCGGCCCTTCGGTCACGAGGTGAGACCGGCAACTATTTGGTGGTAGATACGTATGGTGAACTTGCAAAAATCTACTCGATTGCCGATGTCGTGATCATAGGCGGAGGGTTCGAGAATCTGGGCGGGCAGAACATCGTTCAGCCTCTCGCTCATGGAAAGCCGGTGATCCACGGCCCTCACATGCAGAACTTTCGCGATCCGACCTCTATGGCCGACAAAGCCGGCGCCGCGATCTGCTGTTCCACCGCTGAGGAGCTGAAGGCCTCACTGCGAGAGCTCTTTTCAAACTCCGAAAAGCGAGCTCAGATGGGCCGGGCTGCGCAAAGCTTGGTCCGCGGAAACGTGGGAGCCAGCTACCGGTACGCTAAAGCCATCGCGCATGAAGTCAGCGAATTCTAAGTCGGCTGCTCGAAGGAAACGGATGCTGCGGCCCATCGAGAGTCTTGGCGCAGAGGACATCAAAGTTTCAAAACGGGCTGAGATGTACCTGGCCCTATTCCGGAGCTGGCCCGAATGTGGAGGACTGAGGATGACTCGCTTCCAGCAAGCATGGCCTTCGTCCGGCTAGGAATCGCCGGTCGGGAGACCGCAGCGGAAATAGCTGGAATCCACTCAAAACATGGGACTGAGAATGGGAGCGCCGCTCTTAGAGAGTCGGCGAGCGTGCTTGGGAGCTATGCCCAATCTGGCGACGAAGAGTCGCGAGAACTGCTGCGAAAGTACATGAACGATGCGGACAGCGAGGAAGCGGAATTTTGGCTAACGATTGCATCCGGATCGTCTTAGCTTCGAGCACCCGAGAGGCTGGCGGGAGAATCCAAATGAGGTTGTGGCGACGGTCGAGGTATGCGGTCGCGCGGGCCTAGCGTGTCGTCATCCTTGATCGATACCGAGGACTTAGGAGGTTCCTCGCAACCACAACCAGGTCACGGCTACAAGGATGGGACCCAGCCGCTACGTGCTGGCAGCCAGGAGGGTTACGGGGAGCACCTAAGGTGCATAGCCCCCTGGGGCGGCGCCGCCCCCCAAAAGGGGCTGAAAGCCCGTTTCACCCACTTGCGGCACGTCATTGAGTTGGACTTTCGGTCCTCGGCAGGGAAAGAGACATGTTGCTGCCGCCTTAGCGCGTCGGATCCAGGACCAACTTGAAGACCTCCTTCGGCCCGGAACCCGACACCACGTCTTCGAAAATTGATGGCAGGTCCTTCAAGGCGACCGGCTCGAGCCACTCTTTGACCTTCAGGCGCCCCGCAGAGAGCCAGGCCAGAGCCTTCGGATAGTCGCCGATCTCAAAGTTGCAGCTCGTCACGATCTTCCGCTCGCCGGAGAGCCGCATCAGATTCAGCGGCACGGATTGATCGTGGACGGCGAGGCTCACGAACGTGCCCGCGTTCCCGAGAACCGAAAGGCCAAGCTCGAAGGTTTCAGGGGCGCCGATGGAGTCGAACACCGTACCGAAGCCGCTGGGAGCGAGGCTGTCCAGCTGCTTCACGAGATCGGAGGAGGACGGCACGACGGTTCCGATTTGCTGCTCTTGCGCGATCTGAATGGCCCTGGTCGAGCGGTCCACCAGCACAGCCGAGCTTGCCCCCGTGATCGTCGCGACCTGCGCGATGCCGTTTCCAGCCGGTCCCGCGCCGAGACAAAGGACCGGGCGACCGTGTCGGATCTGTCCCTGCTCTGCAACGTGGACAGCCACCGCCAGGATGTCCATCATGGCGGCCTCCTCGAACGAGACATGCCCGGGAATCTCAAAGCAGGATGCGCCCCAGGCTAGGGTGTGAGTGGAGTACGCGCCCGGAAAGTAATCCCGCCGGCCCCACCCCTGACCATGCCCCATGTGGACCGTGTTTCGGCAAAGGCGGGTACGACCGGCGCGGCACTCCTCGCATGCGCCGCAGATTTTGGAGCAGATGGGAGCCACGCGCTTCCCAAGCAAGTGGCGATTCTGCTCGCCCAAGACCGCCACGACCGTGCCGGAGTATTCGTGACCCAAGACGATGTTGGGAGGGTTGGGCACGAACCTGCCCAGCGTGTGCTGAGCCCATGGGTTCTCCCCGGCGTAGTAGCGAAAATCAGAGCCGCATACGCCGCACGCGGCCACCCGGATCAGAACGAGGTCGGGGTCTCCGTACTCCTCTATGGGCCACATAGGGATCTGCCGAATCTCCAACCGGCGGGGACCGACCAAGACGCCGGCGGGAATCGAGGCGGGAATGGATTCGGAGCTAAGGACTGCCACGGGCAAAGCTTACTTTTAGTCGAGCAAGGGTTCGCCCCGCGTCTCGGGAAGAAAGGGAATGGCAAGGAGGCCCACCAGATAGATCGTCCCGCTGAGAACAACGCCGGGGGCCACTGAGCCGCCGAACCTGCCGATGGCCCAGCCGGTGAAAAGAGGCATAGGAATGGCAAGCAGTCGCCCCACGTTGTAAGCCAGACCTGAGCCCGTGGCCCGGACCGAGGTGGGAAACAGCTCCGGAAAGTACAAGACGAAAACAGCCGAGACGCCGATGGCAAAGAAATTCACCAGTGGTAGCAGCTCCATTAAACGGCCGAACGCCGCACCACCTCCGATAGCGGCAAACGCCATCAAAGGAGCACACACAAAGAAGACGCCGATGGTCCGCTTACGGCCAAATCGCGCGGCAAGCCATGGTGCGACGAAGACACCGGCAAGGGTTCCCAAGTGCGAGATCATAGTGAGCTGGCTGGTTCGAGTGTCGATAACGGCCTTCGAGAGTCCTTCGCTCGCTGCTTTCACAAGGTTTGGCTGCCAAAAGGTCGCGGTTCCCGCGCCGGCGATCCCGACGGCTCCGACAATCATTGCAGCAACGGCCCTCCCCCGCCACTTGGCGTTGGAGAAGATCTCCGTGAGAGGTTGCTTGGTTTTCGGCGCGACCGTTACCGGGTCATGAGCGCCGGTTCTGGCGATCGCACACAACAGAGCGGGCGCAATGCCTACTAGGAACAGCCACTGCCAGGGGCGTCCGGCCAATCCCAGGTTGGCGAGCGCAGCCAGCATGGGGCCGAATGCCGCTGCCGTTTGAAGCCATGAGGCCGCAATCGGCCTGGATGCGTCGGAGAAGGCTTCGGCCACCAAGGCAGCGCCCGCAGCCCACTCGCCGCCGATCCCAAGCGCCGATAGGAACCGAGCGCAGGCCACTTGCTCGGGAGTCCTGCAAAGCGCGGTCAAGCCCGTGAACAGGCAATAGAGCAGGACGGTGACGACGAGCGTACGAGTGCGGCTCCAGCGGTCCGCGAGGATTCCAAAGACCAGACCTCCAAGCGCCCATCCGAGAAGGAAGATCGATTGAATGGCGCCTTCGACCTGAGCTCCGCGGCGCTTGTACCCCTCGGCCCCAAGCATTTGCGTGAGCATCGGCGCTTTGGCGAAGTTGAAGAGCGCCGTGTCGGCGACGTCGAACACCCAGCCAAGCCAAGCCAAAAGCAGGATTGCCCGGCGGGTTTTCGCGTCGGTAAGCGGCACCGTCTAGACTTCGCTCAAGAGCTCATGCAGGGTGGCCTTCCGGTCGTGCTCCTTGAGCTTTTGCAGCGATTTCTGTTCGATCTGGCGGATCCGCTCTCGAGTAACCTGAAACGCTTTGGCTACTTCTTCCAGCGTGTGTGGCTGGCCGTCGGTGAAGCCGTACCGCATGGAGATCACCTCTCGCTCACGCTCCTCCAGCGTATCCAGCACGTCTTGTACCTTTCGCCGGATGATCGCGCGCACAGCCGCGTCGGCGGGATTCTCCCGGGAGCGATCAACGACGAACTCGCTGAGGGCGGAGTCCTCGCTCTCGCCGACGGGTGTGTCGAGGGAAAGCGGTTCGACCACGGCTCTTTGGAAGTCCTGGACCCTATCGATGGAGAGGTTGAGCTTGACGCTGATCTCTTGGCTGGTGGGTTCGCGGCCGAGCGCCTGCTGAAGCAGGTTGATGTTCTTCAGCATGCGGTTCACGCCTTCCAGCGTGTGTACCGGCACCCGGATGGTTCGCCCGTTGTCGCTGATGGAGCGGGAAATGGCCTGACGGATCCACCAGGTGGCGTAGGTGCTGAAGCGGAAGCCCTTCTCGGGATCGAACTTCTCGACGGCGCGAATCAGCCCCAAGTTGCCGTCCTGCACGAGGTCTTGCATAGGCAGGCCCCGGCCCACAAACCGCTTGGCGATGCTAACCACCAAACGCAGGTTCGCCTCTATCAGCAACATCTTGCAGGCGTGGCAGCCTTGCCGGTAGTGCCGCGCCAGTGCCAGCTCTTGATCGGGAGTAAGGAGCGGTATCCGCCCGATGTGGTGGAGCCACATCCTCATCGAGTCGTCGAGCGCCTGCTCGGCCAGAGTCTCCGCATCGACGATGTCGAACTCCGGGGGAGCCCACCGGGAGCGCGGGCTCTTGGAAGCGCCCTCCTTGTTCATCGTCATAAACGCCGTGGGGCAGCCTCGCATATGGGGCACACCTTCGTGCGTTGGGGTGGGTTGCTCTAGGTCGTCGAGGTTGAAGCGAGTTTCTGCAATCATGAGTCCCAAACGAAGCGTTAACCGCCAGGCAACGGGGTCATCGACGAAGAAAACGCTTCGTAAGGGCGTTCAAACGACGCCTTGTTCACGAGCAGCGTTTCGCTCGCAATTATCCCAGCCTCTTAACATATTCGCCGCAGGTTCAGTGGATTCCTTCTTAGCTTCAAAAAATTATGCAAAAGGATCCTCTTCGTCGTCCTTCGGCTCCGAAGGCTCCTCGACATTCAGCCGCCGCAGCCGATTGAGAATCTCCTGGCGCTCAGCTTGAGACCGCTCGCCCTGCCGCTCCTCCCGAATCTTTCGCTGCTCCGCTTGCTTGCGAAGGAAGCCGATCGCGTCGATAAGGGTGTCTTCCAAGACATTGGAAGCGCGGAGATCCTGGGCTATGTCCGTGAGGAGAACCCGCATCGACTCGGGCTCGATCCGATGGATCCAACCGGAAGGCGGACCCGTGGGCGGCTCCGACGGAAACGCTTTGGCAATCGCTTGCGCAAGCTCGATGGCAGGCTGGGTCGCAAAGATTTCCTGCTGACCGACGACGGCAATCCAGACGAAGCTTTGAAAGCTCGTTTCGTAAAGGGCTCGAAAGATCACCAACTCGTGGGAAAGCAGCGCCGCCTGAACGGCCCTGTGTTCCGGGGCCGCCCGGCTCACTGGCCGCTGCCCTTGCGGCGAGCCTTTTCGGCGCACAGAATCGATCCGCTGCGACAAGCTTCTTTGCGCTGCGGAGATGTCGCGATAGCCGGGGTAGACGCCGGCGAGCCGGCTGATGTGGCGATCTACTTCCAGGTGTTGCGTCGAGGCGCCCAAAATCGCGACCGCTTCGTCCCAAAAAGCTTCGTCCTCATGGGAGAGCCGCTCCTCCAGACGGCTCAGGCGAAAGTCGATGGGCGTCACGCCCTTGGAGGCGGCCTTGGAAACGGCTTCGGGACCCGAGGTCTTCAGCAGCGTGTCCGGGTCTTCGCCGCTCGGCATGAGCGCGATGCGAACCCTCAGACCCTCCGCCTGCAAGACGTCGATCGCTCGTTCGGCCGCCTTCTGACCCGCCGCGTCGCTGTCATAGAGGACGGTCACCTGGTCGCACCAGCGCTTGAGCAGCTTCGCATGCTCCTCGCCCAGTGCCGTTCCCAAAGAAGCCACCGCGCCCTTCACGCCGCTCCGGTGGCACGCGATCACGTCCAGGTAGCCCTCGGTAAGCACCGCGGTGCGGGCTTTGGACAGATGGTCGCGCGCTTTGTTCATCCCGTAGAGAACGCGGCTCTTGCGGTAGAGCGGAGTGTCCGAGCTGTTGATGTATTTCGGGTGCCCGTCCCCAAGCAGACGGCCCCCAAACGCGACGAGCTCGCCTTTTTCGTCCCGGATGGGAAACATCAAGCGGGACCGGAAACGGTCGTAGTACCCGCCGGACGCGTCCTCGTCGACAAGGAAGAGGCCCTTGGCCTCGGCCAGTGGGATTCCCTTCCTCTTGAGGTGAGTTGCCAGCGCTTCGCCGACATTCGGGGCGTAGCCAATTTCCCACTCTTCGATCGTGGCGCCGTCCAGACCGCGTTGAGAGCAGTAGTCCGTTGCGAGAGAGTGGCTCGCCAGCTGCTCACGGAAGAACTGGAGCGCTTCTGCCATGGCCGTGCGGTACATCTCCCGCAGAGAGGGAGGAGTGGCGTTGCTTCGCGCGCGAAGCGTAACTCCCGCGCGTTGGGCAAGGCTCTGGAGTGCTTCGGCGAAATCCACATTCTCGGTCTTCATGACCCAGTCGAAGATATCGCCGCTCTCGCCGCAGGACCAGCAGCGGTACCGACCCATCGTCGGGTCGACGTAAAAAGACGGGTTTCTGTCGTCGTGAAACGGACAGAGACCCGTGTAGTTTTTTCCCGAGCGCTTTAGCGAAACGCGCTGGCTGACGAGGTCGACGATATCGATCCTTGCACGGATCTCGTCTCTCTCATCTGCCAACGCGCGCCAATGCCTTAACCTTTTCCGGCCGAAACGACGATTCCCGTCACCTGATGCGGCTGCTTGTCGCCCAACCGGGAAAGCCGGAACGCGACTTTGCTCTGCACCAGGTACTTGACCATGATGTTGTCGCCGGAGATCTCATAGCCGTCCGGGTTGTGGTAGGCCTTGACGATCGAAGCGAACGAGCTTCCGAAGCCGATGCCGCGCTTGGTTCTCACCTTCGGGCTGCTGATTCCGATCGCTTCGATCTGGATGATGCGCCCGTTCCGGTCCACGATGAACGCGTACTTGTTGTTGTTCCGGTTGTAGACCCATCGCGTGTAGGTGACGGACTCCGTCGGACCACCCACGTTCGGCGTGCCGCCGCCTCGGCCGGGGAAGCCGCCGCCCGGCATGCCGCCACCCGGAAAGCCTGGAGGGCCACCTGGGCCGGGCACACCGGCAGGCATGCCGGCCGGCATTCCGCCGCCGGGACCGCCAGGAATCGTGGGAGGCCGGCCCGGACCGCCGAATCGGCCTCCGCCGCCGGGAACACCCGGAGGAAGCTGCATCAGCGCCTCGTCTCCAAAATCGAAATCTGCGCCGCCAGCGCCGCCTCCGGCGCCGCCCGGAGAGAGCGTCGGCTTACCAGTCGGCCTTCCACCAGGTGCGCCGCCGCCCGGACCTCCAGGGAATCCGCCGCCACCGGGACCTCGTCCGAAACCGCCAGGAAGTCCGCCACCCGGGCCTCCGCCGAATCCGCCACTTTGCTGGCCGCCGCCAAACGTCAGAGGCTGGATCTCGTCGGGAGAGCCGTAGACGTTCAAGACTCGAATGGACGGATCATAGATATGAATTCCGAGCAACTGATTCTCAGCGCCGGAATAGTGAACGCCTGTGGCCTTGTGGACGACCACATGCCTTCGCGTCACCCGCCTGTGCTGACGATGCTTCGGCGCTGCGTCCGCGGTCGATGCGATCAACGCTAGGGCGCACAATCCAAGTCCAAAGCCATACAACCTACTTCTCAACGGTCTGTAACCCTCCTGACGCCTGAAAGTGGCGCGGTATGTTATTTGGACGACGGCAGCCCTGGCAAAGTCACACGCGGTTTTCGTTTGTATCGCCACTAAACCGCCGCCGGCTCGTCGGGCGGGCACGAGGTATCCGCAGGCTTCAGGTGGAATACGAACCGGGCGTTGCCCAGGGCGATCTCCTTTCCGTCCGCGAGTTCCGCTTCCGTGACTCGCTCGAAGTCCGAGTTGAGAACAAAGGTGCCGTTGGACGATCCCAGGTCCTGAATCTTCCAAACGCCGTCTTCGGTGTAGATCCGGGCGTGCTTCCGGCTGACGTACGAGCCTTCGGGAAGAGAGGCAAGGTCCACGTCGATGGGACCTACCGCCGGATCGAACCGGCCAATGATCGCAGGAGAGGAGATGGGAAAGGCGACGTCGGTCTCGGCGCCTCCGCGTTTGACCACCAGGGTAGCGAACATCGGTTCGGGCTCCGGCGCCGTCCAACTGCCTTCGGGAGTGGTGACCGGGGGCGCTTCCGGGGCATCGACCGTCGCAGCCGCTTCGGGCTCGCTCGTCGCTAAGTTCTGTTGTTCGTCAACCATTGCTTGCATTCTCCTGCATGAGCCGGGTTCAACCCGGCGTTTGACCGATTGCTGCGCTCGGCCGTTCCGCAAGGTAGACATCGAAAACCGTGCGTGAAGTTCTTTTACCGTAAACCGAGAGACACAAACCGGCCAAAAGGCAGGTCAGGGAAGCCTCGGATCCGTCCACGTCGGCGAGCCGTCGTAGGGCAGAAAGAGGGAAGCGCTACCGGACGCCATCTGAATGCGAAGCGGACCTTCTGACTCGTTGGAAAGGGAGATCTGCCGGATGGGGTGCAAGGATACTTTAGTCAGCGGCCAGCGAACCCCGGAGATTGTGACTTCCTCGCAGTCGGTTAGGGGAAGC
>DASZPA010000411.1:0-5250 GCA_035550555.1 Fimbriimonas sp.
GATCAAGAGAATCCAGACGGGGAACGTCGGCACAAGCCATCGGCAGAGCAGGACATAGACCGTCGTCGAGAACACGTACGCAGCCAAGGCAAGCCAAATCGGAATGTCGCCACGGCCTTTCACAGGCGGCGCCAGTGAGAACTCTCTCTCACGCTTGTTGCGAGCGTTCGCGGCGAATGCTTTGACGACCAGTACCACTCCGAGAATAGCGACCGCGATATTGATTCCGATTCCGGCAGACAGCCAGAAGTCCATGTCTGTCGAGAGCTTCGTCATCAGCGCATCGGATCCCTTTAAGTAGTGCGGCAGCATGTGAAGCTTGTAAAGGATCGGGTTCAGCACGATCATCGCCAAAACGCTCGAGATGGCAGCGCCCAGCACTATTTCAAACGGAAGCACGAAGCCGGTTAGCACGTTTCCGAGGCTGAAGCTGATCCCTACAATGGCTGCAGGTAGCAGGTTCTCGATTTTTGATGTGTAGTCCGAAAAGGGGATCGGAAGGATCTCGAAGCTGTGCCCGAACAGGGTTCCGGTAACCACCGGAATGCCGATATAGACGATTCCGAACAGCATTCCCACCACGGAGCCGGTGGAGAACATCCCCCACCGCCAGCTTTCGCTTCCGGCCTCGCTAAGGGCGGTCGCGCCGCTTGCCGCCACGGGCGCCATCGGGAAGGGCAGCTTTTCGATATCGCTCGTCACCCTGAACAAGGCGTAGCCGATGCCCATCCAGCTCAGCCGCCCCATCAGTTCGGTGATCACCAGCAGCAGGATCGGTGTCCACCAGGCAGGGTGCCACAGCATGCGCCCGGCAACGGCCGCACTGTCCGCACTGGGCACCGCCCACGACGGGATCTGCTTCGCTATCGGAGCCGCGGAGGGAGACGCGACGAAATAGGCGTTCCAGATGAGGTTCGCAAACGGACCTCCAGCTAAGCCCCGATCGGCATTGACAACGCTGGTGAGCGAGGCGGCGATGTAGTAGAGAATGTAGATCTCTTGCCGTCGAAGTGGTGCGTAGGAGCGGCGCGCGACCTCGGCAAAGAGCACGATCGTGACCCACTCGGCGGCGTCACCGACTCCCTGGCCGGCAACCAGGCCCAAATAGAGGCCGCCCGGCAGCATGAAAAGGGCGATAAACAGGGTGCCGATGAAGGTCTTGAGCGTGAAGCCTTCGTCGAACGCGGGTGCCGTAGGTTCGGTTTGGGTCACCGCCTCATCGCGAACCATGGGCTTTATTCTCCCACATGATTGGCGCAAAGCGAAGGTAAGTTGAAGCGATGGCTCCGCTCGCATTGTTGCTGGCACTTCACGGCCCCATCCAAGGGCCCGCACAAATCCCCTCGGACGCAGTGATCATTCAAAAGCCGGTCGTCAAAACGATCCGCTACCTGATCTACTTTCCCGACGGCTACGCGGGCAGCCACGACAGATTTCCGTTCATCTTGTTCCTCCATGGTTCCGGCGAGCGCGGGACGGACCTGAACGACGTGCGGAAGCACGGGCCGCCGAAGGAGACGGCAGCCGGAAGGAAGCTCCCGTTCGTGATCATCAGCCCGCAATGCGACCCTGGCGCGAGTTGGGACACCGATGTTCTCACCGCGCTGCTGAACGATGCTGAGCGGCGCTACCGAATCGACAAGAAACGGGAGTATCTGACGGGTCTCAGCATGGGTGGATTCGGGACTTGGGCCCTGGCCATCGCGAATCCCAAGCGCTTTGCCGCGATCGCTCCCATCGCGGCAGGCGGCGATCCCACGAAAGTGGCACTCCTCAAGAACGTTCCTGTTTGGGTCACTCACGGAGACAAGGACCCCTCGGTGCCCATTGCTCGGGACCAAGAGATGGTCGACGCTCTAAAGGCCGCCGGAGGGGACGTGCGGTTCGACATCGTTCCCGGCGGGCAGCACGACGTCTGGACCCCAGTCTATGCAGGCAACGACCTGTACAGCTGGTTCCTATCGCACAAGCTTCCCTAGTCCCCGGCTGCCACTGCTTGAACGTCGAAGGTGAAGTGCACGTCTTCGCCGACCAGAACGTGCCCCGTCTCCAAAACCGTGTTGTAGTGGATGCCCCAGTCGGTGCGCTTGATCTTGCTGGACCCCGTCGCGCCGGCCCGAATCATCCCCCAGGGGTCCTTGACCGGCGGGACGATCTCGACATCGAACGTGGCCGGATGAGTCTTACCGGCGATGGTGAGGTCTCCGGTCACCGTGTACTCCGACTCGCTCTTTTTGGCCACGGCCGTGCTTTCGAAGGTGATGCTGGGGTGGGCCTCCACGTTCAGGAAGTCCGCAGACTTGAGATGGGTATCGCGCTGTTCGTTGTTGGTCGAGATACCCGTTGCATCGATGCTGAGAGAGATCTTCGAAAGCACGGCGTCTGTGGTGGTCACCGTTCCGGAGATGGTTCCCAAGGATCCCCGGACGGTGAAGATTCCCATGTGCCGCACCGAAAAGCTGATGCTTGAATGGCTGGGGTCCACGTTCCAACTGTGAGTGCCTTGCTGTAATGCTGTGATATCCATCTTATTTCACCTAGGTAATCCTTCTTGAGAGAAGCGATCAGTCCCTACTACGGTCCTGTGCGGCGCCGGATCAGCCGCTGCCAGATTCCATTCACATCGGCCAAAATCAGGTGATATGCCCAACTCCCCACTCAATGTCCTGGTCTGGGACGAGAACCCCGCACACGCTCCCAAAGAGCTCTATCCGACCTCGTTGAGAGGAGCCATCGCCGAAGGTCTGAAAGCGTTCGACAAGGCAGGTCAGCTGAGCGTCAGCGTGGCCAACTTGGACGATCCGGAGCAAGGCGTGAGCGACGCAGCTCTAAAGAAGACCGACGTGCTCATCTGGTGGGGACACGCTCGCCATGGCGAGGTGAAGGACGAGGTTGCCGAAAAGGTCCGCAAGCGCTGCCACGAAGAGGGTATGGGCCTGGTCGTGCTCCACAGCGGTCACTACTCGAAGGTTTTCAGAGAAACGGTTGGAGGTCCGGGTCACCTCAAGGGTGGCTGGCGCGAGGCCGACGACAGCGAGCAGATCCGAGTTTGCGCCCCTTGGCACCAGATCGCGGAAGGAGTCGAAGACTTCACGCTGGACAACGAGGAAATGTACGGTTCGCCGTTCGACGTGCCGCCTTTCGAGACGCTCGTCTTCCAATCTCGCTTTAGCGTGAAGGGCGAGACCTTCCCTTCCGGCATCTGCTGGACGGTGGGCAAGGGAATCGATCCGGAGTTCACGTCCGGACCGGGCAACGCCGTGAACCAAGGGGAAGGGAAGTGCAGACTCTTCTACTTCCGCCCGGGCCACGAGAGCTACCCGACCTACTTTGACGAGCGGGTCCGGCGCGTGATCTACAACGCCGTCCGCTGGGCGGGCCGGCTAGTTTAGCCGCGCGGAATGTGCCATTCCATGTCGCCCCACATCGTCTGAAGGTAGTCGATCTGGCTGGCATGGTTGTCCATGTGGCGGCCTGGAATGGTCATGAAGAAGCCCATGGGGGCCGTCATCACCGGCGTCTGAAGGACGGAGGTGTACACCTCGTCCGTGATGCCATCCAACGCCGAGGCGACGAGGGCCGTCGATTTCTCCAGCTCCTCGGCCACTTTTTCCCGCGTATCGAGCGCGGCTTCCTTCTGCTTTCGCTCGGCCTGCATCTTTTCCATATCGATGCCCTCCCATGGGTTCTCGCCGCGGATCATCGATGCGAAGAAGTAGTTGGAAAGCGCCACGTGCGCCGCAATGGCAATCGCCGACTTCGCCGTTTCGCAAGGCTGATAGGCCAGCTTGTCTTCCGGTACGAAGCTCAAAGTCATCAAAAGCCGGCTCTTGCCCATCATCAGGTTCTGTTTGCACTGATCGATAGCGGCCTGCGTAGCGGGGGATACAGCAACAGTGGTGCTCATGGTAGACAACACTATACTAGATTCGCAAGAGGTTAGTGCGCCTATCTTGCATTTCCGCACAGGAAGTCGGAAGCTTTAACAGATCCTTTACGAAGGGCCTTAAGGCAAGTTTGTGGACGCGATGACCTTCAGGTCGCTCTTTCGGATCTTCAAGATGTGATCGTCCTTGGTGACGTAGAGAAACTCCCTGTCCTGGGTCATTGAGGAAGACTTCGGATGCGGCTGAGAGATTCGAATACTGCCCTTTTCGATGCGATAGGTGATTCTGCACTGCTTCTTAAATTCGTAAAGGGCCGTCTCCAACGGGACTTGGAAGAGGTGCATGGTCACTGTGCCAGCCACGTCCGGATCGATCCTAAACGGCGCCTCGCAGCTCTGCAATACGTCCTGCAGAGCGTTGCGAAGGTTCGCGTTCCCGAACTCGACGGACACGGGAACATCCAGCGAAGGGACCGGAATAGAATCGCGCCCCTCAAAACGGTAGGCGCTCCCACCACGAAAAGTTGTATTTGTCTGGCGGGCCGCATTTAGGAGAATCTGGTCCAAATTCCCCGAAGTCCGGAGTTGCAATGGTTGGTCCAGCGTCTTCGGGACGATGGCCCCGATTCCCATGTGGGATAAGAAAACCGAGTAGAAGCAGCCGACGCTGGGCGAATCGTAATCGACGAGGATCGAACCTTGGTGATCGTTGTAGGAGGTCGCCCAAGAAAAGTGATACACGCCGTTCTTGATGTGGTAGGTAAGCGAGTCCTGTCGGCATATCCACTGAATCACGTCCTCGAAAAGGCGATTGTGCATGATCAGCGTGACTCGTCCGCTGACGCTTGGATCAAGTGAATACCTGACACCGATCGTGCGAAAGAGGTCATCCAAAACGCGCCGCAAATCCGCGTCCTCATACTGAAGGGTGATTGGCTTCTCCTGATCGATCTCGTAGGACTGCGGCTGCGAGTTACGAGCGAAACCTCCAAAAGCGAACGCCCCAAAAGTCAGGCCACAGCAAACCAGCTTCCATCCAACCATCAGAGGTTTGAACGGCCAAGCACTGTACTCGTAACTATGAAACAGTCGAGAACCGGTACTCCGTCGTCTGCCGGTAGGTTTGTCCTGGCCGCAGGATCGTGCTCGGAAAATGCGGGTTGTTCACGGCGTTCGGGAAGTGCTGGGTTTCCAGGCAGAACGCATGGTACTGCCCGTACACGGCGCCCCCTTTCCCCACAACTGAACCGTCAAGAAAGTTGCCTGTGTAGAACTGGACACCGGGTTCGGTGGTCCAGACTTCCATCTTGCGGCCGGAGGTCGGCTCGATCGCCTCGGCAGCCTTGGCCAACCCATGGCCGAAA
>DASZPA010000412.1:0-20606 GCA_035550555.1 Fimbriimonas sp.
AGCCAGTTTCGTTCATCCCCACGTTCTGGTTCATGGCATAGCCTCGCGGGAAGCGAGTCGTCATATCGCCGGGTCCGGGAGCGGGCGGCCATCCCCAGTACAGAGGTGAAATGTCAGACCAGTTCGCATTCGAGATCGGGCTCTGGAAGATGCCGCCGTTGCCAGGAGTGAGATAAGGGTCGCCGTTGTTGTAGGGACGTCCACCGTTCTTTATGTAAGGCAGCGTCTCGTCTTTCCAACTGGTCATTCGAGCCGTCCACCAATCGCCGCCTTGTGCCACGGAATACGTGATGGGGGTCATGTCGTCGGAGTCGTTCATGTACATGAGCACCCCAAGAGCGATCTGCTTATTGTTCGACAGGTCGGAAGTCTTCTTTGCGGCGGCTTTGGCCTGCGCGAAGACGGGGAACAGGATAGCGGCGAGGATCGCGATGATGGCGATCACGACGAGCAATTCAATGAGCGTAAACGCTCGATCTCTCTGAAACAAGATTCCTAACCTCCGTTGGTTGACACCGCCACCACAACACCGGCAGCGGAACTGAGATGAAGTTCAGCGGGAATTCGCAAGACGGGCTCTTGGTAGGTCTCCCCCGCACGCAGACCCAAGAGCCTCTCGGCCGCCGCAATTCCGATCTCCCGCTTTCTGCGGACGATCCTGTGCATCCGGTCCGAATCCTTGAGAAGATGAGTGGGCCACTCGTTGACGACCACGACCTCGAGGTCCTCGCCCACCTTCACTCCGAAATCGTCGCACCACTTGACCAGCTCCGCAGCGATGCTGTCTTGGATGCAGTAAAGGGCCGTGACTTGCTCCGGTCCCTTGAGTAAGGCAAAGAGCGAATCGCGCATGGCTTGTCTTAGCAAATCAGGCTCATGTTCCAGCTGCCTCACAAACCACCGACAATAAGGCGAGGGGTCTTCGATGCCAAGCTCCACCATTCCTGCCCGATAGCCTTCGAATCGGCTTATTGCAGAAGAAACATTCGGTTTGTAAAAGCCAAAGAAACCAATCCTTCGGTGACCCTTCTCGCCGAGCATTCGGATGGCTTGCCTGGTGGTCTCCCGGTCCTCGGACACCACGACACTGCCGTCGAAACCGTCCGGAACGCGGTCGAGCAGCACCATCGGCGTATGGCGTCTTTGAAGGCTTTGCATCAAGGGCGTGTTGACAGGATCGGCGATAGGGAAGCAGATGATGCCGTCCGTCTCTCTCGACATGCGTTGGAGAAAGCTGGCCTCACGATGCGGATCGTCCATCGAGTCGCACCAGACCAGGCTGAACTGCTCGCCGAGCACTTCCTGGATGCCCTGAATCAGCTCCGCTTGGGGGAAGTCGAACTGCTTGGCCACATGGTCGAAGACTAAGGCGACCATATGGGTCGTCTTCCGGCGATTGTCGGCAACCACGGTTCCGTGCCGTCTTTGGCGGACGACGAGACCCTCTCGCTGAAGCTCGGCCAGCGCCCGATGGGCGGTCGGCCGACTCACACCCCAGTACCGGGCGATGTCGGCCTCATTGGCAACGCGGTGGCCTACAGGCCATTCGCCGGATCGGATTTTGGACGCGATCTGGTCCGCGATCCCCCTCCACTTCGCCCCGCTCTCGTCCATTTGTTCTTACATCCTATCATAAGATTTTACAAATGACGAATGAAGATGAAAGAAGTAGCTGCTACCTGGCTTGTGGTCGCGTGGCGCCTATCGGTTAGTTCTCAAGTACGACGAGCACCCGCTGTTGCGCCACGCTTCTCGCGACCACGAGCCAGGAGCCTGTTGCATTGGAGCGTCATATGCCGAAAGGCTCCCAACCTTTCAAGCTTGTCCTTCATCCCGCCGGGCCGATGGCCCGTTCGATACCAGCTCACACCGGAGGTGTGGGACCGGACACCTCAGACGTAAAGGACCAAAGGCTCGCTCCATAGGCTGGCACGGCGAGCTACCAGTCGATTTGCCGCGCGCTTGTTGGACCCTCTGTGGCGTTGTGCGCTATGAGGCGAACCTTCGGCCCTCAGGAGAATTCACGTCGATGCTGTCCACACCTTCCGTGTGGGCTGGTATGGGTCGCGCCGTTGGCGCTGAGGAGCCAGTCGGCCCTCGACAGTATGCAATACCTGGACAAAGGGCAAGCCTTTTAGAATTGTGGAGCCTTGCCCTCTTGTTCGTTCCAATGCAACAGTCTCATAGGTCGCGGCTACATCGAAGCGATATATGAAAAAGGGGCAAGCCGGTTGGCTTGCCCCCGTTTGATCGATCAGTTCCTTACGCAGCGGCTTTTAGGTGCGGAGTGAGGCGCTGGGAGGTGTACGGCGTGCCGCAGACGAACCGCATCAGCGGCCCGAAGCTGACGGCGGACGCGTTGCCTACGAAGTACAGCCCTGGGATCGAGGACTCGAAGAACGTCGACAGGACCGGCGTGTTGTTGAACTGCTCGATCTTGTCCAGCAACGTCTTATCCAGGAACGGCAACCGTCCAAGGTTCGCCCGGTACCCGGTCGCTGTAAAGAGCTGATCCACTACGAGCTGCTTCTTCTGTCCGTCGTCCGAAGTGAGGTCGATCGCAAGCTGCCCGCCCACTTCCTGGATCTTCGAAACCTTCGTGTGCTCGACTTCGCAAACCTTCTTCTCGAAGGCCTCGCGGATCTGCCAAGCGCCGGCGGGTCCGGCGAAGTTTCGCATGTAGTGATAGCGGGTCTCCGCGTTGAGCACGGTGCGCAGGCGATGCGGGTTCTTCTCAAACAGTCGCGCCTTGATGCCCGGGCCCATGCAGCTGTCCGGCCAGCGCATTCGCACCCACAGCTTCCGCTTCTCCGACCGCTTGGCGGTCCATTTCACTTCTTGGCGGGCGATGACCGTGACATCGGCGCCCGCCTCGGCGAGCGTGAGGCCCAAGTCGGTCGCGGAGGAACCGCCGCCGACGATCGCAACCTCTTTGCCCTTGTACTGGTTGAGATCGCCGTGCTCCGAACTGTGCTTGATGAGAGGAGTCTTGATCGCCTGGAACTCCTCCGGGATGTGGGCGAAGTGGGTGATTCCCACGGCCAGAACAACGCGCTTGGCCTTCACTTCACTGCCGTCGTCAAGGACGAGCCGGAAACCGCTGCCGTCTTGAGCAACGGAAGTGACCTGCCTCATGTCGGCTGTGGCGCCGAGGGTGTTATAGCGGTTCATTCCGTAGTCGCAAAACACCTGGAGGGGTACCGGAAGAGTCACGGCCTTCCACGGTATGTTCCGCTCGGCGCAGTACTTCGACAAGTCGTAGCCCGTTGGATCGTAGATGTCGGAGGCGTTGCCCTCCGACTTCAGGAACATGCCCGGCGGCATGTGATTGATCCAAGTGTCCATCGGCTTACCGAACACGCGGTACGACATGCCGGCCGCCTTCAAATTAAGAGCTAATGAAGTCCCGTAAGGACCGGCCCCCACAATTGCAACATCAATCTGATCTTTACCAACCATTCCTTTGTCTAACCTTCTGCGTCTCCCGTTGTTATGGTCTCAAAAAGTGTAAGGTCCAGCACTAGGCTGCGAGCGAACGTTGAAGCTTTTGTCTCTTCTGGTTCACCGCTAACGCAACTGCTGTATTGAACCTACGTCTGAACACCGTAACGTCGAACTGGGCCGCCCTTGCCCTCAGTTCCGCAACACTAAACTCCCGCTGTTTCAGATGGCCGATGGCCTCCGCAAGCGCGAATGCATCTTGTCTATCAAAAAGCGTGCCGTTCTTGCCCACGCTTTCAGATGCTCCGCCGGCTGCAAAGGCGATTACCGGGATTCCTGCGGCCATCGCCTCCACCGGAACGATTCCGAAATCTTCGTAACCCGGGAAGAGCACGGCTCGGCAGCGAGACATCAGCTGCTTCAGATCGGCTTCCGGAAGACGCCCGTGGAACTCCACGTTCGGCATCCCCTCAGCCCGATTCCTCAAGTTGGCTTCCATGTTTCCAGCCCCCACCACATGCAGATGGTCCCCCGTCAACCGAACAGCTTCGATTGCAAGATCGATGCGTTTGTACGGAACCAGCCTTCCCCAGATCAATAAACTCCCGTCCGTTCTCTTGCGTTCGACGTCCTTCCACTTTTCTGTAAAAACAGGCGGATAAATCACTTGATCCACCTCACGCCCGTAATCATTTCTTATTCGGTCCGCGGTGGTCAGGGAGTTGGCGATGATGTAGTCCGGATTGTGGCTGGCCTCCAGGTCAAGCGTTTTGAGCTTTGGGGCCAGCATCTTTCTCGCCCAGGCAAGGTGGCCGCTCGAGGCGCGATTGTCGATTTCGGGATGCCAAAGCGAACGGGCGGTCGTGTGGTAGTAGCAAACCGTCACCGCGTCGGGCCGGCCTTTGGCATGGTGGCCGAAGGAGTGGCTTCCCACGATCACGACGTCTGCGTCCGAGAGGTCCATGCCGCTGTAAATCGCCGGCATGAGCGGAGCATAGATGTAGTGCTTGCTGAGTGCCCAAGGAAGATGCTGAACGTAGCTGGTGTGCACCTCGCGCTCTTGGAGCCACGGAAAAAGATCGTGCCGGCATTGCGACGTATAGACTGGGCCGGGGAAAAGCTCGCAGATCTCCTGAAGCACCAGCTCGGCGCCGCCCATCACGGGGAGCCAATCGTGCACGATCGCGTAGCGCAACTCGTCTTGGCTGGCTGCCTCCCACGCCGCGGTGGCGCCATTTGAGCGAGCATGCACCTTCATAACCGATCAAGGAAATGATCGGCAGGGGGACTTCGCTAAGTCACATTGCGAGGGATTTCAGGGGTCAAGTTCGGCTCGAAATCGCACAAACCCGGCAATAAGACGGTTGGCCGTTTCACCGTTCTTACAACAGCGGCCCGTGAAGATAACAGGTGCGACGGAAGCTCAAAAGGCGAAGCTGACCGAGACGGTGGCCCTGTGCATCCCCACGTAGCCAAAGAACAGGGTGGTCTCCGTGTTCTGAAAGTCGCCAAGTCTGCCGAGGCTCCATGCCACGCCCGTGTTCCAACTGATCGTGTCGTATTCGAGCATGCCCTTCACCTGGGGTGTGATCATGGCGCACGCCGAGCCAAAAACACCTTTGAACCGGACGTTGCCCACGCCGAGCGTCAGATAGTCGCCATCCGCTACCTCATAGGTGCCTGCCGCGTAAAAGGAGCGGCTCATTCCGTCTTCGCCCGCCACGTGGTCTCCTGCGGCTTCCGGTCGGTTGGTTACGTTCTGACATCCCAAGCTGATGCCTGCCTTCTTCCAAGCAAGGGGAAGCTGAAGTTGAGCGTTATAGGTCTGATCGAGTTTGGAGCTGATCAGCTCGTATCCGGCCGTAAAAAGACCGAGAGGCGTTTGAACTCCGATCAGGCCCTGGCCGGTGCCGTCGCTTCTTCGCCGGCCCGCCGTCCCGGTGTTGATGAACTGGGGCGAGTTGTCGTAGCTGCGGCTTGCAAAAGCGATATCGAAGATTCCGTTGCCCAGCGAGAACCCGATGGGGGTCGAAAGCGCCAACGCGCCTCGGATGCTGGGAAGGCCCTCAGGAGTGACGCCGAACCCGCCGCCAGGCAGCCCGGAGAGATCTCGGAACTGTGGGAATTGACCCGCTCGGTTGATGGGGTCGGATTGAGCGAAGACAGCCGGGGCAAGCGCCAACAGGGAAGCAACGATCCAAGCTCGCATAGGGCACTATACCGCGCGCGCTTAAGCTTGGTTCTCCGAGGCGCGAGAGAGCGTAGGTTTCCTTGTCCACCTGCAAACTTGCCAACCTGTACCCTCTCCTCACGAGAGCTGCTCTTTCGGTATCTGATTCTCTCCAATGGGAAGGACAGGCTCTTTCTTGCCCTTGAGCGATCCAAATCGGTGGGCGTACATGTAGGTGAGCTCGATTCCGAAGAAGTAGATCATCGAGCTGTAGTAGAGCCAAAGCAAGAGCACTATGACGCCTCCGGCAGCGCTATAGACGCTCGACGCCTTGCCAACGTAGGTTGCGAAGAGCAGCTTGCTGATCGAGAATCCCAATCCGGTGACGAACCCGCCCACCCAGACGTCTCCCCAGCAAACGTTCGTTTTCGGCAGGACACGAAAGTTGATCGCGAAGGCGACCGTGAGAAAGAGGACGGACACGACGAAGCTGATAGCCTGCCAGGCGAAGAGACTCACCACCGAGTCGAGCACGATCCACCCGACGAGCCCCGCTCCAAAAAAGACGACCGAAATGAAAGCAAGCAGACGGCTTACGATGAAATTGCGGATGAACGGGCCATCAACCTTGATCTTCCAGATGACCTCGATAGCCGCGTTGATCTGAAGGAAGAGGCTGGAGGCGCTGAAAAAGGTGACCCCCAAGCTGACCATGCCCGCAACTAGGCCGGTGGTACGCTGCTGAGAGCTGACGATCAGGGTTCGAATAAACTCGGCCATTTGGAGACCGCCAAAAGCCTTGGCCTGACGTTGGATCTCTGTCGAGACCTGTTCCTTGCCGACAAAGTAGGACCCGATCGTTACAGCCAAAACGAGCAAGGGCGCCATTGAAAGCAGGGCGAAGAAGCTGAACGAGGAGGCCAGCCTGGGAAGGTTGTCAGCACCCATTTTTGAGGCCGTGTCGACGAAGAACGACTTGATTGTGTGACGGTTCAGAGCCTCCCTATTCTTGCGCCCAGTCAACATTTGTCCACCCGTTTTGGTCATAGTGTAAGACGATCCTTCTGAAGTTGCAGCCGTCGAATTAGAAGGTCCTTCTATGCCCGGTAGTTCCTCCATCTTAAACTTGACCGACTGTGGTCTTTACTGCTCGGCCGGGGACTTTTACATCGATCCGTGGAAACCGGTGGATCGCGCGGTGATCACCCATGCGCATAGCGACCATCTGCGATGGGGAATGGGCACTTATCTCTGCTCGAGCGAAGGAGAGAAAGTGGTTCGCCGCAGGCTGTATGAGGATGCATCCGTACGGACTCTGCCTTACGGAGAACCGCTGAAGGTCGGATCGGCGAGAGTGAGCCTGCATCCCGCTGGCCATGTCCTGGGCTCAGCCCAGGTCCGTGTTGAAGTGGACGGGCAAGTGGTTGTCGTGTCCGGAGACTACAAGGTCGAGCCCGATTCGTCCTGTGCGCCGTTCGAGCTAATCAAGTGTCACACCTTCGTGACGGAATCGACTTTCGGCCTACCCGTCTATCGGTGGCCCGAGGCCGGAGTGGTCGTCGAACAGGTCCACGAATGGTGGCAGGGGAACCAAGATTCGGGAAAGTGTTCGGTGCTCATGGGCTATGCGCTGGGGAAGTGCCAGCGAATTCTTGCTGAGCTCGATCCCAGCGTAGGACCGATCTTTCTCCACGGGGCTGTCGAGAGCATGACCCAGGCCTACCGCGAGTCCGGCGTGAAGCTGCCTCCAACCAGCCTGGTGCCCGACGCGCAAAAGGGATTCGATTGGTCGAAGGCAATTGTCCTGGCGCCTCCCAGCGCTCACGGAACCACATGGACGAGGCGGTTTGGGGATTACTCCACCGGGTTCATGTCGGGTTGGATGGCGATTCGTGGTACCCGCCGAAGGAGGGCGATCGACCGCGGCTTCGTGATCTCGGACCACGTCGACTGGCCCGCCCTGATCTCCGTGATCGCCGACACGGGAGCGGAGGACGTGTGGGTAACGCACGGCTACTCATCGACGGTGGTCCGGTATCTGGAAGAACACGGTCTTGAGGCGAGGGTCTTGGCCACCTCGTGGGAAGGAGAGGAGAGCGAGGAGCCGGAAGCTTGAAAGAGTTCGCAGCCCTCTATTCGGCGATCGACGAGACGACGAAGACCAACGACAAAGTGGCGGCGATGGTCAAGTACTTTGCCGAAGCTTCTCCGGAAGACGCCGCATGGGCTGTCCACTTCTTGGTCGGACGGCGGCCCAAGAGACTGGTGAGCGGTCCCAAGCTGTGGGGCTGGGCAGCGGAGCTGGCGGGCCTCCCAAACTGGCTCTTCGGCGAGTGCTACGACGCCGTCGGAGATCTCGCCGAGACAATCACGCTTGTTCTGCCCGACTTCAGGCGGAGCGAGAAGCCGGAGAGGGGGTTGGACTACTGGGTCCGGGAGAAGCTGCTTCCCCTCGCCGGTCTCGACGACCTCACCCAGCGCGACGAGATGTTCGCGATCTGGCAGGAGTTGGATCGGCGGGAGCGGTTCGTCTTCAACAAGCTGATCACAGGGGCCTTCCGAGTGGGTGTGTCTCAGGAGCTGGTGATGCGCGCGCTTTCGAAAGTCGGAGACGTGGCCGTGCCGGTAATCGCTCATCGCCTGATGGGGGACTGGACACCCTCGGCAGAATTCTTCACGGGACTGCTGCACGAAGAGACCATCGACGCAGGCGTCAGCCGCCCCTACCCGTTTTGTCTGGCGCATCCCTTGGAGGGCGGTCCGGACAACCTTGGAGATCCCGCGGAATGGCATGTGGAGTGGAAGTGGGACGGCATCCGCGCTCAGCTCATCCGGCGCGAAGGGAAGTCGTTCGTGTGGTCGCGAGGCGAGGAGCTGATCACGGACCGCTTCCCGGAAATCCTCGGAATCTGTGAAAGCCTTCCGGACGGCACCGTGCTCGATGGTGAGATCCTCGCTTGGCGCGGAGGACGGCCTCTGAAGTTCATGGAGCTTCAAAAGCGGATCGGAAGGAAGGTTCTGAGCAAGAAGATCCTTCAAGAGACACCTGCCGCGCTCGTCGCCTTCGACCTCCTGGAGCTCGGAGGCGAAGACATTCGAGCGCTGCCTTTTCTGGAACGCCGGCAATCGTTGGAGCGGCTGGTGGATGAGCTGAACCGCTCGGAGCCGTCGCAGTCTTCGTTGCACTTCGACCTGCCCACCCAACTGGATGAACGGCTTGCTACCGATCTGCCGGACTCCTCGTCGGGAGCCGTGGTTACCTCCCAGTCGCGATTGCTGCTTGCCAGCAGAGTTGAGGGGGCGACCTGGGAAGACCTCGCACGAGTTCGCGAAGACGCGAGGAATCTAAACGTCGAGGGGTTCATGATCAAGCGGCTGGATTCTCCGTACATGACCGGACGGAAGAAGGGCTACTGGTGGAAGTGGAAGATCGACCCTTTCACGGTCGACGCCGTGCTGATGTACGCGCAGCCCGGAAGCGGCAAACGGGCGTCGCTTTTTACAGACTACACCTTCGGAGTCTGGAGCGAAGGCGCCCTTGTGCCGTTCGCAAAAGCTTATAGCGGACTCGATGATGATGAGATCCGCCGCGTGGACGCCTTCGTTCGCAGAAATACGATGGAGAAATTCGGACCGGTTCGAACGGTCAAGCCGGAACTTGTGATGGAGTTGGCCTTTGAAGGCATCCAGCTCTCGACGCGTCACAAGTCCGGTATCGCCGTCCGTTTCCCACGCATCTCTCGTTGGCGTCACGATAAGAAGGCCGAGGATGCGGACACCCTCGAGGGAGTCAAGAGCCTGATTAGCCCTTAGTCGCTCCGCGATGGATCGGGATAACGGCTCGAAAGACCCGGCGGGCGATCGACATCGTGGCGTTGAACTGAATCTTGATCGCGCCGAAGCTCGACTGACTTCCGGCTGAAGAGGCCAGCGTGGCAACAGACCTTTCGCCGGTTGTAGCCAAGCTGATCACGTCTTTGGGGTTGGTTGTGGCTATTTTCAAATCGGTTATCTGGACGCTGATTTCGGAGCCGTCGGCAAGATGCCCGGTCGCGACGAAGACCTGCTTGCCCTTGATCGCCGTCGAGTACGGGAGCCAGGTCAGGCTCACCCCGTTATAGCTGATGTTCATCTGGATGTTTCCGGCAAAGTGACCTGCCGTCTTGGCCAGATCCCGCGTTTGACTGGGGATCGTTACCTGCAAAGGACCACCCTTCATCGAGGTGGACTTATCAAGCACGAGCTGATTCGTCCCGCCCGATTGAACGAGGTTGGCGCCGCCGACCTCCCCGTTTAGGCTGGCTGTCGAGGCTTGGGTGTCGTCTAGCTGAACGTCGGCACTGTGCTGGTCGATCGCATAACGGTCAAAAATCGTCAGCGATCCGCTTCTATCGAAGCGGTTATCTTCATGGAATCCAGGCGCGTAGGTCCAGTTGTTCAGCCTGAGAGAGAGGTTGCCTGAGCGAGGAACTTGCGAGTTGAGTGTGAACAGCACGCTGGCCATGCCAGTGAGGGTTGCCGTAATCCGGGCATCTTCATGCACTGAGGCATCGGGGATGAGCTGCTTCGCCGGCGGGAGTAACCGCAGATGCTCCGGGACCTTGAAATTGACTCGCTTGCTTCCGCCATTGGCTAGAAAGAAGGCCGGTCTGTAGAGCAAAGGCCCATAGCCATCGAAGACTTCCACCACGATGTTGCCGTCGTGGTCCACATTCATGGTTGGCGCACCCTGCAGCCGTCCGTCTCCGGGGTCGAAAAACAGGAAGTACCCACTGTTGTCGGGGTGCGGATCGGTCGAGTGAAATCGAAACACAGATTTAACGAGGCGCCTTTGGTCTGTCGCGCGGGGCTCCGAGCTCCGCTTGCCTGCGGGAAAGTTCGCCTGGTCAAGGAATGTGATGTCCACTGGCTTGGAAGTGAAGACGTTTGTGACCGGTTGGACAGCCTGTGGATTGGATTGCCGCTCGTAGACCTCGTAGGCAGTGAAAAGGATGGCGATCGCAGCCGAACAGATGAGGGCCTTTAGCCAGAAGGGTTCTTTACGGGCTGTCTGCATGGGATTCGATTTCAATACGGGTGCAGTGAATCAGGGGGTGCCCAAGTGGCCAGGCTATTCAGATGTGCTCGATCGGTATCGTGGTTTGAAAGAGCTTCAAAGCGGTCACCGTCTCTCCCTTGAGCTTGACCATGATCGGACCAAAATCTCTTGTCTGAGTGACTCGCGGCAGCGGGGGATGGTCTCGGTAGGCGTCGGTGTTGAGAGTGGCCAGCTTGATCCGGTCCTTTCCGCCGATTGTAGTGAATGTCGCCGCAAAGAGCTTAAAGGCATAGGGCATTCGGTCCGGCCCGACGTTCATGGTCGCGACGGCGGATTCTTTGCCGACGCCTGTGTGGTTGTCGAACCAAGGCATCTCAAGGCCTTTGTACCGGACGTCAAGCCGCAGGCTTCCTGACGCGTGCCCCAGGTCAGTCGTAATGGTCCTTCGTTGCGGGGGGATCACAACGTCCCAATCCCCCTTCTTGAAGTGCGTCGGGTGGTCAATGACGAGTTGAGTGGCTTGGCCATTAGTAAGAAGAGTCGCACCGGTAGCCTGACCTTCCAACTCCAGCTCCTCAGTGGAGATCTTGTCCAGCTCCACTTCCGCACTCTTCTGGTCGATCGCATAGTGGCAGTAGACCGGAAGTGGAAACTGCATTGGAAAGAGCGGACCTTCCCATTCGCCGAACGGGATAAAGCTCAGCTTGTGGACGCGCAACACAAGGTTCTTCTGATCCTTGTAGGGCGCACTCAGGGTCACCGCGAACGAATCTGGACCGGTGAGCCGCGCGGAAAGACGTGGGTCGGCCTTTGCGAAGCCGTCAGGAATGAGCTGGCGGGGTTTGGGGGGAGATATCGCGGGCCGCGGGAACCTCACACTAACACCCTCGCTGGGTAGACCGAGCAGGTGGACGATAGGTGAATACAACAGGCGACCGTATCCCTGTTCGATGTTGATGTCGAAACTGCGGGTTTCCGGCCCGGTAGGTACGAAGGATTCTTGGGGAACACCGTCCCCGCAGTCCACGAAAGTGTAAAAGGCAGGAGGGTTGGGAAGAGGCTCGTCGGACCGAAAGTGAAGCACCGACATAATCCTTGGTCCGGACCTGTTGCTTCCCGGCCGAGTGTCGATCTTGCCTTCCGGGTAGTTGTCCTGACCCGTGAACGTGATCGTGATCGGCCTTTTGCGCAGAAGAACGTTTTTTGGCAATGGATCCTGCTTCAGGGCCGGTGGGCTTGTTTCTCTTTCGTAGATCTCATAACCCGCACCCAGTACGATAAGGGCGCCGACGCAGACGGCTGCCTTTAGCCAGGGAGAGTCGGGCTGTCGTGGTTGCATCGCGTGTCGAGGTTGCTTGAGATCCTCCGCAGCGTTCTACCTGTGGAAACCTTCCGCTTCGTTCCGCATGGGCCCAAAGTTTCGTTAATGCCCGCCGCGATGGATTGGAATTACAGTCTGGAATAGCGGAACGCTCACCGTGATCGCGGATTGAAAGGCGATTTTGAGCGGTCCAAAGCTGGAGGTGTGGCTGCCCTGAGGCGGAGTCTCAGAGGCGACTTTGGCGTTCGTGACGGACGGCTTCAACACATCCTTAGGATCCGAACCCGAGAACTGGGTGCTCTTCATATCAAAGAGCACATGCTTTCCAGCGATAGTGTCGCCGGAGGCCGAGTAGTGGGTCTCACTCTTGACGAGGTATCCGGTCTGGTTCCATTTCAGAGGTGATCCTTCGTAGGTCACGTCGACCCGAAGATCTCCCGAGATATGGCCCAGGGCGGTCGACACCCTACGCGTCTGGGCAGGAACGGTGATCTTCAGCGGTCCCGATTGAGCCTCGGCGCGCTGATCGATCTCGAGCCAAGCCTCGCTGTTGGAGCGGATCAGCTTAGCGGCAGGGACGACGAGCCCGAGATTCGCGTCGGTCTCCTTGACTTCGTACAACCCCAAGTCCACGCTTCGCTGGTCGATCGCATAAGGAAAGTTGATCTCCCAAGCGCCGGCCTGTGTCCGCATGGTTCCATAGGTGAAGCCTGCCGCATAGGTCCACTGATTGATCTTGAGTGACAGCTTCGTCGAGTCAGGAATTGCCTTGGTTAACGCGACCTCAACTTTGTCGGAAGCCGTCAAGGTTGCCCTGATTCGCGAGTCTTCATGGACGGCTCGGTCCGAGATGAACCGCTTGGGTGCAGGAAGTATCTGCAGGTTGGCTGGCTCCTTGAAGTCGGGCAGCTGACGCCCCGCGCTGATTGGTGCGAAGTGGGGCTTGTACAGGAGAGGCCCATATCCCTGGGTTACCTCGATCGCGATGTCGCCGTTATCCAGGTGCTGCGGATAAACGATCTGGTGCGTACCGTCTCCACAATCGAAATCAAAGTCGAACGGCTCCGTGGACGAAAGCGGCTGGCTGGTTCTGAAACGAAACACTGCCATGACGGGAGGGCCGCTTTGGAGGTTCGCCGCTGGCAGCAGGTCCCGTTTGCCGTATGGGTAGTTCTGCTGATCGACGAAGGTCACTTCGACGGGCTTCTCGGTGCTGCTCGGAGGGTTCAGCTTCGGAAATTGGAACTCCGTCGGCTTAGACTGACAACCGGTCAGCAATACGGCCGTCATGCCGCTCAAAACGGCTCCGGTCCAAGCGGCGAGGTTTCGTGAAGGCAGCATAAATAGATGAATCCGCAGGTTGCGTCGAAGTAGACGGGAGATCCCCTACGCGACGTGCGACAGAACTGCCTGGGTACCGAAAAAAGTGGCTGCCAAGTAGAGCCAAAACAGCGTAAAAAGCACATGCGTAACCGTTTCGAACCGCTTCCCGCGCCAGTGGGCCGGACTGTATACGAAGACCTGGACGATCAGACGCGAGCCCCAGAAGATGCCGAGGCCTATGAGCAGGTCGCGGCTCAGTGGAGACCGCGCGATCAGATCCGGTGCGAATCCGGCGCAGAGAACTCCGTTAAGCAAGCAGATGAAGCCGATGTAGGCGTGATGCACGAAGTGGATCTCGCGCGTGAGGGGCGTGAGAGCCTCACACTCCTCCTTCCACTTGAAGTACCGCGGCATGGGAATGTGCGCGAGCCCCAGCAGCATGAGCAGCAGCCCTGCGAAGCGCATGTTCCACTCGAGCCAGATCACGCCCGCTCCCAGACGAATGCCTTCACAAAGGGCGTCAATCTCTTTTCGGAGACTCTCTCGAATCCGGCCGCTCGCGCTACGCGGCGCCATTCGGCCGCTGGAAAGAAATGCATGAATCCCGGCCCGAACACGATGAAGTTCGGAACGTCGCGGAGGTGCTCCACGACGACCAACTTTCCACCGCTCGAGAGAGCCCGCGCGATCTCCCGAAAGAATGCTTCCTTGGCGCCCGGCGATCTAAGCTCGTGCGCTGCGAAGATGACTGTGGCGAGACCGAGGCCGGCAATGGGGAGAGATCGGTAATCCGTGGCAGTGGCCGGCGCCTCGTTCTGGACCATCTGTCTGGCGCGAAGGATCGATTTCTCAGTCATCTCGTCCGAATCGAAGAAGTCGTAAACACCTTCTGGTGCGCCCCATAGATCGGTGAGCCGGGGCGAGGATTCGTCCAGACCGGCGTGAAGGTTGATCCAGCGGTCGGGCTTCGGAAGGTCCAGCCAATCCCAGTTCATTAATCGGCTCGCGTCATAAACCCAGTAGCTGGCGACGATCGAGGCCAAGAGCCACCATAATCCCAGACCCGTTCCGATCCACGCGGGAGCGGAGATCCAGATCGGCAGCTTGAGCACGGCAAGCATGATCGCCATTTCGACGACACCGAAAAGGCCAACGAGATAGAACGCGGAGTTGAACGCAAGGATCTTGCGGACGCCCTCAAATCGTCCTCTGTCTCTCATGAAATAGCCTCGACGATTCCTCGTTTCCATCGGTAAGGCACATCTTCAAGATAGAAGGCGCTGGCGAGTCGGGGCGCCTCTGGTGGAACGTTCAAAGCTGCGAAGTCGGGAGGAACCGGGACGTCGACAGCCACCATTTGTGGGTCCCAGTCCTGTCGAACGCCTTCAACTCGGATCACGGAGTGCGTTTCTTTCTCGTAGCTGAAAGTGAAGGGCATGGGACCGGCAAAACGCCGGGCATCCTTCACGTCGCAGAAGATGGAACGGCAAGGCAGCGTGTGGTTTTCCAGGTCAGCCGTCACCTCCAATCGGGTCGCTTTGTCCTGCCGGACAATCACGCGGTATCGGGAGCCCGTCAACAGGCATTCGGGTTCGACGCGCACATATCGATAGTGAGTGAGCAAGTTGCCGCTACGCAACAGCCAGGAGCTGTTCGTTTCGCTCCGAAGAACCTGCAACCCGCGCAGGCTCTTTCCGCTTTGCGTCTTGTACCGCACAAAGAGCCGATAGCCGGCAAGGAAGAACGACCGCCCAAGGGCTTGCGGAACGTGGCTGGGACGCATCCCGGCCGTCTCGACCATCGCCACCACAAGGAATCCGTGGCCGCTATGGGTGTCCAACGTGAGGCCCGGCAGCAGAAGCCCTTCCAGGGCTTCCTCCGGCACGGAGTAGGCCAGCACCAGGGAACGCCGAAGGTGCGCCTTCACTTCGAAGGGGTGCCGCCTTAAGACATGGGTCATTGCCTCACCTGAAGAACCTCGACGTGACGGCAGAAGACGGAGCGGTCGACGATGTCCGGAGATTCCAACCGCTTCAGTCGTCCGTCGCTTGCTTCTACGAGGCCTGTTTCAGACGGAAAGAAGCTGCGGATCACGATGAGCCCTTCGTCCTTGACCCCATGCATGAGAGATCGTGCCAGGATACGTCGATACTCGAGGTCCGCGCCATCGAGAATGTTCGTAAGGCTCGCAAAATCGAACTGTGATCGCCGGGAGAGAAGCACGTCCGCCACGTCGCCGCACGCTAAAGTCAGCCGATCCAGCTTGGCTCTGATGGCGGCACCCGCCTCTTCCGAGAGCCAGTCAGGCAGCGGCAGGTTCTTCTCGCGGCTCAAGAACACCTGCCAGACGAACGGGTTGCTCGCTGCCGGCGATTCCTCGAACACCTGATCGAAGCCGGACAGAAAATAACGTCCGAAATTGGTTCCCGCGGCCATGCCGAATCTCCGGCTATAGGCAAGCGCCAAGGATGCCTGGTTTACGAGAAGGGTGAGGCCTGCTCGCCACGCCCATGTGTTCCACCGTTTTCTGTAGAACTCCCGCTGGCGATCGATTGTGGGCTGGCTCAGCAGCTCCACGAGCGTCCTTTTCCGATGCACGAAAGGGAGCAGCCTGGCAAGAGCCGCTATCAGACCGTCGACCTTGCCGCAGGTTTGGAGCCCATGGCGCAAAGCTGGGATACGGGCATCGAAGAAAGCTTGAGCTTCGGGGCCCAGACTATCTCTCAAGGGGGTGTAGCTGGACCTCGCGTCCTCAGTCATGCAACGGATCAGCTCGGAATAGGGAAGCCGGCGAAGCGCCGCGACCTTGAGCTCTACCAAGTAGAGCTGTGCAGGATTCACGTCGATGGCGGTCACTTCATCCGCGTTGGACCGGAGAAGCGAAAGTGCCGTGTCTCCGCCGCTGGCGATGCACAGGCAACTGCCCCTCGCAAGACTGGCCTCCAAAGCGACATCCTCTCGAACCTGACCAAACATGATCTCCGGTTGTTTGCGGTGGCCTCGTAAAGGGCCCTTCTTCCAAACCTCCGGCGTTTCAGCCATCCTTCCACCTGCCGGCTCCACAGCAGGCGATCACGTAAATACACGCGAAGGTGGGCAAGTTGTGAACCAGCAAATAGGAGGGATCGGCGATCTCGCCTGCGCCGAGCACGATCCCAAGCAAGTTCATGGTGACAAGGCCGCCAAGTTGAACCCATGCAAGAGGTTTGGCCCAGATTCCGGCGGCGACGAAGACCGCCAACGCCGTCTCAGCCAGCCCGATGGCGATCATGCACGGAAGGCCAGGCAATCCCAGATGTCCCACAGCCGGAGCAACGATCTTCAGCTCATGTGGATCCTGGCGAATCACTTTGAGCCACAGCCCCTCATAAGCCCACAGAGCGGCAAGTGCCAACCGAACGGCTAAGAGGGACTTGGCTGGGATCTTGAGCATCCGCCCCATCATAGCGCTTGACAACCTGTCGGCCATCGGTCATCGTGTTGGCGTGTACATTTCCAACCCTCCGGGACCGTTCGACCCCACCTGGGACTCTCTGGAGCGGTATCAGGTCCCTGAGTGGTACCTGGATGCCAAATTCGGGATCTTCATCCATTGGGGCGTTTACAGCGTGTCGGCGTTCGGCAACGAGTGGTACGCGAGGAACATGTACGTACGAGGCTCGAAGGAGTTCGAGCACCATGTCGCCACCTACGGCCCTCATACGACGTTCGGATACAAGGACTTCATCCCGCAGTTCGCCGCCAAGGATTTCAGTGCCGATACGTGGACGGATCTGTTCCATGAAGCCGGCGCCAGATTCGTTGTCCCGGTTGCCGAGCACCATGACGGGTTCGCCATGTATCCGCTGAAGAGCAACCGGTGGCATGCGCTCGAAATGGGCCCAAAGCGGGACGTGGTCGGCGAGCTTGCTTGTGCGACAAGCAAACGTGGGATGATTTTCGGCGTCTCTTCGCACCGCGCCGAGCACTGGTGGTTCATGAATGGGGGTCGGGACTTTTCGTCCGACGTTCAAGACCCCGAGTTCGCGGACTTCTATGGACCGGCTATTCCGGGGAATTCCGATTTCGGCAAGAACGTGCCGAGTGAAGCATTCATGGACGATTGGCTTCTCCGGTGCACGGAGCTTGTCGAGAACTATCGGCCGCAGCTCTTTTGGTTCGATTGGTGGATCGAGCAGCCGGCCTTCGCTCCCTACCTCCGCCGGTTCGCCAGCTACTACTACAACCGCGCGCACGCCTGGGGCAAAGGTGTGGCGATCAACTACAAGAACGAAGCCTTCCCTGAAAAGGCCGCCGTCTACGACGTCGAACGCGGCCAGCTTTCCGACATCCGTCCTCGGTTTTGGCAGACAGACACCGCGGTCGCGCGCAACTCGTGGGGCCATGTCCAAGGCATGGATTACAAGTCAGCCGGCAGCCTGATCCACGACCTGATCGACATCGTCAGCAAGAACGGCGCGCTGCTGCTGAATATCGGCCCAAGGGCCGACGGAACGATCCCGGCAGAGGACCAGGCGATCCTCCGGGAGATCGGCGCGTGGCTGAAAACTAACGGTGAGGCGATCTACGGTACGCGCCCATGGAAGGTGTACGGGGAAGGTCCGACGCCCGTGGCATCCGGCTCGTTCACGGACGAGGAGAAGGCGTTCGGCCCGGCGGACATCCGCTTCACTCAGAAGGACAGCGCCGTCTACGCGGTCGTGCTTACCGGGGACTTAAACGAGGTGCGTGTGAGGTCTCTGGGTTCGGATAGTGGGCTGGAGCGGCGGCGAATCGCGCGCGTGGAGTTGTTGGGTGGCGGTCCGTGTTCATATAGACAAGAATCCGAGGCGCTTGTTATAAGCCTGCCGGACAAGGCGAGCACGTATGCAACGGCATTCAAGATTCTCTTCGAATAAACGATGTTTCTCGCGTCACCGCCGGCTGCTTGGTCCAAAGCGTTCTTACTCGACGGCCGTCCCGTAAGCGTATCCATCTATCTGAAGCAGAGCGATCCAACCGATGTTGTAGTCCGCGCCTCAAGGAAGCGGTACGCCTTGCCTTTAGATCTGTATTTCGATAGAGGGGTTCGACCGCATCTTCGTGTTTTCCCACATGAGGCCTATCTCGCTTACTCGTGCGAGCCCGGGGCCGGATCTGGAGAATACGCCCAAATCATTCGGATATCCGCTGCCGGCCTCAAAGACCTCGGAACGTTCCTTGACGCCGACCTGCGAGAATGGTTCCGAACCGGAACCATTCGTGATCTAAGACCTGCAAAATACGCTTCCAGCGACATGTTGCGTCTCTTTCCACGACTTTATGACGTCGAGGCCTACCGATCCAAAGTCTTTCTGAGCACTTACCGATTCGAGCGCAAAAACCACAGGTTTCGGCTGATCAGAATCCGAGTTCTGAATGCAATCGATTGGCCCGACGTGGTTCGTTATCCAAGGCCTACTTCGGCTGCACGGGGAAGGGGCCGAGGTTGAACTTCGCTGTAGCCGTGACGGTGATCCGATAGTAGGCAATAGACTTCGGGTCGATGTCGGTGGCCAAGGTAAACGCCCCTGGAACCGATGTTTGAGTGGGCGAAACATAGGCGGGAAGGATTTTTGCCTTTGGATCGATGTTTCCGCTTGGTAGATAGCCCGGCCGGGTCGGATTTACGTTTTCCGACTCGATGAACTTGAGAGACGTGACCGGTGCGCCGCTCCGATCCACATACGTGATCGGCTTCTTGTCTTTGTCAAGTGCGGCAAAGGTGGGATATCCCTCGCTGTTGGAAGAGTCCGAGGTGCCGATCGCGACCACCCACTCTTTAGATGCGCGAAGTCCGTAAGGGCTATTGACGTAAGGCTCGAAACTTCCCCGGTTCGGTACCGGCGGGTTGTTCTTCACACGGTAAGTGCCCGTAGTGTAGGTTGTCTTGCCAACGGTCGCAGTCGAATCGGGCGCCGCGTTGAGGTCGACTGACGTGGGGCCGGGCAGACCGCCGATGGTCGCATAAAGAGTGACTGGGCCCTTTTCCTCGTCGGGATCGATTCGAGCCAACTGCAGCCGCAGGTTGCCGTTTTGATTGAGATAGACCGTATTGATGTATCCCTGCGGCCTTCTCATCAGGCTAGGCTGGTTGCCCATGCTGTCCACGACCAGAAAAACGTTCTTCTGCCCAAATCGAAAGCTGATCTCCTGATTGTTCGAGGACAAGGCGTTCTTGATGCGCGTCGTCAACTCGGAATCTGGCGCCCCGTCCATGTTCCAGCAGTGAGCTTCCAACGAGCTGATGTCGCACGCTCCAAGAGCCTCGACGTGGACGCCGTTGGCGCTGTATAAGTGAACTGGCGCCGAATCTTCTTGAAGAGAAGCAACGCCCAAGGACACGAGGCCCAGGCTGGTTAACGCTACGATTGCTTTGTTCATTCTTGATTGCCCTGCTGATACTTGATTGGAAGCTGACTTGTCTGAAGCTCCTTGAAGGAGAGCGGAAAACGGCCGATCGGAATTCCCCTGAAAAGGTTTACAACCTTGATCGATCCGATCGCCGCGGGAGAGATGTTGGATTCGAATCGAAACGTCCCTTCACTCGAGTCGACGAGGGGCTCGAATTTCGCCGTCTTGAATGGATACTCGCTTTGATTGCCCGTGAAGTAGTCGACCCAATAGAAGTAGCTGCCGCGCGGCGGACCGGACTCGTTGGCAGCGACCCCTGCAGCAAAGTCCATGAGAGTGGCGGGATTCCCCTTAGAGTCGACGAACGAGATCGGCCTGCCCTTGTGATCGTAAGCCTGGATGGCCAGGTCACACGGCGTCAAGTCGTCATGTGGCGGCCTTGAGAGCTCGAGAACCGATGTCTTGTTTCCCAGGAAATTGCGAAGCGAGTAGCCCTCGTACTCCTGGTCAGGGTCCCACCTCACGCTGCTCAAACTTCGTAGCTGTACGCCGATGTCGGTCAGGATCTCTACAGGTCCGGATTGTTTGGCGGGTGGTGGTTCGCCGAAAGTCGTTTCATAAGGGAGCTGCTCGACGACTGCTCCCTGCTGACTTCGTGGAACGTCCAGTTGAACGAGCACGAATTGGCGGCCATACCCGGCGGGGTACCAGGTGCGGGACGTCCTCTCCTTCGATCCTTGCACATGGTAGCCGTAGGTCCGGTCTCCATTTTCGATTACGGCAAAGAAGCTTTTCTTGCCAAAAGGGAGGGTGATCCCGCTCTGGGCTGTCAGGCCTTGCGTAACTCGGCTAAGCAGCACTCCATCCAAGTGGCCCTGCATGTCCCAGCACATGGCTGAGTTCGATTCGATCTCGCAGACACCGATTCCAACGGGAACGTA
>DASZPA010000413.1:0-45944 GCA_035550555.1 Fimbriimonas sp.
GGTTGCCGGCCGAAAGATCCTGAAAACAGCCTTCATCATAGACAGCAGAAACACCCTCTTCGATCCGTCACGATGGACTTGGACAAGTACCTAATGAAAAACCGTCTCAGGTCTTGACACAAACACTTAGGATCTCCGGCGCAATCGGAGACGCGGACACGTCCGCTGACTCCCAAATGGCGGGTGCTTCCAGCCTCTTATCATGGCTGTATTCAGGTGTCTAGGCAGTTCTGAGATTGGGGCGAGGACAATCTCGAACCATCCTGCGTCTAGGGAGCCACGAGATACATGATCTGCGTTTTCCAATCCTTTGGGTTCTTCACGCGGGCCGGATCGGTGAGATAGAACTCGGCTCTGGTACCCCAGACCACGCCTTTGGACGTGTCCTTCCTTTGAAGAGTTAGGCGGTGCTTCTTGGCCCAAGCTTGGAGCGATGCGTTGGCGGGGACGAGGCCGCTGTAGTCGCCCTTGTACACGGTGGTCACATATCGGCCGGCAGGAAGTGCTCCCGAGCGGATAGCTCCTTCCCCTTGCACCGGTTTTGGCGTCGTGAATCCCACCTCGAACTGAAGCTCGTGGGCCATGTCGATGACCAGGTAGCGGATGAACAGGGGACCTTTGGGCGGAACCTTGTGCTGAGCCATCCACGAGTAGAGCCTCGGAGTCGCTCTCTGGATTTCCGCGCCAATTCCTTGCAGCGTGGAATGACACCGAATCGCCAAATAAGGCTGTCGGCCTCGGTGCGCCACGACGGGGGTCGAAGCCTGCTTGACTCCCAAGGCGGACGACGTCACGCAGCAAGCGATTAAAGAGAGAGCTGAGAAGCGGCTGACCACGGAGCCAGCTTATCAGAACCGCCGCGCACGTACTCTCAAGGCCTCTGCAGCTCCGCGGGTTTGTAAGGAGCGAAGGCGAGAAAGATGTCGTCATCTTCGTCGGGCTCAAGGCGTTTCGCTTCAAAGCGAATAAATGAACCGAGCTTTCTCGGCGATCCGAAGCCTTGATAGAAGAGCGTGTGCTTGTTGCGCGCCATGACCGCGTCGACCTTTGCCCGGCTATCTGCGAGCGACCGGCATTTATCCTGCAAGTCCGCGTAGTCGGCGAACCTATTGATCTTTGGGAATCCGTAAAAGCGTACGTCGACGAGCACATGGCCGATGCTGCCTTTCCACGTCGAACCGGTATTCATCACGTACTTGGCATAGTAGAGGCGATCCCGCCCGGTTTCGTCTCCCGCGCCGGTCTGCAGTGTGTAGACGTCCCGAACGACCACTGTCTGATGAGCCTTGAAGTGGACCCGTTTCGAGCGCCAAAACATGCCCTGTTGATCCTTCTGAAACTTGGTTTGGACGGCACGGTCGTTCACCCAGGACTTGAAGGACTCGAAAACAGACAGAGGCTTGTCTTCGGAGTCGGTACTCGCATCGTCTGGTTCGGCGCCCTCATCCGGAAAGCCCATCAGAACCGAAGTTGCCGCCCCGGTGTTTCGGAAGCGGAAGGTGCAATAGACGGTGGTCGTCTTTCGGCCCACGTATAGCCGAATGTGCTCGTCCCTCATTCGAATCGTGGGGTGCTTGCCTTTCATCAGGAACGGCGTTCCGCCGTTGCCGACCCAACCGTCGTCGGCATGCGCAGCAAACGACAAAGCAAGAAACGGCGAGATCCAAGCGAGGCGCAGAGCCTTCATATCTATTCGCAGTTGATACGTGGGATCGGTTCGGCAGTTACGGTGTATTTCGCCTGGGCAAACAGGTCTCCGGACGTTGCAGAATTCCTCATGCGAATCCTAATCACCAACGACGACGGGATCCGGGCGCCGGGACTGATTCCGCTGGTCGAGGTGGCGAAGAATTTTGGAGAGGTGAAGATCGTCGCGCCTGACCGGGAACGGTCGGCTTGCGCCCATGCCATGACCATGCGCGATCCGCTGCGGGCGGAGAAGTTCGCCTGGGATGGGTGCGACGCGCTGGAGGTGAACGGATTTCCGGCCGACTGCGTGAACGTGGCGCTCACGCTCTTCTATCCAAACGGCTGCGATTTGGTCCTGAGCGGTATCAACAACGGTCCGAATCTCGGCTTCGACGTGACCTACAGCGGGACCGTCGCCGGCGCCATGGAGGGAACGATCAACGGTATTCGAAGCATCGCCGTCAGCATGGCGAATTTCGTGACCGGAGCTCCCCACCATTACACGACGGGCGCGCGATGGATGCTCGAGAACTGGGAGGTGCTTGTCAACACGCCGACGGCTCCCCTGACCTTTCTCAATGTGAACGTTCCTGCGGTCGAGTACGTGGAGCTGAGGGGCCATCGGGTGGTTCCCATGGGACGGCGAGTCTATGTGGATCGGGTTGAGCCTCGAACCGATCCCTGGGGGCGGCAGTACTTCTGGCAAGGCGGCGTGGCAGTCCTGACTTCCGGCCAACCCGATACCGACGTTCAAGTCGTCAGCGAAGGGTTCGTCAGCATCTCTCCGCTGAGCTTGGATTGGACCAACCACGATCATGTGGAGGCCCTTCGAACAAGCCTTGCTCAGCCCGGCCGAGCCGAGGCGTGATGGGAACGGCTCCTCGTTTAGAAGAGATTAAGGCCAAGCTTGCCGAACTTCCCAAGCGGGATGTGCCAACCATTCGAAGCCTGTGCAAAGAGCTTTCAGTTCGATTGAAGGAGGAGCCGGCAGAGGGAGTCTTTCATCTTGCGGTTCAGTTGATCGAAGACGGCGAGTGGAACCTGCGGCACATCGCCTATGAGCTGGTCGCACACCACAAACCGACTATGCGAAGTCTTGACTCGGTGAGGCTGAATGAGCTTGGCAAGGGAATCGATTCCTGGTACGCAACCGATACGTTCTCGCCTTACTTGGCAGGCCCAGCCTGGGCGAACGGGCAGATTCCCGACGGGACCGTCCAACAGTGGATCGATAGTCCGGATCTCTGGTATCGACGAGCTGCGCTTGTGGCCACGATCTCGCTTGGCAGGAGAGGAGCTCCCGGTGATACCGAAAGGGTGCTCTGGGTTTGCCGGCAGCTCGTCGACGACCGCGATGACATGGTCGTCAAGGCGCTTTCTTGGGCGCTGCGAGAGCTCACGAAAACCGATTCAGCCGCGGTGGCTTCTTTCCTGGAGGAGTTCCAGGGGCGAGTATCGGCGCGGGCGGTCCGTGAGACCCGGAACAAGCTTCGCACGGGGCTGAAGAATCCTAAGAGATCGGCAACGTGATGTGCTGGCCGGAGTCTGACGAGCGAAGACCGGCTTCCAGGATCTCCTGAGCGTCACGGCTCACCTGCGGCGAGGAGCACCCTTCTACAGCCACTCCACTTTCGATGCAATGGATCAGATATTCGGGGCCGTTGCGAAGCGGATACTCCAATGGTTGCGGCTTGATCTCTTCGGTGTTGCCGCCCGGTTTGCTAAGGATCACCTTGTCCCCAACCAAGGCGCAGACCCCCATCGTTCCGTACGCGACGGTGTACGGTCCAGGAGCCCGCACGACTTCCGTCCAGCTTGCCTCCACCTGGGCAAAGGCTTTGTCGTACTGGAGGAGGATGATGGCGTTGTCGTCCGGCACGGGATAGTCTTTGGCGAGCACCCCGCGGATTCCGGTGACGCGCTTGGGCAGACCAAGGATTCGAGCCGCGATATCCGCGCCATAGCAGCAGTAGTCCATGAAGGCTCCGGCGCCGTTTCGCTTCGCATCGTAGAGCCACTCCCAGAAGGCCGGATCGCAGCCGATCTCCTTCGGCCCATTGTGAGCGTTCCGGCGCTTGATGTGAAGGACGCGTCCGATTTCGCCTCCGAGCACCCTTCGTTCCCACTCCTGATAGGCCGGGTCCCAGATGTGGGGCCAGTTGATCATAAGGTACTTGCCGACCTTCTTTGAGGCGGCAAGCATCCGGTTGGCTTGTTCCAATGTCGCCGCCATCGGCTTCTCGCTGATCACATGCGCTCCCTTTGCCATCGCAGCCTCGGTGATGTCCGCGCAAGTCGCGTTGTCGCTTGCCGCTTGCACGATGTCGACCTGCTCGTTTTCGAGAAGCGCCTGCCAGGAGTCGTAGGTCTTTGGGATTCCCGCTTCGGTTGCTTTCTGACGCAGCCTTTCGCTTTCTTCTCCGACCGCGACGATCTCGACCTTCGGATGGTTGAGCCAATGCCGAAGCTCGCCCCAGACATGGTCGTGAACGAGGGAACAGAAGCCGACGCGGAACTTACGATCCATGCCGGGAGCTTACTTGGGAGGTTCCATTGAAAACTGGCGTCCCGAGCCCAGCCCTGCAAAGAGTCGGGCCCGCAAAGTCCGGGCATCGGTCCTTCTATCTCTTAACGAAACCTGGTAGAAGCACCTGGTTGCCGTGTACTGATACATGGAATATCCATGCCTTTGCAGCCGTCCAAATTGCTCCGGGGCCAAAAAATCTAGGCTAAAAGAACGGAATTTTGCGGTTTACCTAGAAAGATTAATTGTCTAGGTAAATGGCACGATTGTTGTAAAATTACAGCCTAATGACTAAGAGTCTTTGTTGTGCAATCAGTTGCTGTGTTCTGTTGGGCTTGTCCGGTGCAAGTGCTCTGGCACAACAAGCGGCTCCGAGCGACCATCAGCCGGTACAGGCCAGCACCAACGCGTACGTATTGGGTCCAGACGACCAGATCGCGGTGACGGTCTTGAACCACCAAGAGCTCTGCGGCGAGGCTACGGTGACCGTCGACGGCTTTGTTACCTTGCCTGCGATTGGCCAGCAGCCGGCGACGGGCCACACTCTGCAGGAGCTCACAGACATCGTATCGAAGGCGCTCAAGACGAACCCGAAGGTCGGTCTTCTGAACCCGGTCGTGAGCATCTCGCTCAAGCAGGCTCGCATGCAGCGGATCTATGTTTTGGGCGAGGTCCGCACCCCGGGCGTGATCGATATGAAGCCGGGCTGGCGCATCACCGAAGCCCTCGCGGCCGCCGGCGGGATCGGCACCGTTGGACAAGCCACTCCCTCCGGTCTTCAAGTTCAGACGTCGGACTGCGTCGTGGCTCTGATGCACTCCAACTCGAAAGGCAACGTCGAAGAGATTCCTCTGGACGATGTCCTGTCGGGGGCGCCTGACAAGGACCTGCGCCTCGCGCCGGGTGACACCGTTACGGTGAGAGTGATCGAGATGTTGACCGTGTACATCGCCGGCAACGTGGTCAAGCCCGGTCCTTATCAGCTCCGTCGAGACGCGAGCGATGTGATGAAGGCGATCACGGTCGCGGGCGGATTCACTCCCCTCGCTTCCACCGCCCACGTTTCGATTCAGCACCTTAACGGCGGGCAGGAAGTGGTGGACGTTTCGGGTTCCATCGTGGGCACGGGTGTCTCGCCAAGCGTTCCTTTGCGAACCGGAGACTTGATCACGGTTCCCGAGCTGCAGTCCAAGGTGACCGTGCTCGGGCTCGTCAAGCAACCAGGCACTTACCCGATGCAGGATGGTAAGGAGGTCCGGCTGAACGACGTTATCACCGGTATGGGTCAGGGAGCCGACACGAAGCGCGCCCGGTTGAGCAAGGTGACGGTGATCAAGCTCGTGGACGGCAAGGCGTCGCCGACGATCTTCGATTTCGGCAAATATCTCCGAACAGGTGATCTGGCGATGAATCCGGTGATCCATTCGGGCGAGGTGGTGGTGGTGCCGGAGACCAACACGCCGGAATTCCAGAGCATCCTTCAGGGCATCGCAGCATTGCCTGCGATCTTCCTGGCTGGTTTCCGACCTTAGACCTCGGCAGATCGAGCTGAGAAGGGGCCGACTCATCCGAGCGGCCCCTTCTTTCTGTGTAAGCTTGCCGAACTTTGAGCTGGGGCTGAGCGGCAGCGCGCAGATACCCGACAATTGCACTTGGATCGGATCGGCCCGCAAACTTGTTATATTAGGCTGTCGAGCGGACCTATCCGCCTTTTCTTATGACCGAAACGCGTTTGACACCCTCCGAGGCTGTAACATCCACAAGCAGGGTGTCGGTCTACCTTCGCCTCCTTCGTGTCAAGCAGTGGTCAAAGAACCTGCTCGTCTTTGCGGCGCTGATCTTCTCGTTCGATCCCACCCATCTCGACCGATTCGTTCTGACGTTCGAAGCCTTCTTTGCCATGTGCTTCGCCTGTTCGGCGACCTATATCTACAACGACATCCGCGACGCCGCCAAGGATAGAAACCATCCGAAGAAGCGGAGCCGCCCGATCGCCGCCGGGCTCGTAACGGTTCCTCAGGCGCGTTCCGTTGCGGCTGTCTGCTTGGCGGTCGGTTTGGGCTTGGGTTGGCTGACCGGATTGACCGGCTTCGTCATCGTGGTCACCTACCTGGCTGTGCAGGTGGCCTACAACTTGGGACTCAAGGCGCAGCCTGTGGCTGACGTCTATACGATAGCTTCCGGGTTCATCCTGAGAGCGATGCTCGGGGCGGCGGCCATTCATGTGCCGATTTCGGCTTGGCTGCTGTACTGTACCGGCGCGCTGTCGCTCATGCTTGGCTTTGGAAAGCGCCGCCACGAATTCTTGCTGCTGGGTGATGACGCGGGAGCCAGCCGCGACAGCCTGGTCCATTACACGGCTGGAGCGCTCGACGCCTTGGTTATCATGTTTGCCTGCGCGGCGGCGATTTGCTACGGCATCTATACGATAGAGAGTGCGACCGCCGCCAAGTACCCAACCTTGATCATCACGGCGCCCTTCGTGTTCTACGGGATCACGAGATACGTGCTCGTGGTATTTGCGGGCGAGGAGGGGGGCGAGCCCGAAGAGATGCTCTTCAGGGACAAGCACATCCTGGCCAGCATCCTCCTGTTTCTTACCTCGGCAGCCCTGGTACTGAGCGGACTGAGGCTGAACCTGCTCGAGAGATGAAGAGCTTCTCGCACGCCATCGTCGTGGGAGGCTCGTCGGGAATCGGAGCCGAGCTGGTGCGCCAATTGGCACGCGGAGGCGCCAAGGTGGCTGCGATCGCCCGGCGCCGGGACCGGCTGGAATCACTCAAGTCCGAGCTTGGCTCGAACGTTTTGATCTACGAGCACGACGTCACCCACTACGACGAAGTTCCAGCTTTGTTCCAGCAGGTGACGAAGGAGCTTGGCGGACTTGACCTGATTATTTACGCCGCCGGGGTCATGCCGCAGGTGGGGCCGGAGGAGTTCGACTTCGAGAAGGACCGCCAGATGATCGAAGTGAACGTGCTTGGCATGATCGCCTGGCTCAATCAGGCGGCGGTAAGGTTCTCCAATACGCGTAGCGGCAGCATCGTTGGCATCGGCAGTTTGGCCGGCGAAAGGGGCCGGTGCGCCCAACCTGTCTACAACACGTCGAAAGCGGCGGTGGCGACCTATATGGAGGCGTTGCGGAATCGCTTGGCCAGGTTTGGCGTAGCTATCGTTACCATCAAGCCCGGACCCACCGCCACCGAAATGACCGCCCACATGCACTCGAGGATGATGGATCCGGCGGCGGTGGCGATGAAGGTGCTGGAGAAGGCGGATCAGACGGGCGAGCATTACGTCAAGTTCGTCCACAAGGTGATGTTCGCGGTTGTCAGGAACGTTCCCAGCTTTATCTTCCGGAGGACCAACATTTGAGCCTGCGGGCCGAAGTGCAGGTTGAGCGTGCCACCTTGCCAGCTACCCGCATCGCAGCGCTGACGGGCTACGGGCTGAGGTCCAGATCGGATGGATACCTCTACCGGCCCGCGACGATCCAAGACATTCGCGAGGTCCTGCAGATAGCGCGCAGCACAGGGAGGAAGATCACGTTGCGCGGCGCCGGCCGGAGCTACGGCGATGCCAACATCGGCGCCGAAGCCATCGTGCTCGACATCTCCAGAATGCGGAGAGTGCTCTCTTGGGACCGCCACACCGGCGAGATCGACTGTGAGTGCGGAGTCACCATCGAGGACCTCTGGAGAACCACGTTAGAAGATGGGTACTGGCCGCCGGTGGTGAGCGGCACCATGTACCCAACGCTTGCCGGCGCTCTTGCGATGAATATCCACGGCAAGAACAACTATCGGGTGGGGACGATCGGCGAACATGTTCTAGAGTTGGACGTCCTTTTCACGACGGGAGAGCTCAGGACGCTGACCCCCAAGGATGAGCTGTTCCACGCCGTGGTTTCGGGCGCCGGTCTTTTAGGGATCATCACTCGCGTGAAGCTCCGAATGAAAAGGGTCGAGAGCGGCAATGTGCAAGTCTTGGCTTACGCCTGTAGGAACTGGGACGAACAGTTTTCGGTGATGGAGCGGTTCCAGCACGACTCGGACTATCTGGTGTCCTGGGTTGACTGCTTTGGACGCGGTGATGAGGCCGGCAGAGGCCAAATCCATGCCGCTTGGTACGACCACGACGGGTCCGGCGACTCGGCGTCTCTTCGCCCCGAGCGACAGGATCTGCCGGACACCATCCTCGGAGTCTTTCCCAAATCCATGGTCTGGCGGATCTTGCGCAAGTTGAACAACCGCCTGGGAATGAGCGCCATCAACTTCGCGAAGTTCCACGCGTCACGCTTGCTCGGCGACCGTAAGATGGTTTCGCAGAGTCTCGTAGGGTTCTCGTTTCTGCTGGACTACGTCCCAAACTGGCGCAATGCCTACCTGCCAGGAGGCTTCATCCAGTATCAGTCCTTCGTGCCGAAGGAGCATGCGCGCCAGGTCTTTGCCAAGCAGGTCGAGATGCAGCAGGAAGCAAAGCTCGAGTCTTTCCTTGGCGTGCTCAAACGCCATCGGCCCGACGACTTCCTTTTCTCACACGCCGTCGACGGTTACTCCCTCGCGCTGGACTTCAAGGTTACGAGAAACAGCTGGCCGGCACTTCAGAGCCTTTGCCATCGAATGAACGATCTCGTCCTGGCTGCGGGAGGGAAATTCTACTTCGCCAAGGACTCGACGCTCCGACCCGCCGACGTGACCGCATACCTGGGAGAGGACAGGCTTGCTCTGTTTCGCCGTTTCAGGGCCGAAACCGACCCTGAATCCTTGCTTACCTCGGATCTGGCAGTTCGGCTGAAGCTGGTGTAGAGCCACTAGGGCTTCACACTGGCTGTTCTCTCGGCGCCTGCTGCGCATAGCCGAATCCCGGCGATGGCAGCTCCCCCGTTCGAACAGGCAGGTAAGCGGGACGCTGGGGCCGAAACTTCCGCTTCGTTTGCAAGATCAAGCCCGATGTGATGGAGGGGTCGCGCACAATCAGGATGCCTACCCCGACCAAGAAGGCCTGCGGCTCGTCAAAGCTGTACGCCCACCAATAGGTCAGCAGTCCGCACTGGCAGATGGCCATCGTTCGGGCAAATCCTCCGAGTCTCCACAGCTTCACCAGCAGGATGAGCATCATGAAGATGAAGGACAGCATTCCAAGGAATCCGGTCTTGGTGAACACCGTTACAAACAGGTTGTGCGCCTCGACTTCGACGAAGCGCCCGTTCACGACACGGCGCTCGCCCGTTCCCATCGGCCGTCCGACGATGTAGTTTTCGAGACTGCCCACGTAGGACGGCTCCATGAGAGATTGCCAGCTCTGTTCCCGCCAGGCAAGCGTGGTGTCGTTGCCGGACATGTGATTAGCGCTTGAGAAGAGCGATGAGCTCATCTTTGAATGCGGAAAGCCGATCAGCACAATCAGCAGCGCGGCCGCGCATCCAATAACCACCTTGCGAGCAATTCGGTTCACGCTTCCACCGAAAGCAGCAGTCAGCAGCGTCATGATTCCCAACGCGATCCAGACGCTTCGGTGCTGCAGGTAGATCACCATCGCCGGAAACATGAACGAGAAGTAGCGCATCCACTTAGGCGCCTGTTTTCGGGAGCTCAGGTACCAGAGAAGAATGGTCGAGTTCGCCATAAAGATGGCGTCCTGCGAATAGAGGACTCGGTAGATAGGTTCGGCGCCCTTCTCGTACATGGCATACTGCCCGTCCGCCTGAGAGGGGGGCGGGTGCCCGGCGGCGATCAACCCATACCGATAGACCGAGATGAAGAATAAGATGGTCGCAGCCGCGATCGTCTGGTGAATGACGGCCCGCAACAGCTTGGGCGAAGGGCGGGCAAACGCCATGAACCAGATCGTGGCGATCGGAAACATGAACGAGCGGAGGTCCGCGACGACTTCTTTGAGCGAGTAGCCGACGATGGCTCCTCGGACCGTGCTCCCAAGAATCGCACCCGTCAATACGACCAAGAAGAATACAATCGGCTTGGAGGCGCCGAGCTTGCTAATCTGCGGCGGACGAAAGATCATCCGCGTAATGAGGGCGATGGAGGTGAGGTCTTGGACCGACCAGTTGAAACCCGCGATCGTGATTTGGGGATTGACGACGAAAGCGACGATGACTGCCGAGGAGAGGATAAGGAGCGCTCCCGCGGCCTCCGTCAACACGATGCAGTAAAGCAGCACGATTGCGGAAAAGCCGGCGAGCAGGATAAATATCTTGTCGGCGAGATCGTTCAAAGAATTCCCCTACAAATTGGTACCAGACCTTCCCGATTGGTTGGATGCTCTGGCCCAAAAATCCGCAATACACTCATCGTTCCCCAAACGCCACTGCAATCTCCATGCCATACCCAGCTTGGAAGCAGGGCTTCGGCCCGACCGCTTCTTCAGCGGCGACGTGGCCCTTTCCACTCTTACGGACCGTGCTGCGAGGATGTTGCTCGAGCACTGCTTATTGCGAGTCCTTTGTGGCTCAACGGGGAATGGGCCTTCAATCCGGTTGCGAGCGGAGGGTTTTGAGTGCGTCGAACAGCGGCTCTCTCCGCCGCCTTCTCTGTTTGGCGTGCTTGTTGCTGTATCCTCGATTCGTGCCCGAAGCTCATTCGAGGATCGCGACCGCCAGTCTCCCAAAGGGCGTTTCCCTTTTGTTGGACGTGCTGCGCTTTGCGGCTGCCTGCGTGGTTGTATTGGGTCACATCTCCTCGCCTGAAATCTGTCCGAAGTTTCCGCACCTGCTTTCGGCCGCATCGGTTGCCGTGGGCTTCTTCTTTTTGCTGTCAGGCTTCGTAATCCAGCACACCGTCACCGTGAAGCGGTCCAGCCTCCATCGATATGCGATCGAGAGGGCGGCCCGCATCTACTCGGTCCTGGTCCCGGCACTGGTCCTGAGCGTTTGCCTGCTCGCGGTTCGCGGAGCGGCCGTGGGAGATACTTGGCAAACCGCCGGCCTGTCGTTTCTGAACTACACGCAGTTCTGGAGCCATGACCTGAGCGTCACAGGCAATGGCCCCGTCTGGTCGTTGGGCTACGAAGTGCCGTACTACGTGCTATTCGGAATCTACTATTTCCTGGGAGGATGGAGGCGCGGGCTCTTGATAGCGGTGTTCGCCGCGGCCATGGGTCCGACTGTTTTTCTTCTCTTTCCAATCTGGTGGGCCGGGACATGGCTTTACAAGGTTCTGCTGACCAAGGAACCTTCGAAGTCGATGGGCCTCGCCACATTGGCGGCGTGCACGGTCGGAGCCGTCGCTCTCGTCGCGGTCAACGGACACATCCATCTCAAAATCCCCTTGGCCAGAGCTGCCGAATGGCCCCTCTTCTATGCCGGCGGACTTCTTACCGCTGGATGTCTGGCGGCAGGGTTCGCCTACCGGTCTCAGCTCGCAAAGCTGGCGTCGTACGAGAAGGCGATTCGGTTCCTTGCCGGCGCGACGTTCTCAACGTACCTCTTCCACCTGCCCATTCTTCGGCTGGCCGCATCCTCGGGCCGCTTCCCGCATCAGAGCAACGCCGTGGGAATTGCCCTCTTCTTCTCCGTTGTCGCCGTGTGCGTTCTTCTGTCGAGGTTTACGGAAGCCAAGAAGGAGCCTTGGCTGCGGCTCTTCGAGCGAATCATTCCCGCCGGGTGGGTTCGGAGTCAGGCAGAGCCCGCGTAGGCTGTTCCTGCTTCCGCAGGCGATCTCGCCAGTTGTGCAGACCTGGGCTGGTTTTAGCGGTATTCGGCGCCGATGCGAGCGACACCGTTGCGCATGGGATCGGTGAACGGCTGTTTCCGCTCATGTCGATCACAGACCAAATCGACGAACGTGCGGGGCAGCTCGGCCCCGTCCTCATAGTAGAGGCACCTCGACTTCAACGGCTGCGGGGCATTGAGATGAAGTTGCCGATGCTCTTCGGCCGCCATGATGTTGGCCGCATCGACGTCGGGCCGGTCACCCCATAAGGCCATCCACCCGTCTTTCTTAACCGGGTGCTCCAAGGGCCATATGTAGAACGGCTCGCCCAGCATCAGCGCAGCGAACGTGAAGCTGGAGAGGGAAGGGATGACCACGTCGCAGGTCGAGAGAAGCACCATGTCGCTGATGACCGTGTTTTGCTGGTCGAACGTGGTGACCGGATGAAACTCGTCGAGGAAAGGGGCGGCTTCCTGGGGAGTGGCGTCGGTGACCATCACGAACTGAAAATCCGGACCGAACGCCTTCACACAAGCTCGCATGGCGCCCTGATACCAGCCCACAGGCAGGCGGCGGTTCCAGCGGACCTTGTCGTGTTCCAGAAGCATCGCGTCGAAGTCGCCGGTTCGCAGATGGACGCCGATCCTCAGGGGCGTCTTGGCCGAAGACGGAGGCAGCTTTGCCGCGATGTTCTCGGCGGTGTAGGGCGTGCTGAGCAGCTTGCCCATGAGGAAATGCCGAGCCCTCCAAATCGCATTGTATCCTCCCCACAGCCCTTCCACGAAGGTCACGCGGGGATGGCGGCCCAGACTCTCATACCAGTTCTTGAACGCGATGCCGAAGTCCGGATCGTAATGCTCCAAGAACGCCTTTTGCGTGAAGGTATTGGCCGGCGGATTCAGTCTTGCCAATGCTCGATAAAGGAGCCAGTCATAACGCGGCGTTTTGAAGTAACGGTAGTAGGGCCGAACGTTAAGACCGAACGCGGGAGGCTTCGACTTGCCTCCAATAGCTTGGGCTCCCAAAAAAGACTTTGCCCACACCATCATCTCGTTGCCCAGTCCGGCGCCGCGCCCTTCGGCTTTTGGGATGACGATGGCGGACATGGTTACTCGTGCTCCTTCGACGACACCACGTCGGCCAATAGGAGCGCTTCGATATCGGCCTCCTGTTCGGCGGTTGCGTGGTCTGTTTCCTGAGGTTTAAGATCCGTTTTGTGCCTCAGACAGAGTGCGGTCGTCAAGATTACCACCCCAATCCGTCCTAGGCCATTGATCACATAAAGTTGCATTGCTTGTTCTACAGTCGTAGGTCGCATCCACAGTATCAGTCCCAGTAGAAAGCAGGCGTGGAACGCATACGATTTCGCCAAACGTTCCTGCTGTCCAATGGAGAGCAAGAAGCTTCCGATTAGGAACGTGGTGTAGAAACAAGCCTGCCCGATAATGCATTCCATAAATGCATGAGGGGGCATCGAGAACTTCTGCCCAAGCACGAGCCGGGGTAGGTCTAATCCTACAAGTGACGGAACGCACAGAATAACGAAGCAGCCCAGAAGCAGCGTCAGAGGCTTCTTGAGAACAGTCAGCTTTTCCACGATGCCTTCGGTCTCGCGGATCTTGTTCATGGAGGCGCGACAAAGAAGGTTGATAAGCGCGAGCGCAGGCAGTCCGGCAAGGTAGAGCGCCCGTTGGTAAACGCCGATCGAGCCCGCTCCTTTCAGAAACAGGCCGAGGAGCACAATGTCCAGACAGTTCGAAAGGTAGTCGCTTAGATTCGAGGAGAACACTCCGACTTGGTAGCGAAGATCGATCGGAACGGGCTCATGGTCGTCTTTTGGAATCTTTGCGAACCTCCAAACGAGCCAAAACGCCACAAGGACCTGCAATGGGTTCTGGATGACCACAGCCCAAAGGGAGAAGCGGTGCTGTGCCAGTAGCGCCATGGGAAGGACGACCAGCCCTGTTGACAGAAAGAACGATAAGGCGCCAGCCATCTCGACGCGTGAGTACTGCCGGTGACGCTGCAGCCAGGCGGTTGGGACTGCGGCGAGACCGGTGATCAGGACGCACGGAAGGGCCACGGCAATGCTGCATATCGCCACCAAGCCTGGGCCGTAGGTTGTTACGAAGTCGCTCTTGAGGGCTATTCCAACGGAGATGAACGTGGCGATCAGTCCCGCGGCGAGCGCGAGCCGGCCGCACGACCGCATCGCCGTCCTCGCCGCACCAGGCGTTACCGTCTTGGAAGTCAGCGTCCATACGGAAAAGCCTGAGTCCGCGATCAACTTACCGAGGCCGGAAAGGTTCAAAGCCACCGCGATAAGGCTGTAGGGTCCTGGGCCGGCCAGATGCGTCAGCGTGGCCGTGGCAAAGAAGGAAGCCACCATCTTCGTGACTGTCCAGGAGGCCGCCGTTCCCAGGTTGATATAGGATGCTGAGATCTTCAGTCTTTTCAAGGGAGCTTTCCTATTGGCGACCCACGTTCACGCCGATACGCTGGGGACCGGTACTTGGTTTCGTGGAGGCAAGGGTTCTTCGCGTATCTGGGCTTTGGAGGTTGGGCATTGTTCACGGAACGAAATCGTCGTCGCAGCTTCGCTACTGAGTGCCCACTTCATCGTGGCTAACACGGTTCGTGCCTTTCGCGCCCTTTGGCGAACAATTGGAGCAATCTTGCAACCACCGATGCGTTTGGTCGGGGACAAGTGCCAATCGTCTTTCAGCATTCGCCGAGCAACTTTTCGTAAACGTCCTGGTATTGGCGGCCGATTTTGAGCCTTGAGAACCGTTCGTCGATGACACCCGTTTGACGGCATTCAGATATGTCAGTTGCCTGGATTGCCTGAACTAGGCCAGCCGCGCCTTCTTCCAGTTTGAAGTAACGGCACCGGTCCTGGCCGATTTCACGATGGATCTTGATGTCGGAACAGACGGCCGCAGCTCCAAAGTGCAGCGCCTCCACGACGGGGATGCAGAACCCTTCGAAGGAGGAGGCGTTGACAAAGACACGGGCATTCGAATAAAGCCAGGCGAGCTCGGCGTCGCTGATCGCCGGAAGAAAGATCGCCTTGTCCTCCAGCGACATCGCAGATACCGCTTTCATCAGCGATGCGGTCTCGGGTCCTTGGCTGCCGACGATCACCAACTGCTTGAATCGCTGAGGATCAACCTTCGTCAGTTCGTCGATCGCCTTCAGAAGCAGGTCGATGTTCTTGTTCTTTCGATGCTGGGCGACTGCCAAAACGAAGCTCTCGGCGGCAATCCGGTCTTCTTTCGGCTTTTGAGGAGTGACCGAATTGAAGTCGATCGAGTTGTAAATTACGCTGGCCTTTTGTTCGGCGACCGGAAAGTAGCTGACAAGGCGCTCATGGGTGTTTGAAGAGACGCAGGTGAGCCAATCCGACTTCGAAACGCATTGGACGAGAAACATTCGGTTGAACAGCACGCGGGGCCAGCCGAAGTTCTCCGGTATGTCGAAAGGGTACATGTCGTGAATGGACGCCACCACCTTTCCTTTGAACCCGCTCTTCAGCATGGGAACCGGAAAGGACAGGTGCAGGATGTCGAAGCCCTGCTCGTTTGCAAGCTTGGAGAGGCCTTTCAAAAAGAACACGTTCCGCTCGAAGGCGTTCATTCCCAAGTGCACCGGCTTCAGGATCACGCCAGTTCGTTCGATATCGAACGAACTACGGAAGTAGCCTTCCTGATAGTCCGCCACGAGGAGCACGACCTCGTTATCCGCGTTGGCTTGCTTCAGCCCGGCCGCAATGTTCGCCGCATGCCGACAAATGCCGGATGGCTTTTGAAAGCGGCTAATTGCGGATATCAGGATCTTCAAACGTCTCTCGCCTTTATTTAAAATACATAACTAAAAGAAAGTTCAAACGCATGGGCGAATGGAGCGAAAGCTTCGATGCTGGTTCCCCATCTTGAACCATCAGCAAGAGAAATTCGCATACTCAACTGATTCTTTGGCAAGATTCGCGAAGCGCGCGCTCGGACGACAAAGCATTTCGATAGTCCACCAATGTAATAAAAAGCAAATCCTATTAGATTCTCAATAGCTATTTGAGTTTAATGCCCTGTGCACCGGCGGCCGGTGTTCGGTAAGCTCCTTTCTGCCTCCGTGTGACCCATCCGAAGAGGCAGAATCCCAGAGACATTGTAGCCTAGGGGCCCAGGCTCGATTCTGGATTCGATTCCTCGCGTATCCCAAAACGTCCAACATTCCCGTTTCTTTCTGGATAAAAGTCAGTCGAGAGCCTTCTCACGTTGCGACTTCGCTTGCGAGCCCGCGCGGTGCACGTCGGCCTTCCGCTTCGAACTTTCCTTTCGCTCCAATGCCTCCGCACATCGCATTTTCCGCAAACAACGTGCCAGTAGCGCATTTATTCGCAACTTGGACGCCTGCGGCAAGAAGATCTGCCGGTGTGGTGACGATCGCAGGACGCTGCACCACCAGTAGGTCCGCTAATTCGTCCGGAAAGTTGGTCACGGGGTCCTTGAAGAGGCTGCTTGTCGTACGCGCCCAAGAGCCGTCGCAGACGCGGTCGTTCATGGGTTGCCAGGGCAGGTCGGCCGGCGCCGGTTCCGAAGGAGAGATCCCAGCCTAGGCCACATTGAGGGCCGGCCAGGGAAAGCCAGAACGTTGCAGGCAAGCGTCCCAAGTGAAGTTGGACTCAACCTTGTCTTTGGGCACGGCCAACGGCAGCTTGCCCGTCAAATACTGTTCCAGGATCTCGACGAACTGCTCGTCCAGCCCGTCGATGAGATAGCCGTCGACGCCGTGCTCGATAACGAAGTCCGGGCCGGGACCCCGATTCGCAACGACCGGAACCCCGTAGTAAAACGATTCCAGCAAGGACATGCCGTATATTTCGCTCAGGTTGAAGTTGGCAAGGATGTCACAGGCGGAGTAGAACTTCCACATGTCCTTCTGAAGCAGCTTGGGGATCCGGCAGAGCCGGTCGTTAAGCCCCAACGCCTCGCACTTGGCCTCGAACTCCGGCTCCAAAGCGCCCGAGCCGACCACGAGAAACCGCACGTCGGGAAGCCTCTTTCGGAGCTCCGCGAAAACCTCCAGCGCGGTGAGCGGACGCTTATAGTGCTCCAACCGCCCGACGAACCCCACAACTTGCGCGTCTTCCGGAATGCCAAGCTCCAGCCGAGCGGCTTCGCGGTCCGCTTCTTGCTTGGGCGCCAGCAGATCGAGATCCAAGCCGACGGGAAGTACCCCGACATTGTCGACCCCAACCTTCCGGAGCTCTTCCTGCATCGTTGGAGTTTTGGCAATACAGTAGCTTTTCCGATACACCTTCACGTTGGAAGAGAGCACCATCCGGCTAAACGCGTTCGTAGTGGGAGAAAAGGAGCCCACGTAGGGCCAGAAGCCAACTTTCTCTTTGACGGCCCACCTGAAAAACGAGGGCACGGATAGTTGGCTGTCTTGGAAGCTAATAATGCCGTCGATGCCGATACCGTTAAGAGCCCTGCCGCCGATCAGGCCGTGCATGCGGATTCTGGGCGTAAGGACAACCCGTTCCTCAACCTTGGCGCTTGGGCCGAAGTCGTGCATGATGACCTCGTCGTGGTCACCGGAACGAACGATGACAATCTGGTATCCCTGCCTCGCTAGGGCCTTCGCTAGTCCCATATCTTGGCGATTGTAAACACCGCCGATCAGATCGAGGAAGCGTGACCCGATAACAATCGCCAATCTCAATGGGAAATCCTTAGCAGAGTTGCAGGCAAGAAGGGTGCCGAAACATCTAGAAGCCAAAAATAAAAGCCTTGGCGTAGCTCGCTGACAGCCACAGAGCCCATAGTCTACCGCAATACTCCCTGTAGAGCCTAATCGCTACGCGCGTAGGCATCGACTTAATAGATGTGAGAGACCTGATTCCTCTAAATCCGCGGTAGCGAGGTCTTGGCGGGTTATGTTCGCAGACTCCGTAGGTTCCTGGAAGCAGCCTTATCTCAAAGCCTGCGCGCCGAGCTCTCAAACTATATTCAATATCACCGCCCTGGTGGATCAGGTAGTCCGCGAAGGTTCCGATCTCGTCAACGATGGCTGACGACACGCAGACGAAATTGCCATGGAGGACGTCGACGTGCATTGGCTCGTTCGCACGGGGTTGAACGTGCCGGAACCGGAAGGGATTGACGCCGCTATGAAGCATTCCTCCGTAGCTTGCCAGCTCGCTTTCCGGATGCCTCATAGAGCAGCCGATCAGGCACCTCTCGCCGAGTTGCTCCGACCAGTGGTTTAGGCGCGAAATCGAGTCCCGGTCAAGCACGTCGTCATCGTTGACCAGGAGGTATTTGGAGTACTGGAGCTTCTTGGCTACCTCCCAGGCCGTGCGCATGCCGCGCGCCCAGAAGTAGGTCCCGTCCCCTTTGATAATCTGAACGTTGGAGAACCGCTCGCGAACGGCCTCGCTGGTACCGTCGGTGGACCCGTCGTCGAAGAGGAAGACATCGAGCTGATCGGAGCCCGCAGCATCGCATAGGGACGCCAGGCATGCCAACGTCTTGTCCTTTCGGTTGTGGCAAGCCATGATGACCGCAATTTGGGCCCTACCTAGTGGATAGGATGCGGCTCGCTCGAGTAGATCCCCGGTCACTTCACTCCCTTTCATGCATTTCCACTTGCAGAAACGCTGCCAAACGCGCCGTTCCTGATCGAAACCGCGCAGAGAAACACCAATCGCCGAGCTTTCCAAGGAAAGAACACATCGGTGGGACCGGCAATCGATCCCGAGTTCAGTATGCGCCCTTTGCAGCGAGGACGGCGGGGAATAGAGCCAAAAATATCTTAAGATCCAGCAACAAGTTGCGGTTCTGGATGTACTCCAAGTCCAGACGCATCCACTCTTCAAAGGACAGGTGCGACCGGCCTTTGACCTCTCTGAGGCAAACGAGGCCAGGCTTCACAAGGTATCGGGCCATGTTCGTCTCTCCGCACTTGTATCCCTCACCCATGGCTAGCGGCCGCGGTCCCACGATCGACATGTCACCCAAGAGCACGGAGATGAGCTGGGGCAGCTCATCGATCGAATATCTCCGAATGAACTTGCCGACCCTCGTAACTCGCGGATCGTTCTTCATTTTGAACGCGAGCCCGACGGAGTCGCTCTGCGAGAGAAGACCCTCGTGCATCCGCTCAGCGTCGACCGTCATGCTGCGGAACTTATAGAATCGAATCGGAGCACCGAACCGGCCCACGCGAGGCTTCACGAACAGGATCGGTCCTCGATCTTCAATCCAAATAAGGGCCGCGACCACGGCCGTGACAGGAAACAGAATCAACAATGCCGCAAGGGAAATGAAGATGTCCGCAAGGCGCTTGGAGATCCGGTAGCCGACGCTGTCGATTACGGGTTCGACGGGAACCACGAAAAAAGACACCTGAAGCTTTTCCGGCGTCAACGGAAGTTTCGCAGACGGCTCGGCGCCCAAATTGGCGACCGCGTCTGATCCCACTAACGTTTGCGCAAAATTGTCCCGTACCAAAAGAATCCCTCCAAGTCAATCAATCTATGCGGTCACTGAGCCAGCCCACTCTGACCGCAAAGCCTGGAAGATTGAGTAAAAACAAAAACTAAACTCCCCTCACGAAAAAAGAACACGCAGGCGAGAAAACTTCGCCATAACAACTGAATTATATACCGTCGGCCATCTTCCCAGGCTACGATTCTATGCGGTCGTTGCGACAAAACAGCGACTTCTTAATATCGAGCGTGGCCCACTCCGAGAAAGTTCCACGTTTTTTGAGGCGTCCTGGTTCAATTACTGGGTTTTAGAGGCTGTTCTTGAGATACACTGTTCGCTTCTTTGACGGCAAAGTAAAACTTTGCCAATTTAATGTGGCGCGCTACCATATGGCGTACCACTTGCTATTAAGTGTGAAGAGCGAGTATGGAGAGATGTAACCTTCTAGGGGCCCGGATCAGTAGAACAAGTCTCAGTCACGCCTGTGAGACCGTCGAATCTTGGATCTCGAACAAGCAATCCGATTACGTGTGCGCTTGTAATGTGCACATGATCATGGAGTCGTACGACAATCCTGCCTTACGAGCCGTGATCAATTCCGCCGGCCTCGTTACTCCGGACGGAATGCCCGTGGTGTGGTACATGCGTCGTAACGGCTCGCCCGATCAGAAGCGCGTATGCGGTCCTGATCTGATGCCCGAACTCTTGAGGAAAGCGGAGCGACTCGGATGGAGGGTCGGCCTCCACGGCGGGCATCCCGAGACTTTGGAAAAGCTTCAGGAACGCCTTCGCTCTGACTATCCTGCCCTGAACGTCGTCTATGCGAACTCGCCGCCTTTTAGAGCTTTGACGGAGACCGAGGAGATCGAGATTCGAAACCGCATCAACGCGGCCGGCGTGGAGCTTCTCTTCGTCAGCCTTGGGTGTCCCAAGCAGGAGATGTGGATGTCGGCCAACAAGGCGCATCTCTCATGCGTTTCGATCGGAGTCGGGGCGGCCTTCTCCTTCTTGGCGGGAACGGTCAAACAGGCTCCGGTTGCTATGCAGCGCACCGGGTTCGAATGGCTCTTCCGTTTGGTGAGTGAGCCAAAGCGGCTCTGGCACCGTTACGCCAAAACGAATCCCAGGTTCATGGCCCTCGTCTTCTTTCCGTTCCTGAGAAGACAGATCACCGATTAGCTCGGTCTGCCGGAGATGAACGCGAAGGGTCTCAAGGATTGGGCCAGTTCGCAGGACTTATCGCTTTCAGAAAGCCAGTTCGCATCCTTTAGCGCGTTTGAGGCATGTCTATATGAGGCTAATGAGGTGATGAACCTGACTCGGGTTCCGAAGGAGGAGTGTTGGCTCCGCCACTTTGTAGACTCGCTCCTTTTCCAAGACCTGATTCCCCAGGGCGCCGAAGTGCTCGACATCGGAACGGGACCAGGATTTCCGGCTTGGCCATTGGCGGTCGCAAGGCCGGACCTAAGAGTGACGGCCCTGGACTCCAGCGGTAAGATGCTTGGCTTTCTCGCCCGGTTCCCGCTGCCGAACCTGACGATCGCGATGGTTCGAGCGGAAGAGTGGGGAGCTCGAGAGGTTTTCGATTTCGTAACTGGCCGCGCCGTGGCTCCGCTGACCATCCAACTAGAGCTCTCGGCCGCGCCATGCAAACTGGGCGGCTTCGTCGTTCCGATGCGCACTCCGGCGGACAATCTCCAGGTGGCCACCGTCGCCACATTGGGTCTTCGCCTGGAGGAAGTCCATAGGCGAATCCTCCCGCAGTCTGAAATCGAGCGAGTCTTCCCCGTCTATCTGAAGGTGGGGAAGACCCCCTCCCGCTTTCCGCGAAAGTGGTCTGAAATTCGATCGAAGCCCTTGGGCTAGATCCGCGCGCCCAACATGGCGGTCCAACGCTGTCTTTGCGCCTCCGAAAGCACCGCCAGAACCTTCCACTCGTCTGCCCGGCTTTGCCGTTGGAGGCGTTTTAGCTGAGGCGCCATCGATTTGACCACCTCCTGCTTTCGCTTTTCATAGGCGCTCGGCGGCGACACATGCGGAACCGCCACGAGCTTGTTGGCCAAGGCCTCGTCGAAATCCGCTTGTCGCTTCTCACGAGCGTCGAGGATCGATTTGATCTTTGTGGCCTCGGCAGCGGAGATTCCCAGCTCGTTCGCAACCGAACGGTCCTCCAGCGCAGAGACTCCCTTCAACTGCAGGGCGATTTCATGAAGCCGCGCCCGCCTTGGACTGGGCAGCGAGTCCAGTACTTTGCTGGCCAACGCATGGTCGAGCTTTGCGTAGGCGTCTTCATTGACCGCGCCTTTATTGAGCAGAACCTGCTCGCGCTTTCCGTATTCCGAAAAGGCGTGGCTGATTCGTTGCTTCTCGGCCGAGGAAAGGTTTAGCGCCAACTCGATGCGGTGAGAGGGCAGCGTCCAAACGCTCTGTTCGTCGAGGGTCAGATACGACTTGTCGGGAAGCATCTGGCCGAACACGGTGAAAGGAGTCAGGATCGCGGCAGCCGCGAGTGCGAGCTTTCTCATGGGGGATACGTTAACTGGACGTGCCAAACAGCCGCCTGTGTTGCAGACTGGACTCCTTTTTGGAGAAAAAGAAGGCCTCGCCCGCATCAAGCGAGGCCCTGGAGGCGACTTAGACAGTCGCTTTCGTCCGCGCTACCACTCCTTCAAGGAAGGCGGCGTTGGTCGGTGTGCGCTTGAGCAGCTTGATGAGCGAGTCGGTCGCTTCGACGCTGTTCTGCTGGTTGGCCAGCAGACGGTGAAGCTGGACGACGCCTTCGAGCTCGTCTTTCTTGAACAGGAGCTCTTCGTGTCGGGTCGAGCTCTTTTTCACGTCGATCGCCGGCCAGATTCTGCGCTCGGCAAGCTCGCGGTCCAGGACGATTTCCATGTTGCCCGTTCCCTTGAACTCTTCGAAGATCGCCTCGTCCATTCGGCTTCCGGTCTCGATCAAGACCGAAGCGATCACGGTCATCGATCCGCCCTCTTCGATGTTTCGAGCGGAACCGAAGAACCTGCGCGGCCTGTAAAGAGCCGCCGGATCCAAACCTCCCGAGAGCGTTCGACCCGAAGGGTTGATTGTGAGGTTGCTGGCGCGAGAGAATCGGGTGAGCGAGTCAAGGAGAATCACCACGTCGTAACCGGTCTCAACAAGCCGCTTTGCTTGTTCGAGACAGAGGTCGGCCACGCGCATGTGGTTCTCGGCCGGCTCGTCGAACGTGCTGGAGATCACCTGGCCGCGGACGCTTCGCCGCATATCCGTGACCTCTTCCGGCCGTTCGTCCACGAGGAGGACCATCAGGTAGACCTCGGGGTGGTTGGCCGTGATCGCGTTGGCGATCGTCTTCATCATCGTGGTCTTTCCGGCCTTGGGAGGCGCGACAATGAGGCCTCGCTGGCCCTTACCTATGGGTGAGATCAGGTCGACGATGCGTTGCGGGATGTTGTCCGGCACCGTCTCCATGCGGATGCGCTCGTTCGGATAGAGGGGCGTGAGCTCCTCGAACACCTTGCGCTTCGCCATCTCCTGGCTGCCTGTGGCGTAAGTGTTCACGCTCTCCACACGGAGCATGCCGGGATACTTCTCACCCTCCTTGGGGGCTCGGATCATGCCATAGACCGTGTCGCCAGGCCGAAGGTTGAACCGCTTGATTTGGCTCTGCGAGACGTACACGTCTCCGGGACCGGGATGGTAGTTCTCGCGGCGGAGAAAGCCGTAGTCTTGGACGAGCTCCAGAATGCCCTTTGCGTACAGCGCTTCGGGATTGCTCTTTTGAAGAAGCGCCTCGATCAGCTCGTGGCGAAGGAACTTCTTGGGGTCGAGCTTTGCGGTCTTGGATTCCTTCAGCAACGCCGCCGGCGTCATCTGGTCGAAGTGGTTGAAATCTATTTCTGGCAGGCCTTCGAAATCACCTGCTTCGTTCTTGGGAAGGCCTTCGCGGCTTCCGCCGCCTCCCCGACGTCGACGGCCACCGCCGCCACCGCCATCCTTGCGTGGTCGAAATTGATGCGTCATATAGCTCCTGAGATACAGGGATTCCCGATTTGGTAGACCAAAAAGGCCATTGATTAACCGTAGGGGGTTCTCACGCCGAGGCTCCTTAGTCCTCGCGGAGGATTGCGATGTACGGGAGGTTACGATACCTCTCTGCGTAATCTAGACCATATCCTACCACGAATTCGTTCGGAATTCCAAAGCCGACATGTTCGATAGGCGTGAAGACCTTTCTCGCTTCAGTTTTCGAGAGTAGGGCCACGACTTTCAGAGACTTTGGACTGCGAGTACTGAGAAGCTCCCGTAGGTGGTTCAGGGTCACCCCTGTGTCCACGATGTCCTCAACGATAATGACGTCCCTGCCCTCGATATTGATGTCCAAATCTTTACGAATTTGCACGACGCCCGTCGAAGACTTGCCGCCGTGGTAGCTGGAGACCTGAATGAAGTCGATTTCGGTTTCCGTCTTCATCGCTCGGCCGAGGTCCGAGAGGAAGTGGATCGAGCCCTTCAGGACCCCGATGAGGACGAGTTTTGAGCCTTGAGCTTCGTTGTCGAGGATTGCTGCCAACTCTCGGATCTTCTGTCGAAGTTGTTCTTCCGAGATCAGGACGTCAAGAGGCACGAGACGATTTTGGCATGATGCCCATAGACGCCGGATAATTGCGCCCGCAAGAGCCTCTCGAGGCCTTGCGCGTTCCTATTCAACTTTCCGCGGAATCGCCGCTCCAGGCGGCACGAATTTCCCCGCGGCTACGGTCATCAAGGGTTCGGCTGCAGATGAACGTCTTTGAAAGTCACCATCTTTGCTCGTCGTTCGAGAAGCCGAACTTCGCGGACTTGATCGACCTTTCCACGGAAACAGTACGAGGTGTGGCCGCCAGGGGGCGTCATGCTTCCTGCACCTCGAAGTCGTTGCCCCTTAGCATCGAGCGCTTCGCAAGAGTAGCTGACCATCGGGTCCGGTTGGGCCAGACACTCGACCAGTACCGACGGTGGCGGCGGTTCCTTTAGCTTGTAAATATTTCCGAGATTGGTAAGATTTCCAAGCGCAACTCCCTTGATTCTTTTTCCGTGCAAATAACGGCAGGTAGCCATAATCTTCCAGTTCTGAATTGCCACTCGGGCCGTGACATCGCATACGCCTCCTGCTTGAGTTGCGCTGAAGGTGCGTTCGGCTATCCAGCGGTTGCCGTTCAAGTCCGGATCGACAAGAGCGTTTCCGTCGTTGTTGAGAACGATTTCCGGATAGTAGGACCGAGGCGACTGTTTATTGTGAATGTCCACCTGAAAGATCAGGAGTTGCTTGTTTCGGGCGTGCAATCCGAACCCGAACCGACCGTTTGCCGATGGGTAAGGCTTCCCATTTGGATGCCAGAACTCCTTTTGCCTTGCGTCCGAAACGGCGATCAATTGCACAACGCCAATGCCGGGAAAGGAAACCCGATACGAGTCAGGTTGACCGGACAAAGCTAAGATCGCCAGAGCAACAAACACGAGGGCAGTCTAGCATCTCACTCCAACTCGATCGTCGCAGGCGGCTTGCTCGTGAGGTCGTAAAAAACACGGTTCACGCCGGAAACCTCGTTAACGATCCGGCTTGCGATGTGTTCAAGCGCCTCGAACGGAATGTTTACGGCGCGCGCTGTCATCGCGTCCTCGCTCTCGACCGCGCGAAGCGCGATCGGTTGCTCGTAGGTCCGCTCGTCGCCCATCACTCCGACGCTCCGCACATCCAAAAGCGCGGCGTAGCTTTGCCAGATACCTTTGTTGAGGCCTCTCTCCTTGAGCACAGACCGGAAGATCGCGTCGGCGTCTTGAACCATTCGGACCCGCTCCGGTGTGACTTCGCCCAGAACCCTCACGGCCAATCCAGGGCCGGGGAAGGGCTCGCGTTCTACCATCTCTTCGGGAAGTCCTAACTTCCGGCCAACAGCGCGGACCTCGTCCTTGAACAGCCATCGGAGCGGCTCGATCAGCTTCATTCGCATCCACTCGGGAAGGCCGCCTACGTTGTGGTGGGTCTTGATTTTGGCGGCAGTCGGCGAGCCGGACTCGATGACGTCAGGATAGAGTGTGCCCTGAGCGAGGAAGTCGCAGCCCTTGAGCTCGTCCGCGTGCTCTTCGAACACCTTCACAAAGTTCTCGCCGACGATCTTCCGCTTCGCCTCCGGCTCAGTCACTCCCGCGAGCGCGCCGAAGAACCGGTCGTGCTCGGTGAATACCTTGAGGTTCGCGTGAAAGTGGCCGAGGAACGTTTCGCTCACCTGCTCGGCTTCACCTTTGCGAAGAAGGCCGTGGTCGACGAACACGCAAACCGCCCGGTCGCCGATGGCTCGGATTAACAAAGCTGCCATGACGGAGCTGTCGACTCCGCCACTTACGGCGCAAAGCACCTTTCCATCGGGGCCGACGGTCTCGCGGATCCGCGCGATCTCTTCCTCTAGAAAGCTCTCGCTGGTCCAGTCACCCTTCAGGCCGGCAACTTCGAACAGGAACTTCCGCAGCACCGATTTGCCTCCGGGCGTATGTGAGACCTCGGGGTGGAACTGGACACCGTAGTGCTTTTCCGCAGGGTTTTCAAAGGCTGCGAAGGGGCAAGAAGGCGTCTCGGCCGTAACCGTGAATCCAGGCGGAGGCGCGAGCACCTGATCTCCGTGGCTCATCCAGACCTGGTCGCTCTCCATTTCCCCAACGAGGGTGCCGGAGCCAATGCGGCTGATGGTCCGCGAGCCGTACTCCTTGTGGTCCGATTTCTCGATCTGCCCGCCCGATCGGAGTGCCATAAGCTGGTGGCCGTAGCAGATGCCGAGCGTTGGAATGCCGTTCAACACGGAGAAGTCGATGTCAGGGGCGCCCTGCTCCAGCACCGAACGAGGCCCTCCGCTTAGGACCACGGCGTTGGGCCGCTCCGCGCAGATCTTCTGCGCTGCCACCGGCCACGCAACCATTTCGGAGTAGATGCCGAGCTCGCGAATGCGCCGGACGATGAGCTGCGTGTACTGCCCGCCGAAATCTACGACAAGCACTCGCTGGTGGACCATGCGATGTTGTACCCAACGGAAGCAAAGTCCCACTCGCGCACCTTCAAAACAAACGTTTCGTGAACCTAGCTAGGGACAAACAACGGCAAGAAAGCAGAGACATGCCGAAAAACTTACGAAAAATCCTTTAAACAAACGTTTGTTGCCCTATACTGCCAATCATGAGCGTCGTCGATCCGTCCAAGAGCACCGTCCGCGTGACCCTCAAGCAGGTGGCGCGGGAAGTTGGGGTCTCTGTGGGCACGGTTTCGGTCGCTCTCAATGGGAGTCGATCCGGCACGCAGATCTCCGCAGAAACGCGCAATGCGATCTTGGAGTCGGCCAAAAAGCTTGGCTACCGACCGAACTGGATGGCGAGAACCTTGCTGGGGCGGCGCACCCACACGATCGGCTTTATCCCCACACTGTTCGAAGGCATGCTCACATGTGGGCCTTACCTTCACCAGGTGCTCGACGGGGTGGTGAACATGTTCGAGCCCCACAACTTCGACATCCTGTTTCTCACGCGCGCTGAGGCCTCGGGTGGGGAAGCGATCTTGGATGGGCGCGTGGAAGGGGCGATCCTCGTCGCTCCGCGAATCGACTCACCACTTGTAAGCCTTCTCAAAGAGGCGAACTTCCCGTTCGTGGTCGTCGACGGCGAGCCGATGGAGGACGTGCCGGTCTTCACCGTCGACAACGCCGCCGGCGTCAAGCTGGCGATCGACCATCTGATTGGCCTCGGCCATCGAAAGATCGCCCACATCGCCGGGAGTAAGCAACTCGCGGATGGCCGCTCCCGGCGCGACGCCTTTTTGGCAGAAACGAAGCGGCGCGGCCTTCGCGTTCCGCCTCACTGGGTCGAGTTCGGCAACTTCACCAATCCCGGAGGAGCGGCGGCCATGTCGCGGCTCCTCAGCCTGAAGCCGTATCCCACCGCCGTCTTTTGCGCGAACGATGAGATGGCCATGGCGGCCATCGAAGTGATCAAGCAGGCGGGGCTGGACGTGCCCGGCGACATCAGCGTCCTCGGCTTTGACAATATCCCCGCGTCGGCGATTATCCAGCCGGCGCTCACCACTGTCAATCACCCCCTCGACACCATCACCAAAGCGGCGGCCAGCTCGCTCTACGAGCTGATCCATGGACGGCCTGCCCTGGATACACAGATTTTCGGCTGCGAGCTGATTGTTCGCGGCTCCACTGCCAAACCAATGGAGGTTTCTTCCTAATGAAGCATGCGTTTACCCTTATCGAACTATTGGTGGTGATCGCGATCATCGCGATCCTTGCAGCAATCCTATTCCCAGTCTTTGCTCAGGCAAAGCTGGCTGCCAAGAAGACCGTTGCCTTGAGCAACGCCAAGCAGGTCGGACTCGGAATCCAGATCTACATGAACGACTACGACGACGAGCTGATCAAGAGCTTTTTCGGCTTCCCGTCGTCTCCCGCCGGTTGGGGCAACGTGTATTACAACTGGCGCTTTGCGCTGGCCCCCTACGATAAGTCGAACGGCTTGCTCGAGGATCCGACCGACCCGTACACCGGCAGCCAATATGCTGGCGCGCCATATTGGGACGCAAGCTACTCGTTGGGCGATCCTCATCGCCACCCTTACCAAGCGATCTCGACCAACTACGCAGTCAACAGTCACATCATCGGCTTTGCGAATCCGACTGGCGGGTTCGGCGGCGCCGTCCTGTTGGACGCCTCCGGTTACCCGATTTTCCCTCCAGGCTACGACTCTGTGACCTCGTTGGACGCCCCGGCGGACACCATCATGATCGCTCCAGCCCGAACCCACTTCCAGGACGTCAAGTGGTTCTTCGGCTCGAAGACGCTTCCGGACGGCTCGACACCATTCCCATGTTCGGACGCTCAAGCGGGCGCAGGCAACGGTTGGGGCGTCTACTCGCCGACCGACCAGTGGGATGGAACCAGCTACGGCGCCGTGACGCAAACCTGTCCCGATCCGTCCATGGGCGCGTTCAACACGGTGGCCAAGACTTTCTCGCTGGTCTGGTGCGACGGTCATGCCAAGACCATGCCGTACAGCCGCACGATTGGCGACTCGGCTCGGGACCACTGGTTCACGCAGGGCGATCCTTACTATCCGACTGCGGCTCAGACCCAGAACGTGCTCAACAACTTGGTGGACGAGTATAAGTGAGGCTCAGAGCCCTAAACCTCTGCGGGCTGGCCTTGCTGATCTTTGGGGCGCTCGGCTGCGGGTCGCATGATACGACCACGTCTGTGCCGAGCGTCACCAAAGCGGCCGTCCCGCCGACGCTGCAGGATCCTTCGATCTCGCAGACCGGGCGGGACACAGCCATGCACATGGGCGCCGGCAGAGCCGTGAACACCAAGTGAGCCTGCTTCCGTTGGCTTGCCTCCTTTGCCTGGCCGTTGCGAGCGGATCGAAGCTTGCCAAATTCGAGCCGCCCCGAGGCAAGACGGTCTTGGTGGTGGGGCAGGACATCGAGAATATCGCGAACTATCTGGCGGCCGACGGGCCCATGCCTGGAGGGTTCGCAGCCTACACTTCGCTACGCGAGGTCAATGGCCTCGACGAGAGGTCGGACGTGGGGGGCGGCGTGATGTTCGCAAGGGCTCTCATCGATGCCCATCCGAACACCGTTCTCCAGCTGGGACTTTATATCACGGGCTACGAGAACGAGATTCTCTCGGGTGCGGCGGATTCGCAGATCGACCGGCTGGCGCGTTGGATCGCTTCGACCCATCGTCCCGTCTACCTTCGGATCGGCTATGAGTTCGACTTCCCGGGCAACAATTTCGAACCCGAGAAGTACGTGAAAGCGTACCGGAGGATCGTCGATCATATACGAGCCGCGGGGGTCTCGAACGTAGCTTTCGTTTGGCATTCTTACGCTCGGGAGGCGAAGCATCCGGCGATCGATTGGTATCCGGGCGACGGCTACGTCGATTGGTTCGCCGTCTCCTATTTCGAGCAAGGCCCCGAGTACCTGGATTCCTTTGCGGTCTTGGCGCACGAGCACCACAAGCCACTGATGATCGCTGAGTCGGCTCCGTGGTTCGATTCAATCCGCCCGGGCTCCGGGACGTGGGGCAAGTGGTTCAAGAAGGTGTTTGCCTACATCGCCCGGAACGACGTGAAGATGTTCTGTTACATCGACAACGACTGGGCGACCATCCCCATCTTCAAGGACATGAAGTGGGGTGACAGCCGCCTCCAGTCCGACGCGGAGGCGATGCGATTGTGGACCGAGGAGGTCGCAAAAGAGCGCTACCTTCGCTCCAACCCCCAGTTGTACAGGACGCTCGGCTACGGCCGGTAGCTACAGGATCTTCATCACGTCCAGCCCCAGGCTGTTCGTGACTTCCAGCCGGTAGGCGTGGACGTGCTCGGAGGGAAACCCTCCGAGCGGGTCTCGAAGGATCTGCTCCGTGTCGTACTCTTGCTGCTTTCGAATCTGCGCCGCGGTGTGATCCGGGTATCTGCGGCGATACTCGGCGCAGATCGAGATATCGGGCCCGGCTATTGCAGGACCGTGAAACATGAGGACGACCGACTCGATCTGGTGGGCCTCGATGAGAAAGAGTAGGTGATCGTTGATCCGGTTTGGCCTCTCCGTCTCAAGTCCGCCCCGCACCAAGGCCCCGGGGCCGCCCGCCAGATAGACACGGTCGTAGTGGGCGATTCCCACCGACTCCCTCAGAAACTCGTCGAGCGGTTCCTGAAGTCTGCCGTCGGAGCAGGCCACTACGAGAACGTGCGGCCTTTCAGAGTTCCAAGGCGACGACGGGGTGAAGACAAGCTCGTGGGACATAGGTCTGCGCGGGTTGTCTAGGGATTTTACAGCCTAGGCTCGCTTCCAAACCGGGCTTCGTCGTTCCGACACCAATTTGCTAGGCTCCCGCGCCGGCCAAATCGCGGCACGCATCTTTCCACTGGGGGAATCGAAACTCAAAACCTGCACGCACGAGGCGTGTCGGGATCACTCGCCGGCTCTTGAGAACAAGCTCGCTCTCGGTGCGCGCGAGAAACGTTCCTATCTCTACCATCCATGGGGAAGCCGGCAAGCCGAAAGGAGCTTTGACAGCATCTCGAAGGACCTTCATGAATTCGGATTGGGGCAGCGGATTTGGCGAGCAGATGTTGATTGGCCCGTCGAGATCCTCTCGAGCGATCAGAAAGTCGACTGCCTGTGCGAAGTCGTACCCATGAACCCAGGACACGTACTGCTTGCCGCTCCCCAGCGTGCCTCCCAAACCAAGTCTTGCAAGCTTTCGCAGAACGTCGAATACGGAGCCGCTGTCAGGCGACATGGTCATCGCGCTGCGCATGGCCACTTTGCGGGTTGACGGCGTTTCTGCCTCGAATAAAGCAGCCTCCCATGCTTTCGCGATTTCGATAGAGCCGTTCCACTTGGGTGGGACTCCTGACTCGCCGCCTCCGATGATTCCTGACTCTTCGTCGTTGGCGGCATCGAACCGATGGGCGTAGATGGTTGCCGTGCTTGCCTGCAGCCAGACTCGCGGCGGGTTCAAGGCTCTGCGGATCGCCGCCCCAACAACTCTCGTGGAATCGACGCGGCTATCCTTCATCTGACGGAAGTTGTCGGACGTATAGCGGCAGTTGACGGATCGGCCCGCCAAGTTGACCACAACGTCGGCGCCGTCCAACTCGGAGGCCCACGGGCCCAGATTCTTTCCGTCCCAACCGACCGTTCTTGCTGCCGGCAGGGGGTTGGGCGACCGCGACAAGACAACCAGCTCGTGGGCCGCCAGTGAGAAGTGTCTGAGGAGAAGTGCCCCGACGTGCCCGGAGCCGCCGCAGAGGACGACCTTCAAAGGAGGCTCCGGCGTTCCGCGATATACGCCCTCCAGTCCCAGCTCTCGGCGTCGTCGCAGCACCGAATCGGTTGGTCTGCTCCGATTCGCCGGGCGAGTCTCGCCAACTGTTCCTGAACTTCCGGCCTGATCAGATGTTCCTGGCTCCCAAAGTCCTTCGTGACCGCGCATTTCCGGCACATCGGCCGGAGATTGCTGCCTCGGTTGCAGGCGCTGCCGATGTGGTCGAACGTCTCAGCGGGCGCCCCGCACGCCTCGCACTTGCCTTCGCTCTTCTTGAAGGCCCGCAGCCTGGCTTTCTCATCGAGCAGGAGCAGCCGGCGGGGATAGCCACCGCCCAAGGCGTGCCACAGGACCTGGCCCAAAGAGGCAAGGCGCTCCCGTTCGATCGGCGCCCCGCTCTTGAGAAGGGAACGAACCTGCCGAACAAATGCCGACTCTTCACGGCATCTCTCGCCGCAGTAAGGACTTCTCGTCGAATCTTGCGGAGCGCCGCAGTTGGGACATGTGCGAGGGTCGGTGGCAACCGAAGACGCCGTTTCGTCCAGTGCCAAGGCTTTCTCGATGACCAGCGCGAACGTTGCCCGCGCCCGCTTGTCGGCGTCGTCGTCGAGCGAGGCTTCACTCGAATGAGGAAGCAACTGGGCCAATTCCTGCAAGCGCGTGCGGAGCACGGTGCTAGTTAACCGTGAAAGTCAGCCTGTTCGAAGCGTTGGCGTGGCCATCGACGGTGTTGCCCGTCGTTCGTGACCATTCTGAGCGCGAACCGGCGAGTAATTCGAATCCAAATGGCGAAGGTTCGCAACGCGAAGCGCCCCACAACTGTGCGCCTCACTTGCCCGGCAACAGGTCGAGAGTGCTGTGAGCAAAGATTTCCTGGGCAGCAGCTTTGAGGGCCGGCAAATCGACTGATTTCATTGATTCGAGCAAATGGGCCGGATTCCACGATGCGCCGGTCTTCATCTGCCAGTAAGCGCTGATGCAAGCCCTTTCGTCTTGGCCGCCCTGCAACGGATGATCTCCCAGCAGAATCGGCCCGAAAGGCACGTCCCGGAGGAGCGTCGCTTCAGCCATACCGAGCGCCCGGGCTCGATCCTCCTCCGTCCAAGCGTCGGCGTCGGCGTTAAGCTCCTGCTGAAGTTGGGCCATGCGCTTGGAGAGGTCGGGGTTGGCACGGCAAGCGACCAGCAGCACAGGCTGAAAGCCGGAGGCGGTCGGCCAGAGATAGGAGTCTTGCTGGTAGGACCAGCCGTGCTCATCCCGCGAGATGCGGAAAAGGCTGGAGCCCTTGCCGCTGCCCAGAGCGTAAAGCGCGAGGAGGCGGGCGGGCAGGGAAGAGTCCGTCGCTGAAAACTCCGCGCCCCGGAAAGCCGCGGTGCTGACGCCCGCGACGCCTCCGGCCGGAGGCGCTAGCACCGAGTCATCGGGAAATCGAGGATCGGGCAGAGTCTTCCAGTTGGCGGTCTTCGTCGCCCACGCCTGATTCAGGTTTTCTTTTGACACATCGCCAACGCAGGCAACCGTTACGCTCGTGGGCTTGAAGACACGCTGAAATACGGTCATCAGCTCGTCGCGTGAAGTCGATTTCAAGTCGAAGGGAAGAGGGTGCATCGCCAACGACCAGTAAGTGGGCGGGCGCGCCGTCAGAGCGGCGATGGCCTTCTGGATCGATTCCTTGCGAAAGGAGGGCTGCTCCACAAAGGACGACAGCATCGCGACACCTGACGAAAAGGACTCCTTCGGAACCTGAAAGCTTATCAGGACGGCATCTGGCAGCAGCTCGCATTTGACGCCGCGTCCATCGGTGAGGTCTCGAATCGTGCGCCCGGTGTACACCTCGCTTCCGTCCTGCAGGGAGGAGACCGCGCACTCCAGAAGCTGCATGTCCTGTGCCCCGAGCTTCGGAAGCGGCGCAACCAACGCGAAGGCGATGTCGGCGTCTGCTGGCTCGTCGATCTTGACGAGCTTCGGAGCGTCCGCCTGTGCCAGCGCCAGACCGCAAAGGAGGCTAATCATGCCCGATCACCGCGACAGCGTTCCTGCCTTGAAACTCCGCGACTGCGGCGTTGAAATCCTCGACGGTCATGCGGTTCAGATTGTCCAGCATCGTCTCGGGCCGCAGTCCGGAGCTTTGCGCTATCAACATTCCCCGGAGGTATCCGTCGGAGTCGGGTGCGATCTGCTGCTTGACCCATTGGCGGGCCAGCGAACGGCCGGTCGCAAAAATCGTGGCTGGATCCATCTTGGAGAGCCGTTTATCCAGCGTCGTCGAATCGCTCGTTTCACCCACGATGATGAGGCCGCCTCGTTCGGATGGAGTGTAGGTGACGAACGAGTCCGGAATCTCGCTGGCGATGCCAAAAGCCGCAGCCAGACGCGCGCTCGTAAGCTCGGAATTGAAGTTGGGAGCGGTGACGGCTCTTGCTTCGCCCGAGACATCCGCCGAACCGGTCCCGGCCTTGCCGATGCGGAGGGGCAGCGGACTGATCTTGGCCGGCGGAACGGTCGTCAGTGTCGCCGCCGCGGCTTGTGTCGCTTCGTCCAGATCCACGTTTCCTGAGACGACCAAGACGAGATTCGGGCCGACGAATGAAGACCGGTGCAGAAGGCGAAGCTGTTCGGCCGTAGCCGACCCGATCACGTCGGGATCTCCTTCGGGATCAATCCCACTGTCTCCAAACGCCAACTTCCAAGCCTCGGCGGCCAAGATGGAGGACGGCTGCTCCAACGCCTGCTCCTCGCGAATGATTTGCGTCTCCTTCGCGATGTCTTCTGGCTTGATCTCGCCCATCTGCATGATGTCGGCCACGGCGGACATCCCGAGTTTGAGATCGGCCGGACGCAGCTTCAGCGTGAAGACAATCATGTCCCGAAGCGTCTCGGCCGTGAGGAACGCCCCGTTGGTTTCCAGCCGCTTGTCCAATGTACCGGTGCGCCCTTTGGCGATGAAGTGCTCCATCAGGTGGCGCAGCCCGCTCGTCTTGGGGCTATCGGGCGCCGTTTGCGCGGAGACGAAGAGCTGCATCACCAGGCCCTTCACGGTCGGCTCCTTCTGCACCAAAACGATGGCTCCGTTCGGCAGAATCGTGCGCAACCGAGGCGGTTGAATGATGGGGACCTGCAGCGCAATGGTGCAGGCGAGAAGGGAGAGCATAGGAGAACCGCCAGTGTACCGGCTCTCCTTGGACGGCTATTCCCAGGCGACTAGTTCTAGCTCGCTCGGCACCGACACATCCGAATGGCTCGGCACGATACGCACGGTGTAGCCCATGTACCCCGGTGCATCGCAAGTCACGCCGCCTTCAAAGACGTGGAGGTCCCCCTCTTTACCCGTCGCTTTCAGGTTCTCGATCTTTCCGTTGAGAATCTCTCGGCCCGGCCCGACCTTGCCAACGACGGCCTGCACATGGACATCGTCGGGATTCAAGGCTCCGAGGTCCACAAGGGCCCGCAGGTTGAATCCTTGACCAAGGAGATTCGAAGTGGACGCGGAATCAGTCACGCTCGTGACGCGGACCTTCTCCCAGTTGCCTTTCACGCGATCGCGCCACTCGAGAACGGTGCGCGCGCGAGCCATGTTGTCCGCCTTGAGCCGAAGGTGCCTCTCGGCTGCAGGCATGTAGAACTTCTCCGTATAGTCGCGCACCATTCGAGAAGTTGAAAAGCGTGGCGCAAGCGTCATGATCGAGCGTTTCACCATCCGTATCCAGTCACGAGGCACTCCGTTCTCAACGCGATGATAAAAGGTCGTCGTGATGTCGTTTTCGAGCAACTGATAGAACGCGCGGCTGTCGAGCCAGTCTTGATGACCCTGGTCGCCGTACTCGTTGCGGTCGCCGATCGCCCATCCCACCCCGGGCTCGTATCCTTCATCCCACCATCCGTCGAGGATGGAACAGTTGAGGCCGCCGTTCGGAATCACCTTCATGCCGCTCGTCCCGCTCGCCTCATGGGGACGCCGGGGGTTGTTCAGCCAAAGGTCCACGCCCTGCACGAGGGCCCGCGCAACCTGCATGTCGTAATCCTCGAGGAAGACCATCCGGCTCTTCACGCTATCGTGGTTGATGAAGTTCACCAGATCCTGAATGACCTTCTTGCCCGCGTCGTCGCGTGGGTGAGCCTTTCCGGCGATCATGATCTGAACCGGTCTTTCCGGGTGGAATAGAATCTTCTTGAGCCGTTCCCGGTCGGTCAGCATCAGCGAGCCGCGCTTGTAAGTGGCAAAGCGCCGTGCGAATCCAACGGTCAGGACGCGCGGGTCGAGAACGTTGCCCGCGATACCGAACTCGGGATGGGAGCCTCCCTGGTTCGTCGAGTCCACGCTGATACGGCGTCGAACGAACCTTACGAGAGTGCCGCGCTGGTCCTCCAACGCCTGCCAAAGCTCCTCGTCGGGAATCGATTCCACGCCTGCCCAAGCCTCTTCCTGATCGGGATAGCGCCGCCAATCCGTTCGGAGGTAGCGGTCGAAGAGCCGCGCCATTCGATGGCTGATCCACGTCTGCGTGTGGATCCCGTTTGTGATGGGCTCGACTGGCACCTCGTCCTCGGGATAGCCCGCCCAACGGCTGGAGAACATCTCGCGAGTGACGGCGGCATGCAGCTCGGAAACGCCGTTCACCTGATTGGCGGTCGACATCGCCAGGACGGCCATGTTGAACGCCTCGCCTTCGTTGGAAGTATCCACCCGCCCCAGCTTCAGGAACTCGGAGAACGACTGTTTGGTAGCCGCGACCGTTTTGCCCATGTACCGTTCCAAGATCCCGGGGTTGAAAAGGTCGAAGCCGGCCGGAACGGGAGTGTGGGTCGTGAAGACGTTGCCTGGCACGATCACCTGCCGAGCGAGCCGGAAGTCGCAGTTGTGATCCCGCATGAACTCGGTGATGCGCTCGACCGACAGAAAGGCGGCGTGGCCCTCGTTCATATGACAGACCGTAGGATTGATGCCGACGGCTCGCAACGCCTTGAATCCGCCGATTCCGAGGATCATCTCCTGACGGATCCGCATGTCCTCGTCGCCGCCGTAGAGCGAGTCGGTCAGAACCTGGTCCAGCGGTTGGTTCTCCAGGAGATTGCTGTCGAGAAGGTAGAGGCCGATTCGGCCGACTTCGGCCCGCCAAACCTGGCAAGTCACCACCCGGTCGGGGAACTCGACCTCGATTCTGATCGGCTTCTCGTCCTGGCCCCGCATCAGCGTCAGGGGCATCTGATAGAAGTCGTATTGCGGATAGATCTCCTGCTGCCAGCCGTCGTGGCTCAGCTTCTGCCGGAAGTAGCCGCGGCTGTACAGCAGACCGACGGCGACCAGCGGAATTCCGAGGTCGCTCGCGGCTTTCAGATGGTCTCCCGCCAAGATTCCCAAGCCGCCCGAATAGATCGGCAGACCCTCCGAGATGCCGAATTCGAAGCAGAAGTAGGCGATTGTGAGGTCTTTTGGGGCGTCCGGATACTTGCTCGAGAACCAAGCGCCCTCCGTCAGATACTGCTCGAGCTGTGACACCGCCCGATTCATCCGAGCGAGAAAGCCGTCGTCCTTTTGAAGCCGCGACAGCCGCTCGTCCGACATCGAGTTCAAGAACAGGACGGGGTTGTGGCTGGATCGCTCCCACAGGTCCCCATCCATCTCGCGAAACAGGTCCCGCGCATTGTGATCCCAAGTCCATCGGTAGTTCGAGGCAAGCTTCTTGAGCGGCTCCAAGGCCTCGGGAAGCTGGCATGTGACCTCGTACGCGTGGGAGAACTTGGGGTGCTTCATGGGCTAGTTCGTATTGTGGGTTCCAGACTGATAGGATTGCTGGCCTGGCGCCGGTGACAGCCCGCCCTATAAACGTTGGTTCTTTGAGCCCCGATGCTCAGGATAGAAACGCTTCGCGACGGCGCCCCGAAGCGATGGCCCATCAATGCGTGCCGACTCGGGTATCACCGTTGCAGCCTTATGCTCGATATCAACGAGATCAGCGTTTACTACGGCGCCATTCAGGCGTTGGATCGGGTCTCGATCAACGTCCAACAGGGCGAGATCGTGGCGATTATCGGCTCGAACGGCGCCGGGAAAAGCACGCTTCTCCGGACAATCAGCGGACTGCTGACGCCGCGGAACGGTTCGATCTCTTTCAAGGGCTCGGATATCACTGGCCGCCCGGCAGACAAGATCGTCCAGCTCGGCATCTCCCACTGTCCGGAAGGCCGCAAGATCTTCACCAACATGACCGTGCACGAGAACCTCCAGCTCGGCGCCTTCATTCGCAAGGACGGCGGGGTCGGCAAGGACATGGAAGAGGTGCTGGTGCGCTTCCCGAGATTGAAAGAGCGGTTCAAGCAGAACGCCGGCACTCTCAGCGGCGGCGAGCAGCAGATGTTGGCGATCGGTCGCGCTCTCATGTCGCGCCCGCAGCTGATCCTCTTCGACGAACCCTCTTTAGGATTGGCGCCCAACCTCGTGGCCCAGATTTTCCAGATCGTGTTGGAGCTGAACAAAGAGGGCAGCACCGTGCTGATCGTGGAGCAAAACGCGAACCGCGCGTTGGAGATCGCGCACCGGGCGTATGTTCTTGAAACGGGATGCATTGTTCTTTCCGATTCCGGCCAAGCGCTTTTGGCCAATCCGAAGGTCAAAGAGGCCTATCTGGGAGGGTAAGCCTTCGATGCTGACCACCCTTCGTTTTGAGCCCCTGCGCGAGGACCGCGTCCCGAGGCTGCTGGAGATCGAGCGGGAAGTCAACAGCGCCCCATGGTCCGAAAGGAGCTTTCGGCACGAGGTCAGCCATCCGCAAGGGATCTTTCTGACCGCGATCGCTGACGGGGAAGTGGTCGGCTACGGAGGAATTTGGCTGGTCATCGACGAGGCTCACGTCACCACGTTGGCCGTGGCGCCCACGCACCAGCGGCAAGGTATCGGCAGGTGGCTGCTGGTTGAGCTTTTGAACCGTGCGCGCGCCAAAGGGATGACTTGCGCGACGCTGGAAGTACGCGCAAGCAACGAGGCGGCTATCGCCCTCTACAAGAAGCTCGGATTTCAAGAGTCGGCGCGTCGCAAATCCTACTATCCGGACAATAAAGAGGACGCTCTGGTCATGTGGCTGTATGAGCTCGACACCTGGGAAGCGCCGTCCAAGTGACCTTGTTCGATGGGCCGATCCTTGCCCTCGAAACAAGCTGTGACGAGACAAGCGCGGCAGTGGTGGTGGGGCGCAAGGTGGTATCCAACGCCGTTTCCAGCCAGATCGAGCTTCACAAGAAGTGGGGCGGCGTGGTTCCCGAAGCCGCGGCTCGCGCGCATGTGGAGGCCCTGTTGCCGATTATCGAGGAAGCCCTTTCGAGCAGCTCCCTCGAGCTAACTGATATCAAAGCGATAGCAGTCACCAATCGCCCTGGGCTGGTGGGAGCATTGAGCGTAGGCGTGACGGCGGCGAAGGCGCTGGCTTTCGCGCGAAGGCTCGCTATCGTCGGAATCCATCATCTGGAAGGACATCTGTTCAGCGTGTTCGGGGGTGGGGACGAAGTCTCGTTTCCCCACGTCGCTCTCATTGTTTCTGGCGGGCACACCGAGCTCGTCCGAGTTCGCGGAATTGGCAAATACACGGTTCTTGGACAGACGCTCGACGATGCGGCCGGAGAGGCTTTCGACAAGGGCGCGCGGCTCATGGGGCTCGGCTATCCGGGGGGCAGGGCGATCCAGGAGGCTGCCAAGGGCGGCGATCCCAAGAGGTATCCGCTCCCGAGAGGTTTATCCGGAGACACTTGCGACTTCAGCTTCAGCGGCTTGAAGACCGCAGTGCTGCGGCTCGTTGAGAAGGAGGGGGACCGCTTGTCTGTGCCCGATGCGGCGGCGAGCCTTCAAGAGACGATCGTATCGGTCCTCTCGCAACGAGCCCTGCGTGCCGCGGAAGACTCGGCTGCGGAGGTGTTGACGTTGGTCGGCGGTGTTGCTGCGAACGAAGCTCTGCGAGAGCGGATTTCCCGCGCATGTCAGACTAAAGGCATTGCCTTTGTCACTCCGCCTATCGATCTTTGCACCGATAACGCAGCCATGATCGGCCTCGCCGCCTCGTTTCGGCTGGCCGCCGGAGAGCGGCACGGGCATGACCTCGATGCCTTGCCGAACGCTCCCCTGCCAGGTTTGGAGTTATGAACTCCGATTGGATCGCCGGGCCCGGTCAGTTCTGGATTCTCTCGGTGAGCTGGCTGGGCAGCGCTGCATTCTTTGTGTTCTTCTCTTGGATGTTCGGGCGCATTCTGCGGAGTCCCAGTGACGGATGCCTTCTCGGCTTGTGCAACCTGCTGTTCGTCGTCATTGGCGGCATGGGTGGCCTGCTGATCCTAAAGTTCCCGAACAATCTGGGCTGCTCGGCCTTGGGCGCGCTGCTCTTGCCCGGATTGATTACCACCACTTGGATCCGGCGCACGAAGCTGCGGAACCGTCCATAATTGAAGGTCATGGCCAAGAAGATCGCCGTTTTGGCGGGAGACGGCATCGGCCCCGAGGTAACCGCGGAGGCGGTGAAGGTCCTCCGCTCGATCGGCTCCTCATTCGACTTTCACGAAGCGCTGGTTGGCGGCGCGGCGTATGACGCCACCGGCCACCCTTTGCCGTCCGAGACGCTCGCCCTTTGCAAAGAGGCCGACGCCGTCCTGTTCGGAGCGGTCGGCGGTCCAAAGTACGATGCGATCCCTGATCCTGCCTTGCGGCCGGAAATCGGCGCGCTGCTGCCCCTTCGACGAGAGCTGAACCTGTACGCGAATGTCCGCCCCGTGAAGACTTTGAAGGCGCTGGTGAAGGCCAGCCCCTTGAAGGGAGTCCGCAGCTATGTCGACGTGGTCGTGATGCGGGAGCTGACCGGCGGCATCTACTTTGGAGAGCCTCGGGAGCGCAGAGACGACGGCAACACGGCCGTGGATACTTGCATCTACCACCGGTTCGAAATTGAGCGCATCGCCCAACGAGCTTTCGACATCGCGCGCCTTCGGAAGTGCCAGATCACCAGCGTCGACAAGGTGAACGTTCTGGAGACTTCGCGGCTCTGGAGACAGGTCGTCAGCGAGATGGCCACCGCCAACCCCGACGTGAAAGTAACGCACATGCTGGTCGACAACTGCGCCATGCAGCTTATCCGCGACCCATCCCAGTTCGACGTCATCCTCACCGAGAACATGTTCGGCGACATCCTGTCGGATGAGGCCTCGATGGTCACCGGCTCGCTGGGACTGCTGCCGTCGGCTTCGCTCAGCGACAGCACGCAAACCGGTGCGACTTTCGGTCTGTACGAGCCGGTCCACGGCTCAGCGCCGGACATCGCGGGACAGGGCCGCGCGAATCCCATCGCCGCTGTCCTCAGCGCGGCGCTCATGCTTCGATACTCGTTCGGCGACGAAAGAATGGCGCGTCGCGTTGAACAGGCTGTCGAGCACACGCTGGAAGCGGGGCTCCGCACCGCCGACATCTACGAGCGCGGCTGCAGTCTCGTGTCCACGAGCGAGCTGGGCGACGCGATCGCATTCAAGCTGCAGGCGGCGGCATAGGCTTCTGGATTTGTGTTGTTGCGTTCCCAGGGCATCTTCCAGCCCAACGACCAACCACCTAGCGAACCCAAGAACCTACCCCTGCCCATACCGGTTGTGGTACCGGTCGTACCATTTCTCGGCTTCTTCCTTCGGAATGCGCTTCGGCTCGCCAAGGGAGTAGCTGAGCCAGACGGTTTTGGCGACGTCTTCGACCATCACCGCGGCTTTCAGAGCCGACCTCGGTGAGTCCCCCCAGGCGAACACGCCGTGGTTGCCCATCAGGATCGCAGGAGAGCGGTTTCGGTGCTTCAGGATGGCCTCACCGATGTGCTCGCCCTCGTTGTCCACATAGGGTGCGCAGGGGATCTCGTCGCCGAACTCGTCGGCGATGGCGGTCAACACCAGCGGGATCGCCTGTCCCACGGCGGCAAACGCCGTCGCATAGTTGCTGTGGGTGTGAATCACTCCTCGAAGACCCGGAATGTTCCGGTAAAGAAACAGATGGTGGGGAAGGTCGACGCTGGGTCTGACTCCTTGGCTGATCACTTCGCCCGTCGATACCTTGACCTCGACAAGGTTTTCCGGCGTGATCTTGTCGTAGTCCATGCCAGACGGCTTGATCACGAGGGCATCCTGCTCCGGGTCGTAACCGCTGGCGTTGCCGGAGTGCATCGTGACGAGCTGCGCTTTGGGTAGGGCCCAGTTCGCCTCGGCGACTGCAAGGCGGAGGTTCTGAAGGCTCAACTGCGAGCCTCACGGCGGATCTGGATCAAGTCCTTCATGGTGTGGACGAGGGAGCCGTTCCAGTGAGAGGTCCCGAAGGCGTCGTGCAGGTCGGTGTAGAGCTTGAAGAGGCGGGCATATACGGCTGCGGCGAGAGGCTCCGGCTCGTAAACCACGGGCTTTGTACCCGTCATCGCGTCGCGTGCTTCCTCCACCGACCGGTGCGCTCCGCCCACAACTGATCCAAAGATTGCGGAGCCGAGCGCACAGGTTTGGGCCGAGCGGGAGACTTTCATCGGGCGGTTCATTGCGTCGGCGTAGATCTGCATCACGAACGGGTTCTTCTCAGCGATGCCGCCACAGTTCACGACCTCTTTGACCGCCACGCCGTACTCTTCCAGACGCCGAACGATCATGAGCGCGCCAAAGGCGGTCGCCTCCACGAGGGCGCGGTAGGTTTCGGCAGGCGTCGTGTGAAGGGTCTGTCCAACGATCAGGCCCGAGAGCAGGGGGTCCACGAGCACCGTGCGGTTGCCATTGTGCCAGTCGAGCGCGAGAAGCCCGGAGGCGCCTGCTGGCTGACGGGACGCTTCTGCGGTCAGCTCCTCATGGGTCTTTCCGACGAACGCGACGAACCAGTTAAAGATGTCTCCCACGGCGCTCTGGCCCGCTTCGAGACCGTAGTAGTTGGGCAGCACCGAGCCTCTCACGATGCCGCATAGGCCCGGAATGTCCTCCAATGGCTCGTCTAACGGATGCACCATACAGTCGCAGGTGCTGGTGCCCATGATCTTCACGAGCGATCCGGTCTTGATACCGGCTCCTACCGCTCCGAAGTGCGCGTCAAACGCGCCGACCGCGACCGGGGTGCCTACCTTGAGACCCGCTTTTGCCGCGATCTCACCGATTAGCGAGCCGGCCTTGCGGTCTCCCGGCACGGCCGAATCATAGAGCCGGTCGCGGAGCGAGGCCAATCGTGGGTCGAGGGTCGCGAGAAACTCTTTGGAAGGAAGGCCGCCCCATTCGTCGGCGTACATGGCCTTGTGGCCGGCAGCGCAGACGCCGCGCACCAGCGACTGCGGCGATCTCTGGCCCGTGAGCCAAGCTGGTACCCAGTCCGCAAGCTCAACCCAAGAATTGGCGGAATCGAAAACTTCCGGCGCCACGCGGGCACAGTGAAGGATCTTCGACCAGAACCACTCGCTGGAGTAGGCGCCGCCGCACTTGGCGAGGTAGGGCATCTCCAGATTTCTGGCCTTGTCCGTGATCTCCAGCGCCTCCGCGAAGCTCGTATGGTCCTTCCAAAGCCAGGCATGGGCCGCCGGGTTGTGCTTGAACGCGTCGTGCATGGCCAAGGGCACGCAGCTCTCGTCGACCGGAATGGGCGTCGAGCCGGTCGTGTCGACTCCAATCCCCACGATGTCCTCGGGATTCACGCCAGCCTGCTTCATCACGCTTTGAACAGCCTGATAGAAGCCTTCGACGTAGTCCGCGGGGTTCTGGCGAGCCAGATTGGGATCGGTCGAGTCCTCGATCACCCCCGCGTTTCCGGAGCCGTAGTTGCTGACGGCGGTTGCAACCTCGGAACCGTCGGAGACATCGACAAGAAGCGCTCGGACGCTGTTGGTCCCGTAGTCTAAGCCTAGCGAGTATTGCGGCACACGTCCATTTTAAATGGACGGCCACATGTCGCGCACGGGGCGATCATGGTTATTCCGGCATCGACTAGAAGCGAGCGTCGGCGGCAAGATTGTTGAGGACCGGAAGAGTCGGGATCTGGTGGCTGGAGCCGGAGCTTGTTCCCGAGTTCCCCTTGCGCATCTTGTTGTAGATCTGCCAACCGAACTCGTAGATAGGTACCCGGTTGGAGCGTAGCTCGGCCAGCACCTGCCAGAACGACTCCGCGAAGAGCCCTACTATGTGGCCGTTGTTCACTAGAGAGGTGACTGTTCCCTCGGGAATGGTCGCTTCCATCTGGGCGATCGCTCCAACCTGTGGAACCTCGGAGCCGAAGAAGTAGCCGTTCACCACGGGCCGATTGACCTCGAAGAACGCGAAGATCCGGGCTCCCCTTTGCATGAACAGGTTATAAAGCGCCGACTTGGCGACCATCGTCTCGGGGTCCGTCAGGCCAACCGAGTCGCTGCCGACCAGATAATCCTTTCCGTTGACGCACGCGCCTGGACCTGCGTAGTAGATCGCGACCGTACCGTCTTGCGGCACCTTGGCCGCGAGCGCCTTGGCGCCTTGCGCAATCTTGGCCGCGGAGCCGTTCATAACGACTACAACGTTCTCCGCGTCGTAGCCCGCGTTTGAGGTCAAACCGTCGGCGACTTTCTGGGCGTCATAGGTCGCGAACGGCACCGAGCCCTCTCCCAGCTGCTCGCCGGTCTCACCTATCACAAGCGCGTACTTGTCAGGAATCGGCGGAACCTCGGGTCCCTGCAGGTCGGCCGGACGTCTCTCGCCCTCTTGCTGAGCCGCGACCTCCGCTGCGGTGAGGACTGGCGCCAAATCTCCGTTCTGGTTCCCGCCTCTTACGGCCACCCTCTGCGAATCGATCTGCACCGACATTGCGGAGAGCTCCTGGGGCGCAAGGATTTCCTCATCCACGGACCAGTTCACTTTGCCGTTCTTGCTGGCCGAGCGCGCTTGCACGTCGCGCAGCTTGTCGCCGTCGCCCGTCTTCGCGTAGATCGCCGTGAGGAAGAAGTATGCGTCGCGGCTTCGTTCGCCCTTCGCGACCACTCCTTCAAACTCCGAAGCGGCGGCACGGAGCATCTTCTTTTGCTCGCCGGGGTCCTTGACGTCGAGCGCGGATCGGTAGGAGCAGTAAGCGGAAAGGAACAGCGGGGAGTAGAGCGCGCCCTTTCGCCATTTCGAGCTGCCGCGGTTGCTGTCGCCGGATCGGTCCGCGGAAGCGCGTCTGAAATCGTCGCGAGCCTCAAGCCAGTGGCCGGCCTTTGCCGCCTTGAGACCGTCTGAGTAGCTCTGCTCCCAGTGCTGGGTCACAGCCACCGAAGCGATGATGGCGAGTGCGGCGCTTGCGATCAATCTCATACTGAACCTATTCCGTATCTGGCGACCGATGGCCAGCTCGGCGAAACGGCTGCGTGACGAGCGACGCAATCAGACGAGCTAACCAATATTTGTATCGGCATCGGAAAGCGCGTTTCTTTAGTTCGTTTGAATCTGGGATGGCACTTTGGAGGATGCTCATCTGTATAGTTGAGATATGAAGGCTTTGAAACTGTCGCTGACGGTCCTCGGCACGGGCTGTCTCATGCTCGCGTTGATGGCTCTGAACCAGCCGGCCTCGGGAGGCAGGATCATAACCGCTGGGGCGAAGGTCGGAAACGATCCCGGACACATCCGCGAAGGCAAAGACCTCAAGCCTCTTCCGGGGGACCAGCTTGCGAGCTTCAGCGGAGGTTGCTTCTGGGGAACCGAGGACCTATACCGGCATGTGCCTGGGGTGGTCGCAACCGCGGTCGGATACACCGGTGGGACCGTGGCGAATCCCAGTTACGAGCAAGTGTGCTCACACGAAACGGGCCACGCCGAGACGGTTCTCGTCGAGTTCAACCCCGCGAAAGTGACCTATAAACAGCTGCTCGACACTTTTTGGCAGTACGTCGATCCAACGGCGGTCGATCGGCAGGGGCCCGACTTCGGAAACAACTACCGTTCGGCCATCTGGACGTTCGATGCGGACCAGCTCAAAGAGGCGAAGGAGAGCAAGGCCAAGCAGCAAAGGTCCGAGACGGCGCCCATCGTCACGCCGATCCAGCCGGCGCAGAAGTTCTATCTAGCCGAGGAGTATCACCAGCAGTACGACGAGAAGACCGGCCGGGCATCGTGTCCCGCGCCAAGAACTTTTCAGGGCCAATAAGGCGAACTAGCCGAGCGGCTTGCCCAGGGCGTGCTCCATGGCTGCGCGCGCGAGCTGAAGAGCAGCCTGCGCGTTCACCAGATCGGCTCGCGCTTGGGCGATGTTCGTTTCGGCGTCGGTGACGGTCACAAAGGTGACCACGCCTGCCCGGTACTGCCCTTCCGCAATTCGCAGGCCCTCCTGAGCGTTGGCAAGCTCGGCCGTGCTCACTTGCACCTGCTGCTCCGCCGTCTTATCGTTCAGATAGGCCACCGCCACGTCGGACTGAACCGTTTGGGTCGTCAAAACCAGATTCTGCTGAGCCGTCGTTACGTCGGCTTGCGCCGTCAACGAGCGACCTCGAGCCGCGGAAACGCTAAACGGGTCCCAGCTCAACGTGATCCCAACGCTTCCCACGCCTCCGTTGAAGTTGCCGCCCGCGCTGTCCGAGACCGATCCCACCAATGAGACGGACGGCAGCAGCGATTTCCTGGCAATCGAAACCTCATACCCTGCGGCTCGGATGAGCATCTCCTGCTGCTTGATCTCTGGCCGTTGCTTGAGGGCTTGGTCGACTAGAGCATTGACATCTTGAGAGGGAAGGGGCCGCTCCTCCGAAGC
>DASZPA010000414.1:0-14166 GCA_035550555.1 Fimbriimonas sp.
TCAGGCAGCCAAGCTCGCGAAAGAGTGCGACGTGGCAATTGTTTGCGTGGGCAACAACCCGATCAGTGGGCAGGAGTTGGGCTGGGCCAAGATCGACCTTCCGAGCGAAGGGCGGGAGGCCGTCGACCGGAAAACGATCACGCTCGAGCAAGAGCAGCTTGTCAGAGACGTCTTGGCAGCCAACCCGCGTACGATCCTGGTTCTCACGGCCAGCTTCCCCTACGCGATCAACTGGAGCCAAGAGCACGTGCCCGCCATCGTGGAAATGGCGCACTGCAGTCAAGAGACCGGCAACGCCTTGGCCGACGTCCTGTTCGGCGACTACAATCCCGCAGGGCGCCTAACCGAGACTTGGCCCACATCGCTCGACCAGCTGCCGCCCATGATGGATTACGACATCCGCCATGGCCGAACTTACATGTATTTCAAAGGTAGACCCCTTTATCCGTTCGGCTTCGGACTCAGCTACACAAGGTTCCGTTACGCCCACCTGAGTGTCCCTAAAAGCCCAGTACCATGCGGCGCAACTGCACACATCAGGGTGGACGTAACAAACGCAGGCCGCCGCGACGGTGACGAGGTGGTGCAGCTCTATGTGAGCCATCTCGGCTCAAAGGTCGAGCGGCCCTTGCGGGAGCTGAGAGGGTTTTCAAGAGTCTCGCTCAAAGCTGGAGAGACGAAGACCGTCGATATCCCTCTCAAGACTCCCCAGCTTGCCTACTGGGACGCGAAAGACCACCGGTGGGTTGTTGAAGGCGAGAAGATCGAGATTGAAGTCGGTGCGTCTTCCGCGGACATCCGTGCACGAGCCCCCGTCACCGTCCTTCCAGGCGTCTTTCCAGCCACCAGTTCCCTGGCCGGCTCCTAACCTACTTGGACGCGGCCACGATGCGCTTGCCTTTCAGCTCCAACGTTGTGTTGCCTTTGAAGCGCTCTTCGACGATCGGATCGTCCCCGGTCTCCTCGAGAAACACTTGATAGCCGCCCTCGGTCTGGCCCACGCCGAGCAGCGTGTCGTGCGTCACGGGATCGAGGTCGAAGTCAATCACGGAGTCAAAGTGCAGGGGAATCTTCTTGACGTTTGTCTCCGAGGCCTGCTCGGCGAGGACCTGTTTGAAGTACTCGCTCAAATCCGTTGAGAAGTTCAGCTTCGCTTCCACGCGCAAGACCTTCTTGCCGTTCGAGGTCATCGGGCCCAGGTAAGTGTAGGTGTAATCGAGGCGCTGGACCGCGGACTTGCCGTCCTTCCCTTTCAGCTTCTGAGGCTGGAAACCCACCGTGCGTTTCCATGTATCGCCGATCTTTACAGGCGCCAGCGGCAGCTTCGGAGCGAAATCGAGCGAGTCCTCCACGCCGCCGATAAAGAGCGACAGCCGGTGGATGTCGCTGATAAACGGCTGAAAAAACGCCTGCGCTCCCTGCGTGGCCGGATGGACGCTCAATTCATCGTCTTCGGGTTTGGAAGGCTTCTTGGAAAGGTCCTTCTGCTCCAGAATCTCGTTCACGGGAGAAAGCGTGAGCAACGCGTCGAGGTTGACCTTCTCCACGCTAGTCTTGATCCCCGAATCGTCAAACCCCTCACCATTGATCTGGGTCATGGTCGGCCGCTCGTAGTGCATCACGGCAATCCCATCGGCGCGCATTTCGGTCACCCGGGCGGTGAAGTTGTAGTTGATGTCCAGGTCCGTAGGCAGCCAGGTGGAAAGGCCGCGTCCTCGATTCTCTGCCGTGATATGGGACCGAATCTGGTACGCCAGCTTCTCACCCTTTGAGAAAACCCTGTTCAGGTTAGTAGGCGTGGAAGTCTGGCCGGTACAGACGGACGAGAGGATCAACGCGGAAAGAAGCGCCATTTACACTCAGTAAACACGATGGCGCTCGTCCTCGTTCGAACCTTGGGCCCAAATTGCGACCAAGCCGCTACTTTAAGACGGCTTTGGCGATGACCAAGCGCTGAATCTCAGAGCAGCCTTCGCCGATCTCGGTGAGCTTCGCATCCCGCCAAAGCTTCTCCACCAAGAACTCCTTGGTCATTCCACGTCCGCCGTGAATCTGGATGGCCCGGTTGGTGACGCGGTTCGCAGTCTCGCTTGCAAACAGTTTCGCGTAAGAGCTCTCCTTGACGATGGGCCGGCCTTCGTCGAACAAGGACGCGCCGTTCTGCACCAGCAGCCTGGCGGCTTCGATCTCCACGGCGCTGTCGGCGATCATGTTCTGGACGGACTGCATGTCGGCCAACCTACGGTTGAACTGCTCGCGCTGCTTCGAGTATTCGATGGTCAGCTCGAAGGCCTTCTCCGCGATTCCCAGGGCCATTGCCGCGATTCCCAGACGGCCCGGATAGAGAAGCGAGATCGCCTCCTCGAACTTGCAGGGCGTGTGCCATGCGACGGCGTTATTCAGTGCGAACTGAACTGTGTTGGACGCCGAAACGCCAACCGTGTGGATTCGCTTCTCGAGCTTGAACCCCGGCTGGTTGGTTTCCATGAAGAAGGCTGAAAGCTCGGTGTCCGAAGTCCGGGCGATCACTACCATCAGGTCCGCCTTGCCGCCGTTGGTGATAAACATCTTCCGTCCGTTCAGGTGGTAGTAACCGGGACGATCGGAGATCGGCGTCGCGGCGGTCTTTACTCGTCGTGCGTCGGAACCGGCATCGGGCTCCGTCAGGCCCCACGCGAGCTTGATCTCGCCCCTGAGCACGCCCGGTATGAACTTGTCGACCTGCTCCTGAGAGGAGAATTTGAGAAAGTGGCCGATCACCAGCGTGTTGATCGCCGACAGATTCATGGCAAGCGCGGGATCGCCCTTCGCGACTTCTCGAATCACTTCGCAGAAAGCGCCAAGCGACAGGCCGGCGCCGCCTCTTTCCTTGGGCCACAGTATTCCGAGCAACCCAAGTGACCCCAGCCTCGGCCAGATATCATCCGGAAACGAGGCCTGTGCCTCCCATTCACGGGTGCACGGCAACACGTCGTTCGCTACGAAGCGGCGCACCGAATCCAAAAAGACAGCTTCGTCCTGGTTAGGTCTGTAGGTCATAGTCAAAGTCGAGGCTCCTTTGCCTGTCGCTAAGATTATGAGGCCTGGCAGACCAAGCCAGCCGTTCATCGCTCAAGGCATCTGCAACCAGGGGCAAGGATCATGCCGAAACGCCGCCGGGCAGCGCGAGGAGCTTCGTCTCCTCGAAGCTGATCGTCAGCTCTTCCAAATCGGTGTCACGGCTGGGCCACATTTCGAACGGTCCTCCGTAGCTTGGGTGCATTCTTGGATGCCAGCGCCCGGAGACCATCGCACCGTCCCACACGCCTTCATAGTCGTACGCGATGCCGACGTTCTCCTGCGAAGGTTCGGTGGTCCTGGTGTAGCGGCGAGTCAGCATCACTTGCTGAGTCCTCTGTTTGTAAAACCCGGAGAGCTCGAACTCTCCGTCTTTGTCGGTTCCACTGCCGGAAATCTGTCCAGCATGGATCGTCAGCCGAATCTGCTCGGAAATGCGAATGCCGTCTTGAACCGACAGGCCCGTCCAAGGGCCAGATAGCTCGTTAAATTCTTTCAAAGTGGGTTGAGGGACAGTTGATTGTGGTCTGTGAGTTCTGGGTTGGAGGGGTTGTTGGTCGGGAGGCATTCTCCAGACTCGATCTTGCTCAGACTCGCCGTCCCAACAACCTGCAAACCGACCAGCCCACAAACCCATCCTACGGCAATCGACGGCCCTCGGACGCATTTTCGTTGCAACGTGGGTTAGTCTTTTTGAAATGCCCGAGCTGCCGGACGTTACCCTGTATGTCAAGCGCCTGGAAGAGAGGGTGGTTGGCAATAAGCTGGAGGCAGCCAAGATGCTTCGTCCCTTTGTGCTTCGAAGCTATGAGACGCCGCTTGACCGTCTCATAGGCAAAACCACGACCGGGGTCAGTCGTGCGGGCAAGCGCATCGTCTTTGAGTTCGATGACGAACTGTTCCTGCTGATCCACCTCATGATCGCCGGCCGCTTCGTGTGGAACGATCCGCCCTTCGATCCCATCACGATCGGATCGAAGATCCAAAGCGCCTACTGGATCTGGGATTCCGGGCGTCTTGTGCTCACCGAGGCGTCCAGCAAGAAGCGGGCAGGCGTGTGGATCGAAAACCGCCGCGAAGCCGTTCATAGCCACGACCGCGGTGGGCTCGACCTCTTTGAAGCTACGGCCGAGCGATTCGAGACGAAACTCAAGGAGAAGAACCGGACGCTCAAGCGAGCGCTCACCGACCCTTCGGCTTTCGATGGCATCGGCAACGCGTTCTCAGACGAAATCCTGTTCGCTGCGAAGCTCTCGCCGGTTCGATTGACTTCCTCTCTCTCATCATACGAATCGGCGCGGCTTTTGAAGGCCGGCCGCGAATGTTTCGAGTATTGGATTGGCAAGCTTCAGAAAGATATCAAGGGCTTTCCCAAGCCCTCCCAGATCACCGCTTTTCGGCCCGAGTTCTTCGTGCACGGGAAGTACGGCAAGCCTTGCCAGGTCTGCGGCTCGCCCATCCAGCACATCGTCCATGCCGAAAATGAAACGAACTACTGCGCGAAGTGCCAGAACGAAGGACGCCTGCTCGCGGACCGCAGTCTTTCGCGGCTCCTGAAAGACGACTGGCCCAAGACGCTGGAGGAGATGCTCGGTGAATCGTAGCTTGCTGGTCGGAATCGCAGGGCTGGCCTCTCTCGCACATGCCGCAGAGATACGCAGCGAGTTCGCGACGACGAAGGATGGCAAACGTCCCTACCTCTTGGCCCTGCCGGAAAAGACGACCCAACAGCAACGGCCGCTCGTCATTTTGCTTCACGGACACTCGGGGTCTGCCGGCCAGATCCTGGGTGAACGGTCGGGGGCTTCGCCGCTTTCGGAATGGTTGAGGATTGCCGACCGCGAGGGCGTCGTCGTCGCCGCGCTCGACGGCGCCAAGGGACCGGACGGCTTTCAAGGCTGGAACGACGGTCGAGTCGATGCACCCGGCAATCCGAAGTCGGACGACCTCGCTTTCATTCGAGGCGTTATCGATCATGCCGTGTCGTCGTTGCGGGTCGATCCCAGGCGGGTGTACTTGATGGGGATGTCGAATGGCGGCATGATGACCTTCCGAGCCGCGGTCGAGCTCGATCGTCCCATCGCCGCATTTGCGGCGGTATCGTCGTCGATGCCACCAAAGCTTCTTCGCGAAAAGCCGCGGCATCCGGTCGCGGCATTGATCGTCGCGGGGACAGCCGATCCTTTGGTTCCCTTTTATGGCGGGCAGGTCCATTTCGGACTGCGAAAGCGCGGCGCGGTGGTTTCGATTCCCGATTCCGTCGCGTACTGGCGCAAAGTGGATCACGCCCCGCCGAATCCCGCGACGCGAGACTTCCCCCATCTCGAGCGCCGGGATCCGACCAGTGCGAGCCAGATCGATTACGGATCATCGGTTCGGCTGATCGAGATCCAGGGCGGAGGGCATGTGGAGCCCAGCATCGAGCAGCGGTTCGGAAGGCTATACCTTCGGATCGTGGGAAAGCAGAACCACGATTTGGAATCTGCCGAAGAGGCGTGGAAGTTCTTTAGCGGGCAGAAGGCTTTGCCGTAGCTTGCGACACTTCGATTCGGTCGGTAACTTCGGTGAACTCCATGGGATGGGGGAATGGTGAATACCAGCTCTTGTCCGGGAGCAGCGGCATCTTCGTGCCAAACAGCGTGTCCAAGATGATCCGAAACTCGTTGACCGGCGTCAGCGTGGGATAAAGCTTGGCTCGGACCGCTTGAGGCACATAGAGTGCTTCCAGGTTCTGAAAGCACTCAGTCACGTCCGTCTTTGCCAACGAAGACTGGTCCAGTCTCAGCTTCGAGCCGTGATCGCCCTGAATGACGATGACGGGTGGTGTCTTCGCGTTCTTGAGCAGCGAGTCGACTGTCGCCAACACCTGTTTGTTGAGATACTGAACCTGACCCACATAGCCGTTTCGATACGTCTGGGGCGTGCCTGCGTACTCCATGTAATCGCTGCCGTCCCAGTAGCCGAACGGTCCATGGTGGGGCTGGACCTCACCGTTCGGACCGAACACGAAAGGAGGATGCGGAGCCAGAACGTGGATGAAGAAGAACCGCGGACGCGGCGTGGGAAATGAAAGGTCCTGCAGGTTCTTGAACGTATCGAGTATGGCTCCGCGCCTCCAGACGAACTGAGACCCTCCGGAATCGGTTTCTTCGCTGATCGGGGTCATCTGCAGCAGGCTGCCTTCGAAGAGGGTGAGCTGGGTGGCGCTTCGGAGCCACAGGTCAGAGTTGGGAAACTCGATGGGCGGAAAGCCCGAGGTAATGCTGATCGTTCGATAGCCCTGCTTTCGAAGGAAGGCAGCCAGGCTGTTGGTCGTGATCAGCTTGTCGAACGGGCTGTGATCTTCAGTATCCCGAGGCAGGCTCGGCAAGAGCGACGGAATCAAACGCATGTTGAGCGACGACGCCAGCGAGATCTCTGTTTGAACGTAATTGGAGTGGCTCTTTGGAACAACGTAGAAGCCTCTCTTCTGAAGCCCGTCTGTGAACGGACTGTTGTCAAAGCCCATGACCCGCTTGAGCATGTCGGCACGGCCATAGCCGTCCAAGATCATGTAGATGATGTCCGGCTGCACGGCATTTGCCTTGGTCGCGACCTGGTCCTCGCGGGCGATCCGCGCCTCCTCGCCGGCGATTCGAATCTCCTTGATTGCGATGTCTCCGGAAGCCATCACCACCAGTAACGTGGCGGCCAGGTTCAGGAACCAGGTGGAGCGAATGAACAGTGAGGCGATGACCCCTGCCGCAAGGGCGATGAAGCACCAAACCCACGGGAAGCCGTCTAAGCCGATCCGCACCCCTACGATCGAGTAAAGGAGAAACAGAGCACAAAAGACCGTAGTCGCCACGGCGGATCTGCGCAGGTTCCTGTAGGGGATCAGCAGGACGATCCAAACGGCAAGCGCGCCGCCCAGTGCGACACCCAGAGGGCGCCACAGGTCGTGTAGAGGGACGAGCGATACGTTCGCCGAGTAAACGGAAAGGACGGGAAACGTGGCGACGAAGAGCGGATGAACCGGCCAAGCCCGGTCGGCCGACTTTGCAGGTGATACCTCGTCAGCCATTCCCTAAAGAAACGGCCGCCTTTCTCCCAGTTCGGATCACTGCTTTGAAGAGCGCTTTCCGAGGCTCGCGACGTAGGCTCGAAAACGGGCCCATCGTGTCTTGACTACAAAAGCGGCGCTGAGAACTCCGGCCAACAGGGCTTGGATTAAAAGGCTTCCCGTTCCGCCGTCCAGGTAAGCAAGTTGCCACACGCACGCGCGGCTACTCTCATGAAGCAGCATGTTAACGCTAGACGACAGGGTTAAACCAATGTTCATTTGTTCTCTCGGTTATTTGAACCTCAGCAAAATGATTGGCTTGGGAGGGCTGCCCGCTTACCAAATTCTGTACTTGGTTTGAGAACGGAATCTCGCCCTTACCCGTTCTATATCAAGATTGGACATATACTGAGGGGCACTTGTCGCCCTTCTGAGGTCTGCCGCGAATCACGATGCAAAGCATGGAATCCCCTTCGTCAATGAATTTCGGCGCTGCCAAGCGCTTTCGCCTGATCCTTCGTGAAAGCGGCGTCGCCAAAGAGCTGGGTGGCAGCGACGAAGGCTCGATCGCCGTTCAGATCGTCGACACGATCTTTATGCAGGCGCTCGACACCGGCACAAGCGACATCCACCTCCAGCCGGAACGCGATCAGCTACGCATCAGGTTCCGTCAGGACGGCATCTTGATGGACAACGGCCAACTTCCTCATGAGAACGCCGTCAACGTCGTCGCCCGACTCAAGCTGGCAGCCGGAATGAGAATCGACGAGCAGCGCGAGCCTCAAGACGGCCGCATCGACATGGAGTACAACGGACGGCGGCTCTCCGCTCGCGCCTCCTGTATCCCCTGCTTGAACGGAGAGAAGTTCGTGATGCGTCTTCTCGACCCCAACTCGATGAAGGTGGATCTGCCAAAGCTGGGAATGCCGGAGGACATCCTCAAACGTTGGGGCCAGGCCATCCAGGCGCCCTACGGCCTCATCTTGGTCACCGGTCCCACAGGAAGCGGCAAGACTTCGACGCTCTACGCTTCGCTCCATCAACTCGACGCAAAGCAGCGGAACATCGTCACGGTCGAAGACCCCATCGAGTACGAGTACGAGAAGAACATCGCCCAGGTGCAGGTCACTGAGAAGATGGGCTTCCCGAAGGTGATGCGCACCTTCTTGCGGCAAGACCCCGACGTCATGCTCGTGGGTGAAATGCGCGACCCCGAGTCGCTCGGCATCGGCATTCAGGCGGGTCTGACGGGTCACCTTGTGCTCAGCACGCTTCACACGAACAACGCCATCGAGACGATTGGCCGTATGGTCGACATGAACGCCGAGCCGTACCTGATCGCCGGCGTTTTGACGGCCATCCTGGCACAGCGGCTTGTTCGACTCAACTGTCCCAAGTGCCGCGTGAGCTACCGACCGACGCCGGATGAGATCGCCGCTCTCAAGCTGACGGACGAAGAGCTCGAGGTCGGCAAGTTCGCAAAAGGAAGAGGCTGCCCGGACTGCCGGGGCACCGGCTTCCGAGGACGAATCGGCGTCTTCGAGCTCATCTTGGGAACTCCCAGCTTCCGAGCGGCGATCGCCAAGAACGTCGACTTTATCGAGCTTTCAAACGTCGCGAAGGAGCAGGGGTACCGAACGATGCTGGAAGACGGCAAGGCGAAGGTGATGGCCGGTTGGACCACGCCCGACGAGGTCATCAAGGCCGTTTTCACTCAGGCGATCGAGTAGTTTCCCAGTGGCCGCTCGAACGGTCGTTCCAGTTGGAGACCTCCCCGTTCGAGCGTGCCTCTTCAAGCAAACCGAAGTCCAGATCGGCCAGCACGACACCCTCCTCATTGAGCTCCGTCTCTCTGAGGATCGCCTGCACTGGGAACGGCTCGACGCTGGGCGCAATGATGGCGCTGCTGCCAAAGGTAGACGGCACGGGCTCTACGCCCAGATCTCCCACCAGCGCCGAGTGGACCACGAAATTCTGGTTCTCGACCGCACGCGCCAGGCAACTCCATCGAACTCTCTGGAAACCGCGCTGCGTCTCCGTCCAGCTTGGAACGCACTGCACGAGTGTGCCGGATTCGGCCAGAGCGCGACCCGAAGCCGGGAACTCGGCATCATAGCAGACCGTGACTCCCAAGTTATTGGGCAATGCGGTGAGGCCCCGGCCCGGCGCCAGCTGCCAAACCTTCTTCTCGTACTCCGTCAGGTTGTTCTTCTCCGCCAGGAAGAAGCCCTGGCCGGGCACGGCGATGGCGCTGACGTTTTTGATCCCGTCCGGATACTCCTTGAAGTGCGACCCTCCTACGATGGTCATACCGCTAGAGTTGGATATCCGCTGCACCCACTGCTCCACCGCCTCGCTAAACTGCACTAGATATTTGGCGGCGTCCTGAGCGTAAAGGTCTCTGGCCAGAGGCAGAAGCTCCAGTACGTGCAGCTCCGGAAAAACCACAGCCTCCGCTCCCTCGTCGTGGGCCGCGCTCACCAAGTCATAGAAGTGGGCGAAATACTTGCCGTCTCCTCGGATCGGGCGAATCTTCCAAGCCACGCTGGCTACGCGAAGGCTCAAGGCATCCACTCCAAAAGCGCGCCGGCATCGTCCGATTCTTCATCAGGCATGTAGCGAGGGATTACGCAGATAAATCGCAAGCCGTACCGTAGGAGCGGGGTCAGCGTCCGGTCGACCGCGAGGCCGGCAACCACGGCTTCGGCGTACTCCTGCGTCGTGATGCCGGAGTGCTTGGCTCGGTAGACCGAGTAGTTCGGAATTCTGCAGCCCGTTCCATAGCGGAGAAGGCCCTTGGTTTTCACCAGATCGAACCTCGTCTGATAAAAGGCACGCCCTACTCCCTGGCGCCGGAAGTCGGGGTGCACCGTGATGTCCAGGCCGTAGAGCGTCGTACCTGAGGAGTCAAATGCCTCAAGATCGGGACCTCCCACGGTTCGATACCAGCCGCCACGGGCTGCCCAGTGCTCCTCATCGATAATGGTATTGCTGCAGCTGCCGATGACCTGATCACCCGATACGGCCACGAACTGGCCTTCGGGAAACAGATCGATGTGGTGGAACAGGTGTTCCGAATCCCAATGCAGATCCTCCGAAAACGGCGGCGGGAACGCCAGCTTCTGCAGTCGAACGGCCCCCGAAACGTGCTCCGGCCGCATTTGCCGAACCGTGAAGCTCAAACGGTGACTCCCAAGGCCTCCAGGATCCGTTCCAAATCCTCTTCCGAGAAATACTCGATGCTGATCTCTCCGCCGCCAATCTGGACAGGAGCGCCCAGCCGCTCCGAAAGCAGCTGCTCGATCCCGACGAGGTCCGGATTCTTGTGCTTGGCCGGAGTGCTCCGGGGTTTGGAGGGCCGTCGCTTCCCTTCTCTTTCGACCTCGCGCACCGACAGGCCCTTTTCGAGAATCCTCTCAAACAGGGCCAACTGTTTGACCTCATCCTCGACGGCGAGCAACGCACGGGCGTGCCCCTCGCTGATGCTGCCGGCGCTTAGCCCCTCTTGAATCTTCTGAGGAAGCCGCAGAAGCCTCAATGTATTGGTGATAGTCGTTCGCGACTTCCCAACTCGTTCTGCTACCTGCTCTTGGGTCAACCCAAACTCTTCGATCAGCCGCCGGTACGCCCTCGCGGACTCCAGCGCGTTGATATCCTCGCGCTGCACGTTCTCGATCAGCGCAAGCTCCAGGGAGTGCTGGCTGCCCGCCGGCCGGATCAGGATGGGCACCGTGGCAAGGCCGGCAAGCTTGGCAGCGCGAAGCCGCCTCTCTCCGGCGATCAGCTCATAGCTTGTTTCGTCCAGCGGACGAACCAGCAGAGGCTGCAGAATGCCGTATTCGCGAATGCTCGCGGCAAGCTCCTGAAGCGGCTCGTCGTTGAACACGGTTCGAGGCTGACGGGCGTTCGGGATGATGCTCTCGACCGGCACCTCGGTCGGGTTCGACTCGAATTGCTCGCCGATCAGCTGGGAGAGACCCTTGCCTAAAGGGCGGCGCATTCGGAAATCACCTCGTCGACAAACTCCATGTATGCCCCGGCGCCTTTTGAAGTTGGAAAACGGCTGACGGCAGCCTCTCCAAAGCTGGGCGACTCGCTCAATCTCACGTTGCGCGGAATCGAGACCTTCGAGACTTTCTCGCCAAAGTAGTCCTTCACCTCTTGCGTCACCTGCAGGGCCAACCTGTTTCTTGGGTCAAACATCGTGGGCAGGACTTTCGCGATTTTCTGTTTGGGATTGACCCGGCGCTTGACCACGTCGATGGTCTTGAGCAGCTGGCTCAATCCCTCCAGAGCATAGAACTCGCTCTGCATGGGCACCAGAATTCCTTCGGCCGCGCTCAAGATATTGATCGTGAGGAGCCCCAACGAAGGGGGAGCGTCGAAGATGATCCAGCGGTACTGCTCTCGAACGGGCTCGAGGGCATCCCTCAGAATCAGCTCCTTTCCGACGGCGTTCAGCAAGATCGGCTCGGCGCCCGCGAGGTCCAGTGTGGCAGGGACAAGGTCCAGGTTTTCACGCACGGAGACGATCGCCTGACTGATCGCCGTCGGACCGCTTGGATTGTCGACGGCGTCGACGAGAACGTCGTACAGAGTCGCGGTCGTGCGCGCCTTTTCTACCCCAAGCCCGGTAGTCGCGTTCCCTTGGGGATCGCAATCGACCAGCAGGGTTCGCATTCCTCTGAGGGCGAGTCCGACGGAGAGATTGACGGCGGTGGTGGTCTTCCCCACTCCTCCCTTCTGATTGACTACTCCCCAGATCGGCACTCGAAGATTGTATCTCCGAAGGAGCTTTCAGGGCCCCGCCGCTACTCGCTGAGGCCACTTTCCTTGACGATCTTGCGGAAGTTGTCTCTCGTGATCAGGGTGCCGCTGGTGAGCGTTTCGTCCGGAGGCCGCTTGCTGTCGCGAATCCAGTGGAACATAGCCTCAGCCGTATCGTGGCCATGAACCCTGGCCTCCAGGAGGACGGATGCGTACATTCCGGTCTTGACGGGCCTTTCGAGGTCATAAAGGGCGCTGTCTCCGTTGATCCCCACCCCGATGACATGGTTCGCGTCGATGCCCGACCTTCCCGTCGCTCGGACGCCGCCGATGACGACGGAATCGTTTGCGCCTCCGATCAGCCAGTACTCCGCTTCCGGGTGCTCATCGATCACCCCAAGAGCGGTGGATATGGCTTCCGAAATGTCGCCCGTAGAGACTTGGGCCGTAAAGACGTTCTTGGCCGAGAGGCCTTTGTCGAGCAGGATCTGCTTCTCGGCGTCGGTCCGGTCTTTGGCCGTTTGCAGCGAGTCCTTGGTCAACAGAAGCAGCCGAACCCTGTCCATGGGCCACTTTCGGGCTCGCGCCTCTTTCCACATGGCTTCGCCGGCCAGCCTTCCGATCTTGGGCGCGTTGATTCCGACATAAGGAACGTCGAGAGGTTCTCCCTTGGCATCCGCCAGCTGATCGTCGACGGCCATCAGCTTCAAACCATGGTCTCGGGCGCCGGCCACGATTTCCGGTCCCCTCCGTGTATCGGGTGCGCAGATCACCATGCCTTCCGCGCCCTTCTTCTTTGCGTCGGCCATGGCTGGGGCTACCATTTCCGGCTTCGAGACGTCCTCCAGGATAACCTGGAAACCTCGCTCGTCGCCCGCCCGCTTTGCGGATCTAAACTCGCGGCGAAACCAGGGCTCGCCGGGTGATTTGAGGGCGAAGGCCACCACGATGGGGGCTTTGCCGGCCCCTCGCTTCGTGATGGGAAAACGATCGGGAGACTGCACGAGGGCCGGAGGCGGCACGACCGGGAAGCAGCCCGCCATCAAGACGCCGCTTAGCACCAGTGCGTGAAGCCTTCTCAACATATCCTTCCCTAGGAAAGATCGGTCAAAACCGTTTGAACTCAATGCCGACTATTGTCAGGTTCAGGAAAGGAACCTTGTACTTTCTCCACGAAAGTCGAACTCGATTTTCGACGAGAACGGCCGGACTCGCGGCGACTCCGCGGCCCCACGTTCGCAGAAGGACAGGAATAAACACCAGGGGTCCTACGGCCTAATCTCTCGAACCGGGGGCCGAGAAGGGTTGTCATACAAGCCGCGATCATGGACAACGAACAAACCACCTATCCGACACCTCCGGCGTGGTTGGAAGATGCCCTAGACGACAGCGGCGAGGGGCCGGATCAAGGCAATTCCCTCCCTTTGGGCGTGATCTAGTCCCGCGATTGCTCACTTTTGCGCATAGGGCCGGACTCGCGGGGAGTTCAACGAACGGTAATGCCAAGATCTTGTTAGATGGCGAACATCGACGGAAAAGCCAAGTTCCTCGAGACGCTCAATACGGCTAGTCAAGGCCGTAGAGCTGTAGCGGTTTACGCCGATGCAGACGATTTCCAATCTTACGAGGTCGGATTCGTGGAGCATGCGGACCAGGAAGAGGTCGTGCTCCTATGCCTGACGCCGCGCGGAGAGCCTGACGGGCGCCGAGCGATTCGGACGGATGACGTCGCCCGAGTCGACGTCGATACCACCTACACAAAGAAGCTCGAGCTCCTTTACGAATATCGAGAAACGATTTTCGACAAAGATTTCCGCCCCGCTCCCGCCGGCACCGCCGACCTTCGAGCCCAGCTCGAGCACGCCAAAGAAACCCACACGCTCGTCCATCTGGTCGACTCCAACGATTACGGCCCCAGCGGATTCGTCCAGGCCGTCGGAGACGACTTCGTGGAGATCCTTCGGATCGGCTCGAACGGCGAGCCAGACGGGGTCGCCAGCATTCTTTCGGCCAGCATCTGCAAAGTTCACTTCGCCCGCCGGCAAGAGCAGCTCCTTGAGTTCCTGTACCGCTATAACTTTGAGTTGAAGCGGTTGCTGAACTCCTAAACGGAACCCACGACGGTCGTAGAATCCGTATAACTGAGGCAGGATGTTCTTAGCTGCCATCGCCGCGTTGGCCCTTCAAGAAACCCCGGATGTCCGCAAGGACGCTATCACCTACGCGGGCCTTTGCCACGTTCTCTCCTCCCATGAGCGCAGCGTGGTTTGCGATAAGAGCATCGCCACGCGAATGCTCAC
>DASZPA010000415.1:0-2223 GCA_035550555.1 Fimbriimonas sp.
CATGGCCGTCGAGGAGGCCGCCTCGGGCGTCACTCTCATCACGGAGCTGCGCAAGCGCGGCATCCCTGCCCGCGGCATTGTGCGCGTGAAGGACAAGGTCACGCGCGTCATGGACGTGCTGCCGTTTCAGGCGACCGGCATGGTCTGGCTGCCGAAAGGTGCGCCGTGGCTTCCCGGCTTCGAGCTGGAGCTGGCCCAGTTCCGCAAGGACGGCCGCAGCACGAAGGACGATCAGGTCGACGCGTTCGCCGACGGCGTGCAGCTCATCTTGGGCAAGGGCACGTCCATCCTCAACGTGCTCGGCTCCGCGCGCCCCGGGCGGGCGGCCTGAAGAAAAACAAAAATAGGTGTTGACGCGGGATACGGAAAGCGTCTTTCTCGTCGGCACTGAGACCGCCACGGTCCAGCGTTCTTTCACAAGCCGCCGTCCGATGGGGTTAGCAAAGAGCTGGATTGGAGAAGCAGCGCATGAACGGACGGCGGCGAACATTTTGCCCAGCGCGACCTTGCGGGTCGCTACAGCGTTTGGACGCGTGTGACAAATGAGTCATAGCTCACTGAGGTCTGGACTTAAGAAGTGCCGAAAGGCTCTTTGCCAGAGGCGCGAGCCTTAAAGCCACGGAGTTTGCGGAGCCAAGGGAGACCTTCGTCGCGCTGGGACTATTTTGGTTAGGCCCGCCGGCCCACGGTGTTCTTCCTCCGGCCAGAGATCAAGCACCGCGGGCCGGAGTTATTTTTGCAGCCCGGAGCTGATGAAGCGAAACGCTGCAAACCGGAGTCGCTGTCCCGTAGGGCACTTAACGCCCAACAGCATTTTTGTTTTTGTCTTGCAAGGTATGTCAACATGACTCATCGGGGATTCACCGATGGGGACTCCAGGGACACGCCTGAATTCGCTCACCGACCTCGTTGACGGGGTCTGTGGACAGGGGGGTCCGTATCAATCGCAGACCATCGCGCAGCCCTACACGCTGGCCGAGGGGAACGCTTACACGCCGATCACCCTCAACCGTATCCTGCTGTCCTACTCCTACATGACGCAGGGGTTGATCCAGACGGTGATCCGCCAGCCGGTCGAGGACGCCTTCCGCGGCGGCGTGACGGTGAAGACTGACGAGCTGAAGCCCGAGGAGCTGCGGCTCCTGAACAGCACGATCAAGCGGTCCAGGAAGCGCGATCCGAACCTGCGCTACCTCGCCCGCAAGCTGAACCCGAACGCCGCGATCAATCTCGGACTCTCGGACATGCGGGTCGTGATGGACACGCTCAACTGGGCGCGGCTCTACGGCGGCGCGGGGCTCATCATCAACACCGATCAGAACTTCGCGACCGAGCTGGACGTCGAGGCGATCGACCACGAGTCCCCGCTGGAGTTCATCGCCGCGGACCGTTGGGAGCTGATCCTCTCGCAGACCAACGTCTACGACATCCGCAACCCCACGCCGTTCAACTTCTATGGCCTGCCGCTCCACCGGTCGCGGGTCATCAAGGTCTCGGGCGTCGAGGCCCCCAGCTACATCCGCCTGCGGTTGCAGGGGTGGGGCATGTCGGAGATCGAGCGGTGCATCCGCGCCATCAACTCGTTCGTCAAGTTCGAGAACCTGATCTTCGAGCTGCTGGACGAGGCCAAGATCGACGTCTACCAGATCCAAGGCTTCAACGACTCGCTCCTGACCGATGACGGCACGGCGAACACGCAGCGGCGCATCCAGTTGTCCAACCGGCTGAAGAACTACCAGAACGCCCTCGCGATGGACAAGGAGGACGAATACAAGCAAAAGCAGATCACTTGGTCGGGCCTCGCCGAGATTTGGAACGAGGTGCGGATGAATCTTTCGTCGGCGTTGAAGATCCCGATGAACAAGCTCTTCGGCCAGTCGGCGACGGGTTTTGGCGGCGGCGAGGATTCGTTGGAAAACTACAACTCTCTCGTCATGGGCGTCCGCGAGGATGCCGAGCCGCTCGTCTGCGAGGTCGTCGACCTGCGCTGCCAGCAGCTCTTCGGGTTCATTCCCGAATACGAGCTGGAGTGGCGCGCGCTCAAGGTCCTGGACGGCACCGCTGAGGAGGAGGTCAAGACCAAGAAGCAGGCGCGGGCGATCGACCTGTTTCAGCAGCGTCTCGTCACCGGCCGCGAGGTCTCCCAGATCCTCCGCAACGACGGGCTCCTGCACATGGAGACCGAGGTCTCGAAAGGTCAGCGCGATGTGGACCCGATGCCCG
>DASZPA010000416.1:0-2513 GCA_035550555.1 Fimbriimonas sp.
AAGTCCTGGATGAAAGCGGCAGCGTGGTTCGAAGCTTCGGGAGCGCTTCGGATGTGGAGGATTCGCCATCCGCGGCGTCGGAATCAGAAACGGCGAGGAAGCCGCTGGTCGAATGGGGCAAGATCGTGGGCAGTTCCGCCGGCGACATCTACTTTGCGTTTACCTCTCTCCCCGAGCCGCTCGTTCGCCGATACGATCAGTATGGCGACGCTGGTTTTGAAGCTTCGGTTCCCAAAGGATTGTCCGATCACGGACCGTCTTCCACCCAGGATCGAGTGGAATTTTCCATGAACTTCACTCATCTTTCCCTCTCGGATCAAACGGTGGGTTCGGTGACCGTGGGCTCATCGGGAGATGTGAGGTTCACCGGGGGCATGGGAACGGGTCTCAGCCGCATCATGGGCGGAGGAGGAAGCTATGGAAGAGCCGCCGCGCAGATGAGCCTGATGCAATCTGGAAACGGCGGCACGGCCGGTGGCAGCATGGCTGCAGGAAGCATCGGAGGAATGTTCTCTGGCCAGATCTCGAAACAGGGCGCTCAAATCCAATTGGGTGCGGGAAACATTTCCTCGGTTCGCGGCGGGCGCGGGCGCCGGGGCGGGAATCTTAACGGGGATTTTAATTACGACCTTGCGGCTCCTCAGGGATCGACGCTGCGGTTTTTCGGGTCGTCGACCAACAACTCCGGATCGAATGGCAATACAGGATCGGGCAACAACGCGGACGCGAACAGCGACGCAGGCCAATTCAGCACGCAAGCGCTTGCCTATTCCGGATCAGATCCATCCGACTCGGACTTTTCCGGATCGGGCTCGGCTTTGCAATCCGGCTCAATCGACGAATCGTCCTTATTTCCCAACGCGACGGATGCCAGCCAAGCCGCCTCGCTATCTGCGGCATTTGCGTATGGAGCTCTATTCAACCCCGGTGGGTTCGGCAGACCTGGCGGCGGCTTCGGCCACTTTCCTGGCGGCGGAATGGAGCACGGGGGATTTGGAGGCGGGGGCATGGAACACTTTCAGGGCAATCCGTTCGGGGATGGGCAATTCAGGCCTCATCACTTCGGAGCGGGCGAGGGCGACATAAGCGCCACGGTGCGCGTCAACCTGGGAGACTTGGGAAACAGCGCCGCCGCAGAAAAGGCAACGATCACGGCCACGGCCGTGGATTCTTCCGGCGACCTGTGGGTTGCGGTGGGAGACACGCTGATTCATTACAGCAAGGAAGGAACTGCGCTTGACACGTACGATTTAGCCCTCAAAGGCGGCCAACCCTTGAAGCCTACCGCCCTGGTGATTGAGCCCGACCGCTTTCTTGTCGCCGCCGATCCCTGGGGAATATACGAATTTTCCCGAACGCCTCAGTAGGACCGATGACCGGCCGCTTGACTAGAAGTTATCTCATAAACACATTCATGGCATTGAGCAGTTGAAAGTTATGGTGAATGAGGTAAATCCAGAGCATGGACCTCACCGACGCCCAGTGGGCGTTGCTGGAACCGCTGTTCCGTCCGAAGCGACGAGACGATGGACGAGGCCGACCGTGGCGGGATACGCGAGCGGTGCTGAACGGTGTCTTTTGGGTTTTGCGTACCGGTGCTCCCTGGCATGACCTGCCGCGTCGTTATCCTCCCTATCAAACCTGTCATCGCCGCTTCCAACAATGGCAGCGCTCGGGGCTGCTCACCAGGCTGCTGCAGAAATTGGCCGAAGATTTACGCGACCGGGGGAAGCTGGATTTGAGCGAATCGTTCATCGATGCCAGTTTCAGTTCGGCGAAAAAAGGGGCTCTGCTGTCGGCCCAACTCGCCGCGGCAAAGGCAGCAAAATCATGGCGATCAGCGACGGCCATGGTCTTCCTCTCGCCGTGTACGTGGCCAGCGCTTCGCCGCATGAAACAAAACTCGTCGAAGCAACGATCGAGCAGCGGTTCCTGGCCGAAACTCCCGAACGACTGATCGGCGACCGCGCCTACGACAGCGATCCGCTGGACGCGCGGATTGGTGAGCGCTTCGGCGTGCGGTTGGTTGCACCGCACAACTCTACGCGCAGCCGGAAAGCCACGCAGGATGGCCGAGTCTTGCGCCGTTACCGGCGTCGCTGGAAGATCGAGCGTCTGTTCGCTTGGCTCCATAACTTTCGCCGCGTCGTCATTCGCTGGGAATACTATCCAGAGAATTTCCTCGGGATGGTCCAGCTTGCTTGCGCCGTCATTCTCCTGAGGAGTTTATGAGATGGCTTCTAGGTGTTTAGTCCCGGCATTTGATGGATTGGATCGAGGGTAAATCGGTCAGGATCTTTTTGCCAGCATTTGCAGATAAATTCGTAAGCAGTGAGGCCGCCAAGCGTTTTGAGCCGCTTGGCGAAGTTGTAAGCGGCAATGAAGTCTGCCAGGTGGATTCGAAGCTCGCCGTGGCTGTCGTAGTGGTAGCGCTGAACGGTAGCCTCTTTGATGGTCCGATTCATGCGTTCGACCTGGCCGTTCGTCCAGGGATGATTGGGTTTGGTCAGGCG
>DASZPA010000417.1:0-10220 GCA_035550555.1 Fimbriimonas sp.
GCCCCGCTCGCAAAGGAGATTTCGGCCTCCCTGGACCAAGGCAGCTCGAAGCGCGTGATCTCCCGTCAGATGGCCGAATACGTCGACAAGCAGGTTGCTGAATTGGCCAAAAAGCCTATGCAAACGGACACCTCCGAGTTGGAGAAGTTCGATCTGATCTATGAGGACGTCAGGGCGCAATGGCTCAAGCTTCTCAGCTCCAAGTCCACGGCAAGGCGGGCGACCGATTCGATCTCGTACTGCTTCAACTACTGGCTACAGCGCGGCTACTTCGAAGACGGCCTCGAGCTTTCGATCATCACCCTGTCTGCGCCGGGCTCCGCCCAGTCCGACGGCTACCTGAAGGTCGTCAATCTTGGGGCGTGGTGCTGTATACGTTCAGCTCGGTTCGAGCGCGCGAAGCTTTTGGTCAGAGAGGGCGCACGGATGGCCATGGAGCGCGGGACGGCACGGGAGCAAATCGTATTCCTCAATACGGCTGCGGCTTTGGCTTTCGAATGGGAGCGCTACAGAACGTCGGCGAAGTGTTTCGAAAGGGCGATTAGGCTGATCGAGACTTTCCCTGATGGAAGGCATTTCCGGAGCATGTATTCAAGCTACTCGTCGGCGCTGTCCGAGCTTGGACGCTATGCCGAAGCCGAGGCCATGCTTGGGAAGTACGCCGAGCTCTCTGGTCAAACCAATCACTGGGAAGACCTGTCGTTGCTCGTGAATGTGGGACACCTGTCTTGCTGCAAAGGGGATTGGCAGCAATGCTGGCAGGCCCTTGAAGCGGGATGCGACCTGTACTGGAGAACGCCCGACCCGATGAAGCTTTTCTCTTTATATGGGACCGCATCGATGGCCGCAACGGGCCAGGGATATCCTGAGATCGGAAAAAGCATGCTTGCGGCTCAGAAAGAAATAGCGTCGCATTACGGACTGGTCCTTACGCCTCGGCAGCGCCATGCACAAGAACGGAAAGAGTGGATTCTGCAAGACGTCTGCGAAGAGCCAGGCTATGAGTGGGACGGATTCTCGCCAGTCAATCTATTGCAATTAGTAAAGTCTAAGATCTGTCATAAAGTACTATAGTAATACTGCTATCAGTATTCCCATAGTTTATGCGTGCTTACTTCACGCAACATCTCAGCAGCCTTTATCGGTGTATTCGTTCTCTCTACCGCGGCCTCCGCAGGGTTCCTGCGCGATGGAGACGTCCATCCCGTCACACTCGTAGTTCCGAGCTCCATCGCGCCCTCGAGCAACGGGCAGGTGCAGATCCAGGTCAGTCCGGTTCCGGCCGTGGACACCACGGTGTACCTGTCGAGCTCGGATTCCAGCCAGCTCACGGTTCCCAGCTATGTGGTGGTTCCGGCCTACCATAACACGGCAACGTTCAACGCGTCCGCCACGGCCAGTGCCTCGACTTCGGCCTACATCAGCGCTGTGGTCGGCGCCAGCCAAGTCAACAGCCCGTCCATTAGCCTCTAGGTTAGTGAATCGACAAGATCAAAATTGAGGAAACGAACGGAGCGGCGAACAGCAGACTGTCGATTCGATCGAGCAGGCCGCCATGGCCCGGCAGAATCGAACCGCTATCCTTAACGCCGCTCCTGCGTTTCACGTAGCTCTCGAACAGATCCCCTGCCTGCCCCACGATTCCGATCGTGATGCCGCAAGCGAAGAACACCGGCCACCTAACCGTTAGTCCGAGAGCCGGCGCCAAGGCGATCGCGACCGCCGTCGCGGCCACAAGATTGCCGAAGGATCCTTCCCACGTCTTCTTGGGAGACACGGCCGGCCAAAGAAGGTGACGGCCCATCCACTTCCCGACCAATAGGCCTGCTATATCGCCTGCCCACAGGGGAAGTAGGAGCAACAGCAGGAACGATTGCAGCGCGAACAGCGGCTTGGCGATGACGAGCTGGTGGCCGATGACCGCGATAGGAGCGCCCGCGATCTTGCGATGAAGCATCATCACGCACGTAAGAGGCATGGAGATCCACAATCCGCAGATATCCACCTCTGCCGAGTGAGCCCGGCCCCGTCGGGCGACAAAGAAAGTATAAGCGGCGCCGAGGAGCCAAAACAGACAGCAGTAGGCGATGACCTGCTCCGGATCCCGATTGCTCTGAATCTCCGTACCGAAGAACGGGACCACGAGCCCGAAAAGGGTGAGCACCGGCAACCCCTTGGATTGCCCGAGAATGGTGCGCAGCTCCCAAAAGCCGATGGTCGCCACGACCAGGCATAAAACAAACAAAGGGTATGGCGACGTCAACAACGCCGCTAAAAGGATAACCGGCGCCAGAACCAGCGACGTGAGCACGCGAAGCTTCACGTCGCCAGATTACTAACTAGCCTCTAGGAACTGCCAGACGAGTCCGACGAGTTGTCGGTAGGCTCAACCGACGTACCGCCCTGAGTGAGCTTCAATGCGACCTGAACCCGGTTTTCACAGTTCAGTTTTCGCATGACTACGCTCACCAGATTCTTGACGCTTTGCTCGCGCAGACCCGTAATGTGGGCAATCTTTCGATTGCTCATGCCCTTTGCAACAAGCTGCGCGCACTCGTATTCCCGGCGGCTGAGCTCGTTTGCAGAGCGGCCGTATCCGCGGCGAGACTCTCTAATGTAAGGTCGTGATACCATGCTGACGACTCCGCCAAGCTCTCCGAGGGCATCAAAAAGACGAGAGCTCGTGTTCGACCGCGATACGACTCTATCTACTGGGACATCGGAGTACTTATCTTTCGAGTCGTCCGAAATCAGGACGACAGCGAAGTCCCCAAAGGCTCTGGCGCCAAGTAGAAATTGAAGGTCATTTGGGTCGAGACCGTTGCTATCGACAATCAAGATATGGGCGTGCTGCTCCTTTGCGGCCTTCACCAAAGCCATCGCATTGTCTTCTGCAGCGACGACCTGATAGCTGCCATGATGATCTAACAGGCAAGCCAGGGCTTCACCAAAAAGGCCTTCCTTGCAACACAAAGCTAAACGCATTCGATTCCTCCGATCTATTTATTATAACGTAACGGAATCTCGCTTAGCAGGGTTCCCTGGATGTGACCTACTCGCTTTGGTAAGATTAGTTGGACAACAACTCCATGATCTTCCGTTTGGCGCGTTGTAACCCGTTGTCGACCGCTTTGGAAGGACATCCTAGGCTACGGCTCATTTCCAAGTACGTCTGGCCTGCCAGATAACCTTCCAGCACAGAATTTTCAAAATCTGTCAATCGCAACTTTACTTCTGGCAGAGCGCAGAGAAGGTCTTCGCTCGAGGAAGATCGAGTGGAGGCGCTCCACTCGAAACGAACGCTCTGGTCTTCGGACTCCCGGTGAGCCACGACTTCAGGCAATGCTAAGTTCAAGGCCCGGTGCTTCTGCCTTCCGGCCGCGCGAACGGCGCTTTGGATCTTACGACGGATGCACTTATCCGCGAAAGCCTGGAAGCAAGCCGAATTGTCTGAACGGAAGCCCCCGATCGCGCGGAATAGCCCGATCATCCCTTCCTGAATAACGTCCTCCTTGTCGGCGCCAAAAAGAAAGAAATGGTCCGCGACCGCCTCCACCCGGGGGCGATAGCGCCGAACCAGGGCCTCCATGGCGCCTAAAACACCCTGCTGGGCAGACCGGACGAGATCTTCGTCAGACATGAGGGTCATGCCCACGAAGAAGCGAGGTGAGGGCCGGGTCATCGTTGAAGCACTTGCCTCGATCGACATACGTTCGCCCACCCATGGTAAGAGCAGGCGGTGTTGAAGCGGAACACAGTTATTGCTATTTTTTCGTTTTTCAACCGGTAAATGCAAAAAGACCCGGACTTGCCGGATCCTTTTGCCACAAAGTACCTCGACCGTTAAGGATTGACCTTGACCGTGAGATGTTTTTGAACGGGAGCCTTCAGACCGTAGAGGTCGCTCACCGTAAGGGTTACCACGAACGTGCCGGGCTTTCGAAACTTTCGAGTGACCACCGGACCGGTCGCGTCCTCCTGGATACTGCCGTTCGTCCCAAAATCCCAACTGTATTTGAGGATGCTCGATCCGCCAAATCCGTAAGCTCGGAACGTCACGCTGTCGCCCAGAGCCAGATTCATGTCCTGAGCCTGCTCGATGTCTCCGGTGATGGGCGTCGAGTCGTTCACCACTCGGAGGTCGCCCACATAGAACGTGCTCGTCGTGTCACCCGAAAAGGCGATTGCCTTGACGATCTTGTTCGTCTTGTCGAACCCGCGAATGGCCTGGAGAGGAATGGCGACGATCTTCCAGCCCTGATCCATACTGCCGCTGGTGTCGAGAGGCAAGTAAGCCTCACTCTTCTTTCCGTCGGTCGTTGTGATGATGACTCTCACCGACTTCAGCGCCTGGATAGCGTCCGACGACCCTGCTCTGCCGGGAAAGCCCCCAGGGAAGCCTCCTGGAGGGCCTCCTGGGAATCCGCCTGGGGGACCTCCGGGAAAGCCGCCGGGCCTACCCTGACCGCCTCCTCCAGGAAAGCCGCCCGGTCGCCCAGCTCCACCCGCGCCGGGAGGGCCACCTGGGAACCCGCCAGGCCGTCCACCACCGCCCACTCCCGGAGGGCCGCCAGGGAAGCCGCCAGGCCGGCCGGGACCGCCCGGACCTACGCCGGGGCGTCCGGAATTGCCCGCGCCCGGCAGGTTCTTGCCTCCAACGCCGGGGCCGGAACCGAAGCCCTGCGTGGTGCTGTCTGCCGCCCGTAAAGTGATCTTCAAGAGGTTGTTCTTGTCTTCGTACTTGTTCGAAAGATCCTGCGGAGTTGAGTAGTCGAGGATCCCTCCTTGGAAGAAGTTCTTGGTGGAGACGCTGATGGAGTAGCCACCGGCATAGCTCGTCTCATCGGTTTGAGAAATCGTGCCGCTGCCCCATGGTTTGAGGGTGAGACCCTGATCCTTAGTCGATTGGCCGGACTTATAAAGGATGCTTGAGGCAAGCTGGTTGTTCTGTGCCACGGCGGCCGCCGAAAGGGCGACGCCGGTAATGAGAAGCATTGTTCGTTTCATTTTTCTCCGGTTTTACGGCGCGAAGCGTATTCGTTCGATTCGGGTTGCACGCCCGCTTAATCTTTCGACGTCTAAAGCCACCCCGCAGATTACACCTTCTTCTTCCGCAACCTGAAACTTTTGGGGGAGCGTCGTTTGAAAGCGCTTGAGAATAACTTCCCGGTCCATTCCCAGCACGCTGTTGACGGGACCCGTCATGCCGACGTCGGTGATGTAGGCCGTCCCGCCGTCCAACACGCGCTCGTCGGCCGTCTGAACGTGCGTGTGAGTTCCAACGACCGCCGAAACCCGCCCTTCGCAGTGGTAGCCCATCGCAATCTTCTCACTGGTGGCCTCGCCATGAAAATCCAGGAAACGATGCGGTGTCTCAAGAGGCTCCAGCAGTCGGTCCAGACATGCGAATGGGTCATCGTAAGACTCCAAGAAGACGCGGCCACAAATATTCATGACCGCCAGGTCGATCCCATCCTTGTCAACGTGGATCAGCCCTTTGCCTGGAACGCTCGCCGGCATGTTCGCGGGCCGGACGATCCGGTCGCACGAGTCGAGAAACCCTTCGATCTCCCGCTTGTTAAATGCATGATTACCCAGCGTGATCGCGTCGGCCCCCCAATGAAAGAGCTCGTTCGCGATTCCCGGGGTAATGCCCACGCCGCCGGCTGAGTTTTCGCCGTTGATAATCGTGAAGAGGGGGTTGTAGGTCTGCTTGAGACTGCTCAATCCGAGCTCGACGGCCTTGCGGCCAGGACGGCCCACCACATCGCCTAAAAACAGAACGGTGTAGGTCGACACGGGGGACATTAAACCTAACGCCGCTACTTCGCCGTTTGCTGGGCTCGAGTCTCGCGAATTACCGTGACCTTGATCTGGCCGGGATATTCGAGCTCGGACTCGATGCGGTGCGCGACCTCGTTGGCCAATCGGGCCGCAGCCAGGTCGTCGACTTCCTCCGGTTTCACAATCAGCCGAATCTCGCGGCCCGCTTGCACGGCATAGCTCCGATCGACGCCTGCGAAGGAGTTGGCGAGCGCCTCCAGTCCGGACAGCCGCTTCAGGTAGTTTTCGAGGTTTTCGCGCCTTGCGCCCGGTCGGGCGGCGCTGATCGTGTCCGCGATGATCACCAGGATCGCTTCAGGACTCTCCGGCTCGATCTCATAATGGTGCGCGCCGACGGCGTGCAGGACGGGGTCTCGCTCGCCGTAGGTCCTGAGAAACTCCATGCCCGTCAATGCGTGCGGACCCTCCCATTCGGACCCGAGCGCCTTTCCTACGTCGTGCAGAAACCCTGCGCGTTTCGATACCTCCACGTTCAGGCCGAGCTCTGAGGCAAGGTTCGCTGCCAGGCGCGAGACTTCGACCGAGTGATCGAGAACGTTCTGAGCGTAGCTGGTCCGGAACCGCAGCCGCCCCATCATTTCGATGATCCGCGGAGGCAAGCCTGCCACGTTGGCTCGTTCGGCCGCTCGCTCGCCGGCTTCCACCAGGGTTCTTGCGACCTCGGTCTGAGCCTTCTCATAAATCTCTTCGATCCGCCCTGGGTGGATTCGGCCGTCCACCATCAAGTTCATCAGAGTCAGCCGAGCCGTCTCGCGGCGGACGGGGTCGAAGCAGGAGATCACGACCGCTTCCGGCGTCTCGTCGACGATCAGGTCGACGCCGGTAACTTGCTCGAAAGCGCGGATGTTACGCCCCTCTCGGCCGATGATCCGCCCTTTCATGTCCTCGCTGGGCAGCTCGACAACCGCCAAGGTCGCTTCGGTCACGTAGTCGACGACGTTGCGCTGGATGACGTCGAGTACGGCCTTCTTCGCCTTCTTCTCGGCCTCGGCGACGGCCTGGGATTCGATCTCCCGAGCCTTCCTTGCACCCAGCTCGCGGAACTCCGCCTCGACTCGCTTCAGGTACAGGTCTCTGGCGCGAGTCCGATCCAGATTGGACACACGCTGGATCTCCGCTTCGATGTCCCTTGACCGCCGGTCGAGGGCATCCGCCCGCTCAGAAAGGCTTCGAGTCTCGCGGGCCAGCGAGGCTTCTCGTTCCTCCAACTGGAGCCGACGCTGGTCGAGCGCCTCGTCTCTCGCGCAGAGCCTTTCTTCGGTGCGTGTGAGGGCCGCAACCTTCTCTCGGCCATCTTGCTCGACCTGCTGCCGAATGCGTACCGCCTCTTCCCGCGCATCCAGCAGAATCGCGTTGGCGTTGAGCTTGGCTTCGTTCTCGATGCGCCTCTCGGCGTCCTCCGCCTTTTGGCGGGCCTCCAACATGGCCATCACCTTTGGGCGCAACAAGATGAGATACATAACCAGAACGGTTAGCATCGTTACGCCGACGTCCCATAGATAGCTCGAATGACGCATTGTCGATTCTCAATCTATATCAACGTTGTTTTTGAAGAATTCGTCCACGACTTCGGCGCTTACTTCGCAATCGAACCCTCGAGACAGCAGAAAACGATAACCTTTACCGCGACCTGAGAAGTCCGGTGTGAACTTTCCATTAAGAGCTTCCAGTGCATGGGCCTTCTCGTCGCGTCCGTCGAGGGCGGAAGAGATTATCTCGAGTGAGGCTCCGCGTTGCTCCAAGCCCTGCTTCAGCTTCGGGGTGCCGACGGCTTTGCGGCCGCTTCGGCTTGCGACGAAACGGTTGGCGGCGTTGGGATCGTTGAGAATTCCTTTGCTTCTCAGGCGGGAAACCACCGCGTCCACAGTTTCCCTGTCGAATGTATGGAGGTGCGATCGCACCTCCATCTCAAAATGGTCCGATTTCGCCAGGAATCCGAGCGCCTTCCTGAGCGCCAAATCGAACGATTCGCTCACTCGAAGTCTTCTTCGGTATCTGTGGAAGCTCCGGCTTTATCCGCTTTGAACGCATCGCGAACCTTGCCGTCGATCTCCTTGAACACTTCGGGATGCTCTTCGAGATATGTCCGCGCGTTATCGCGTCCTTGACCCAGCCGGGTATCCCCGTAGTTGAAGTAGGTTCCGGATCGCCCAACGATGCCGCGCAAGGCGGCCATGTCCAAAACGTCGCCGGCGCGAGAGATCCCCTTGCCGAAGATCATATCGAATTCCGCGGTACGGAAAGGAGGCGCCACCTTGTTCTTGACGACCTTAACCTTGGTCCGAGCTCCGATCTGATCGGTGCCGACCTTGATCGCGTCACCCTTGCGCACCTCGAGCCGGACACTTGCCCAGAACTTGAGCGCACGGCCGCCGGGCGTCGTCTCGGGGTTGCCGTACATCACGCCGATCTTCTCGCGAAGCTGGTTGATGAAGATCGCCGCCGTCTTCGACTTGTTGAGCGAGCCGCCGAGCTTGCGAAGAGCCTGGCTCATCATGCGGGCCTGGATGCCGACGAACGAATCTCCCATTTCGCCCTCGATCTCCGCGCGCGGAACCAGCGCCGCGACCGAGTCGATGACGACGATGTCCACCGCACCCGAACGGATAATGGCGTCCGCGATCTCGAGCGCTTCCTCGCCGTTGTTTGGCTGCGAAATGTAAAGCTTGTCCACGTCCACGCCGAGCGCCCTGGCGTACTCCGGGTCCATGGCGTGCTCGGCGTCTACATACAGAGCCAGCCCGCCGGCTTTCTGCGCCTCGGCCACGCAATGAAGTGCAAGGGTGGTCTTGCCTCCCGACTCCGGCCCGTAGATCTCGATGATCCTTCCCCGAGGGATTCCGCCGACGCCTAGAGCCAGGTCCAAGCTCAAGGAGCCGGTGGAGATGGCGTCGATCGACTGCCGGTCGTTATCTCCCATGCGCATGATCGCGCCCTTTCCAAACGACTTTTCAACTTGGCTGAGGGCGCTTTCCAGAGCGCGTTCCCGCTCGGCCGAGCCGGCGGAACCGGTAAAGGAGTTCTCCAACGAGATAGGGCTTTTTCTCACGATGACTTCCGAACTATAGCAGACACATGTCTAACAATGCAAACGCGGACGCGACATTTGTCACAACTTACGCAGTTCCTTCGGGAAACCACAAACCGAGCTCTCTGGCTGCGGCTTCTGGGTCGCTGCTGCTGTGCGTCAGGTTGTCGTCGATCGTCAGAGCGAAGTCGCCGCGGATCGTTCCCGGTGTCGCATCCAGGGGGTTGGTTGCTCCCATCATGCTGCGGATCGCCTTGATCGCGTTCTCACCCTGAACGGCGATCGCCACGATCTTCCCGCTGATCAAATACTCGACGACGCTGTTGAAAAAGGGCCGCTCCCGGTGTTCGGCGTAATGCTCTTCGACGGTGCTTCTTTCCGCAAGAATCAGCTTGAGGCCGGCCACACGCAGGTTGCGCTGCTCAATGCGCCGAACGATTTCGCCGATCAGGTTCCGCTGAACCCCGCCCGGCTTGATAAGAACGAGTGTCGTTTCGATTGCCATATACGCGGCAAGGGTACCGGAACGCCCTGTTAAGGTGAGGGCGCCAGACCGGATGGGCATTAAGCACCCCAAGTCTGTCGCAAAATGGCGAGTCCGGTGTAACCTCTGAACTCCTTGCAAGTCGCTAGCATCCGCAACCTGACCGTGAAGTACCGCGACTTCGTCGCGCTCGACAACTTCTCCTGCGAGATCTCCGAAGGCTGTACGGGGCTGCTCGGTCCCAACGGAGCAGGGAAGACCACCTTCATCAAAACCCTGCTCGGCTTTGTGGACCCGGCCCAAGGCGGAGGAACGGTCTTGGGGCTCGACATCGCCAAACAGGGCAGAGCCATCCGCCAGAAGGTTGGGCTCATGCCGGAGCAAGACTGCCATATCCCCGGAATGACGGCGGTTCAGTTCGTGGCTTACGCGGGAGAGCTGGCCGGCGTCCCGAGCGCCCAAGCGCTGCGCCGGGCTCACGAAGTGCTGGAGTACTGTGGACTGGGCGAAGCCCGGTACCGGAACGTCGAAACGTATTCGACCGGAATGAAGCAGCGCATCAAGCTTGCCCAGGCGCTGGTTCACGGTCCCAAGCTGTTGCTGCTGGACGAGCCGACGAACGGCTTGGATCCCGCCGGACGGGAAGACATGCTCGATCTGATTCGATCGATCTCGCACGGAAAAGAGGTGAACGTGCTGGTGAGCTCCCATCTCCTGCCCGACATCGAGAGAGTCTGTGACCAGGTCGTTGTGGTTATGAAGGGGCAGCTGAGGGCGAACGGCTTCATCAAAGATCTGAAACGGCTCGAGGGCCATCCCGTCGACGTGGAGCTTAGGGAAGCCTCGAGTCTGTTTGCTCAGAAC
>DASZPA010000418.1:0-3379 GCA_035550555.1 Fimbriimonas sp.
CGATCGAAGCTGGAGGAGGTGCTGGAGCAGATCGGCAAGCAGATGGAAGGGGCCCCGAGGGCATCGATCATGCGAGAGGCACTCGGTACTGGCAGCATGGCTCTTCTAGCGCGCAACCTCGATGAGGCCGGCGAACTCGTCAATGCCATCGCCCCGGAGCACCTGACGGTTTCTCTGCCCGATCCCGACAGTTTTGTTGCTAGGGTGAGCAACGCGGGCTGCATCCTTCTCGGGGATTGGACACCGGAGAGTGCCGCCGACTACTGTATCGGTCCGTGTCACACGCTTCCGACGCAAACTGCCGCCCGGTTTGCCGGCCCGCTCAATGTCATGGATTTCCTCAAGTTCCAAAGCTTCGCGTGTCTGACGAAGGAGCAGTTGGAGCCGTTGAGCCGCGTTGTCGAAGCGTTTGGCGCTCTCGAAGGTTTTCCAGCGCACGCGCGGGGCGCGACCATCCGGTATTAGGGCGGATTAATTCGCCTCGACAACGCCTTGACAACGCCCTTCCGAACCTGTCAAACTTTCCCTTATCGTGCGCTCACCGTGTGTGGGCGAACGTGCACAAAGAGGAGGCGCAGGCCGGTTACGAAAGGAACGACAAGTTAAGTTCATCAACCAGGCAAGCTGCCCCTCCGCGTGAATTGCGAAGGGGTTTTTTGTTGCCCGCTTGGCCGCGGCCCCTTCAAGGGAAAAGCAGACAAATGAAGCGAAATCGACAAAGAGGTGTGAATGCCGACCGTTAATCAGTTAGTGCGCAAGGGGCGATCGGCCCCGAAGACAAAGTCTAAGTCTCCGGCCTTGAAGAGCAATCCCTTCAAGCGAGGCGTCTGCACCATTGTGCGCACGATGACTCCGAAGAAGCCGAACTCGGCACTTCGAAAGACTGCCCGCGTGCGATTGACGAACGGCATCGAAGTTACTGCCTACATCCCCGGTGAGGGCCACAACCTGCAGGAGCACTCAGTGGTGCTGGTGCGCGGAGGCCGTGTGAAAGACCTGCCTGGCGTGCGCTACCACATCGTGCGAGGCACCCAGCAGACGGCGGGAACCTCCAAGAGAATGCAAGGCCGATCCAAGTACGGCGCGAAGCGGCCGAAGCCCGGCGCAGCTCCTGCCAAGGGAGGTAAGCGCTAATGCCCCGTAAAGGACCCCCGACCAAGCGACCCACGATTCCCGACCCGGTTTACGGATCGGAGATGATCACGCGGTTCATCAACCGCATGATGGTCGACGGCAAGAAGGTAACCGCTGAAAAGATTTTCTACGGGGCCATGGCGATTTGCGAAGAGAAGGCCGGCGTTCCGGCTCTCGAAGTATTCGAGAAGGCTCTTCAGAACGTCATGCCCGTGACCGAGGTTCGGCCCCGACGTGTCGGCGGTCAGACCTATCAGGTGCCGATGGAAGTTCGGCCCGACCGACGACGCACGCTCGCGCTGAGATGGATGATCGGCGCAGCACGTAAAAGAAATCCTGGCAAGCCCATGGTTGAAAAGCTTGCCTCGGAGCTGCTCGACGCCTACAACGGCGCCGGCAGCACCATCAAGAAGCGCGAGGACACTCACCGGATGGCGGAGGCCAACAAAGCCTTCGCCCACTATCGGTTCTAACGGAAGGAACGAACAATGGCGTTGCTCTTACGAATATAACCGCGGGGAACCTCGTTCCCCTTTTGGCAACGCCTTGTTCGACCTATTGAAATCACGTTAGAGAAAAAAGAGAAAACATATGCCCCGCAGTCACCCTTTGGCTTTGATCCGTAACATCGGTATTGCCGCGCACATCGACGCCGGCAAGACGACGACTACTGAGCGGATCCTTTACTACACCGGCAAGACCCACAAGATCGGCGAAGTCCACGACGGCAACGCGACGATGGACTGGATGGAGCAGGAGCAGGAGCGAGGAATCACCATCACCTCGGCCGCGACGTCGTGCTTCTGGCGCGGCTCGAAAGAGGATAAGCCGGAGCACAAGATCAACATCATCGATACGCCGGGCCACGTCGACTTCACCGTCGAGGTGGAGCGGTCTTTGCGCGTGCTCGACGGAGCCGTCGCGGTGTTTTGCGCGGTCGGCGGCGTTCAGCCTCAGTCGGAGACCGTGTGGCGCCAGATGAACAAGTACAGCGTCCCGCGGGTCATCTACGTCAACAAAATGGACCGGTTGGGTGCGGACTTCTTCAGCGTCCTTGGCCGCATCAAGGAGCGTCTCGGCTCCAACGTCGCGCCCGTCCAGATCCCCATCGGGGCTGAGTCGGACTATCTAGGCTACGTGGACCTCATCACGATGAAGGCCGCGACCTACGACCGTGACGACGACAAGGGCAACACATTCAACGAGATCCCGATCCCCGACAATCTCAAGGCCGTTGCCGCCGAGTACCGGGAGAAGATGATCGAGGCGATCGCCGACTACGACGATTCGATCATGGAGCGGTTCTTGGAGGGCCAAGAGATCTCGGAAGCCGAGATACGGACTTCGTTGCGCAAGGGCACCATCGCGAACAAGATCGTTCCGATGCTGTCTGGCTCGTCCTTTAAGAATAAGGGCGTACAGGCGATGATCGATGCAGTTGTCGACTACTTGCCGAGCCCGCTCGACAAGGGCGGCGTTTCGGGTGTCGATCCTCGATCGGAAGAGCCTTTGGAGCGAAAGCCGGCCGACGAAGAGCCGTTTTCCGCGCTCGCGTTCAAGATCATGAGCGACAAGTATGTCGGTCGTCTCACGTTCCTGCGCGTCTACTCAGGCGTCCTCAAGAAGGGCTCTCAGGTCACGGTCGCCTATCGCGATCCGCAGACGAACGAGTTCCGGACGCGAACCGAGCGCATCGGCCGAATCTTGGAGATGCACGCGAACAGCCGCAACGACATCGACGAGGTTTACACCGGCGAGATCGTGGGCGTTATCGGTTTGAATGACGTCAACACGGGTCAGACGATTTGCGACAACCACAAGCACATCGCCCTGGAAAGTATCAAGTTCCCCGAGCCGGTAATCCAGATCGCGATCGAGCCGAAGAGCCGCGCGGACCAGGAGAAGCTGGGCTCGTCGCTTCAACGCTTGGCGCAAGAGGATCCGACGTTCCGGGTGTTCAGCGACGCTGAGAGCGGTCAGACGATCATTTCGGGAATGGGTGAGCTCCACTTGGAGATCATCGTGGACCGCCTTTACCGCGAGTTCGGCGTCCAGGCGAACCAGGGCAAGCCGCAGGTCGCTTACCGCGAGACCGTTCGGACGCAGTCGAAGGCCGAGGGCCGGTTCGTCAAGCAGTCCGGCGGTTCGGGCCAGTTCGGCGTCTGTGTGATCGAGATGGAGCCGCTGCCGGTCGGATCGGGCTTTGTGTTCGAGAACAAGGTCGTCGGAGGATCGATTCCGAAGG
>DASZPA010000419.1:0-11492 GCA_035550555.1 Fimbriimonas sp.
TTTCGCAAACGATGATCAACTTGCCAGTTGGAGTCAACCGAACGCTGCTGCCGATCGCCCGTGCGAGTCACTCAGTGCGAGGCGTGATACGTTGCCAGCTCAGCCTCGAGTTCGGCCATTGCCTGACCGCCCGCCATGAGGTCGGTGATTTCTTCCCGGCTTTTCTGTCCCTTCGCGAAGTCGGCAGCCAACGCTCCGTGAATGAGAACGGCGAAGCGGTCGCCCACCGCCATCGCGTGGGTGACACTGTGGGTTACGAGTACCACTGCCACTCCCGTCTTTCGGGCCTGCATGACGATACGAAGAACATGCGCTGCCTCCCGCACACCGAGGGCTGCGGTGGGCTCATCAAGGATCAGTACTTTCGCGCCGAAGTAGACGGCCCGCGCAATAGCCAGCGCTTGACGTTCGCCGCCTGAAAGGCTGCCGACAAGCGCGTTGCCATCCGTCACGCGGGTGATGCCCAAGGCCTGAATTGCCTGGACGGCAATCTCGTTCGCCCGTCTGGTGTCCATGCGGCGGAAGGGCCAGATGCCGCGCAGCGGTTCGCTGCCCACGAAGAACGATCGACCGACGCCCATCAGGGGAAACGTTCCACCAAATTGATGGACTGTCGCAATGCCAAAGCCGCTGGCGTCTTTGGGGCTTCTAAACGCTACCGGAGCGCCATTGACTTCGATGGTGCCGGACGTCGGCGGATGAACACCCGAAAGGATTTTGATCAACGTGGACTTGCCGGCGCCGTTGTCGCCGAGCAGGCAGAGCACTTGGCCCGCGTGGACTTCAAGAGAGATGTCGGTGAGCACCGACGTTGTGGCGAAGCGCTTCGATAGATTCGAAACCTTGAGAAGAGGCGCGGTCACGACGACCTCTTACCCGAACGCGTCAGATAGGAAAAAGCGAGTTTGCGGAACGTGTTGTTCATCAGAACTGCGGCTAGCAGGAGGATGCCAAGAATCAAGCTCGCCCAGTCGGAATTCCAATCCGTGTAGTAGATGCCTTGATTGACGATGGCGAAGGTCAGCGTACCGAACACCACGCCCACCACCGAACCGTAGCCACCAGTAAGCAGCACGCCGCCGATCACGACAGCAATGATGGAGTTGAAGACAAAAGCTTGACCGGTCGCGACCTGGGCGCCGTTGTAAAGGGCTGTCTGAATCACCCCCACAAGAGCGGCAGCGAATCCGCTACCCATATACAGGCCGATTTTCACCTTCTGCACGGGGATGCCGCTCATACGCGCGCTCTCCTTGTCACCCCCGATGGCAAGGATCCAGTTTCCGTACCGGGTTATGTGCAGCACCCAGCCGACAACCAGGAACACGGCGAGCCACCAGAACAAAGCGCCTTCGAACTTTCCGCCGACGAGGGCACCGAAGAGCGTCTGCATGGGAACATCTGCGGTTACGGGCACGCTGACGGTGCCAGTGATCAAGCGACATAGACCCAGCGTGAGTCCCGCCAAGGCAAAATCGGTTGCCAACGTCGCGACGAACGATGGGACATTTGTCCGAGTTACTACGAGGCCGTTGAGGAATCCGGTTGCAAGACCCAGCAGCAGAGCGAGCACGATACCGACTTCAACCGGCATGCCCCAGTAGCCAGAGACGATCGCCATCGTAATGGAGCTCGATGCAAGAACGGACCCGACCGAAAGATCGAGCTCCCCCGCAATCATCAAGAGGCCAACCGGTAGGGCAATGATTCCCAGCTCAGCCGCCACGTTGAGCCAGCTTGCGGTGCCGCCGGCGGAGGTGAACTGGCCCCCGCCAAATACGGCGAAGAAGACATAAACCGCTACAGTTCCAACCAGAGCGCCGCTCTCGGGACGCCGCACCAAACGCCACATTGTGCCGGCTGCGGCCCTCCGACGTGACGAAGCACGATCGGATGGCGCCGCTGGCGTCACGGCCCTCGTTGCCTCCAACGTCATGTCAACCTGCCTTCGCTGAAATCTGGCCACCCGGTCTGTTGGCGACCGGGTGGCCACAGTTTCGGAAAACCTCCGAGCTGGCAACCAGCGGCAGCTACCGCACGCCCTCTTTGGCGCCGGCCAATGCTGCTGCGACGTTGTCCTTCGTGATCAGCGCCGGACCGGTAAGCAGGTTCATCTCCGGAAGCTTCATGCCCCACTTCGCGTACTGGAAGGCCAGGGACACTCCGAGATAACCCTGCAGGTAGCCGTTCTGATCAATGGCCACCATCTGGGTGCCGCCCTGGATACGAGACAGGACCGCCGAGTTGAGGTCGAAGGTGCCGAGCTTGACCTTGTCCGTCAGGCCGGCTTGGCTCAGCGCGCTCACCGTAATATCGGCATCCTGCAGCGTAAGCGTCACGACGCCATCGATGCTGCTATCCTTGAGCAGCGCCGCCTTGATGGCTTGTGAAATCGCTGTCTGATCCCCGAAATTGGACGGAGCCAACGGCAGATCGGTTTCAGTCCCGCCCGCACTTTCGGCGCCGGCTTTGAGACCAGAGCAGCGCGCCTGCTGAATGGCAGTGCCCGGGTTGGTGTTGATGCACAGGATGTGCTTGACGCCGTTCTTCGCCATGTATTCGCCGGCGGCCTTGCCGCCGAGGGCGTTGTCGCTGCCGATGTAGTAGAGAGCGCCATCCGCGGCGGTCGAGTCATTGCCGGAGTCGTTCCAGAGGATCAGCGGCGTGCCAGCCGAAGAGATTTCTTTCAGCGTCGGATTCTCTGCATCCGGAACCCAGTTCGGCACGACGATTGCGGCGGGATTCGAACTCGACGCCGAACGCAGCAGCTTAACCAGATCCGGGCCAATGTTGCCGTAATCCTGGAGCGGTAGCCAGTGCACCGAACCGCCGTTCGCGGCGATCGCCTTGCCAGCGTCATCCGCTCCGCGCTTGATCGTCGACATGAACGGGTCGCTTGTCGCGCCTGCAAGGAAATAGATGTTAAGGGCGGAATCTGCCGCCGATGCCGGCGGGATTGCCGCCGTGAACGCAATCCCGACCATGCTCGCCGCCAACAGCGTGCCTGTTACGAATTTTGCGAAATGTGTCCGCGCTCGCGCAGCTTCCATAAGCGATCCTCCCATTGATTCTTGTCGGTCGGGCTGTGAGATAACGTTATTGAGATAACGTTGCCCAACGATGCGAAGCTAGATGCACGCTTCTAGTCTGTCAACAATCTAAGGGAGGCAGCCGCGCGCATTTCGCCCCCTGATGGCTAGTGCATGAGGGGAGCGGCAGCGAGCTAGATAACGTTCTCTGAGCAGCGCCGGGGCTGTACGGGCAGCGCTCCAAACTGCGTCTTTTCGCACCGAAAGCGAAAGGATAGTGCACCCTCCAATGTTAAGGAGCTACTGGGTCTCCCAATCAAGCTCATGACCATTGCGCATAACCAATGAACGATGAGCGCGCCTCGGGCGAACCCCAGCATTCTCCAACGGCGCACTTCGTCATTGGCCGACAGGCGGCAGCAACCGGAAAAAGCATGCTGAATTCAAGACGACGTTCAGCGGACGTGCGGGTCGCAGTTCGACCTGCAAAGCCACGCCGCATTAGCGATGAGCTAACGCACCGCTTCAAGGACCAAAGTACAGTGGGCTTGGCGCTCTCTAGCACGGACGTGGATGCAAAACGCGAATTTGCGAAACTTCTGACCAACGAGTTAGTCCGAAAGCGGACGCGCGAGGGGCTGGGAGAAACAGCTCTCGTGCGTCGCGGCAAGGTCCTCTCCGAAAAAGACATGGCGGTTATGGCGCTCACCATGCTTAGGCTCTGGGAGGACGACCCGATCCCTGCCGAGTTGATCGAATTGTTAGTCTTGCTGCTCCGAGCAAATGCGCAAGCCAACAATGCCACAGAGGATCGGATAACATGGAATCAGGCAGCCACACTCGCCGCGATTGAGCCGACCATGTCGCTACGAAAGATGGCGCGGTGGTGCGGAGTCTCTCCGAGCACCGTTCGTCGCTGGAAGAGGGATCCGCGTTTCCGCTCATTCAGCGCGATGGTGCAACGGGCTCTACCGCTACTATGTGAGCCAATCGGTCATCAAAGGTGGTGCCGACGCCACGCCAGTCGCCCGGCTTCCAGCCGCTGAGATCGAAGCGGCCGTGGTAGATCAGATTCGTGTGCTCCTCCGCTCGCCGGAGATCGTCGTTGCTACTTGGCGGGCCGCTCGGCACGAGATCGAAGGCCTGGCCGAAACCGACGTGCGTGACACCCTGGAGAGGCTCGACCCTCTTTGGGAGGAGCTTTTCCCTGCGGAACAGGCTCGCATCATCCAGCTGCTGGTGGAGCGTGTCGACGTGATCGCCGATGGCATCGATATTCGTCTCAGAGCGGATGGATTGGCGAGCGCTCTCCGAGATCTCTTGGAACCACAACGAAACGCGGCGTGATGGTCAACATGACAGCGGTGGGCGACAACGTCGACACGACCATAACGGTTCGGGTTCCCTTTGTTGTTCGAAGGAGGGGCGGTCGGCGACTTGTCATCGCGCCCGACGGATTGCCAAGCCGGCGCCGAGCAAAGGTCGACACTGCATTGGTTAAAGCCATCGCCCGGGGGCCTTCCGCTGGAAGAAGCTTCTCGAAGGCGGCCGATACGCCTCGGTCCTCGAGTTGGCCGAGACGGAGAAAATCAACCAGTCCTACCTCTGTCGCGTGCTGCGACTCACACTGCTGGCCCCTGACGTCGTGGAGACGATACTTGACGGTCGCCAGCCGACGTCGCTTCAACTCGACGGGCTTCTGCGGCCACTTCCCCTTGAGTGGGAACATCAGAGAATGGAACTCGCTATCGGTCATCCTTCGCCGCTATGATCACCGCCGACAGAATAGTCAGGAGAGGCTCGTTATCTTGAGCGGCGAAATGGGCATCCGAGAGGGGCAGATTCTCAGCGGTCCGCTGTTTAGCGAGCCCATGCGGATCGAGACCGTTCGAGCCGATGGTGCCGATTCTTGGGTGGCGGGTCTCGTCGGTGTGCGATCTGAGCAGTTTCGACGCGTTACACTGAGAAGGGCGGACCTCGCAGACCTCACAATCACCGACACTGGCCCCTCCTACGACGGCGACGGGCGCCTCCTTCGTCTTGGGCTGCAGGCCTACTCACTCGGCATCGCCTATGAGTTCGATCCCTATTTCGGCCTTTCAATTTCCCGGGTCGATCCGCTGCCTCACCAACTTGAAGCGGTCTACGATTACCTCCTGAAGGTGCCCCGCGTCCGGTTTCTGCTTGCCGATGATGCGGGCGCAGGCAAGACCATCATGGCCGGTCTCTTGATCCGCGAGCTCAAGCTCCGCGGACTTGCGGAACGAATTCTGGTGGTCTGCCCTGCCAACCTAACTTTCCAATGGCGGCGGGAACTGAAGGAGAAATTCGACGAAAAGTTTCTCGTTCTGAAGGGTGGCGACATCCGCGACCAGTTCGGCGTCAACCAATGGCTTGAACAGAAGCAGGTCATCACATCGCTAGACCTCGCTAAGCGCATCGAGATCTTGCCTGGCCTGCGCCAAGTACCCTGGGATCTGGTGATAGTTGATGAAGCGCACCGAATGTCGTGGGCGCCACCGGCTCGGAAGACCGCACGGTACGCATTAGGTGAGCTACTCCGGGACAGCTCGAACCACATCCTGTTGCTGACCGCCACACCTCACAAGGGCGATCCTCAGAATTTTACTCTCTTTCTTCAGCTGCTCGACCCAGATGCATACGCGGATGTTCGATCAATTCGCGAAGCGATGGAGCGTCAACGGGCTCCCTTCTATCTTCGCCGAACCAAGGAGGCGATGGTCTACTTTCCTGAGCGAGAGGCCGACGGGAGCTGGGTCGCTCGCCCGGTCTTCACGAAGCGCATCCCGCATACGGCGGACTTTGCTATCGATGGCGAGGAGTTCGAGCTCTATCAGGAAGTGACGCGTTTCGTGAAGCGGCAGAGTGCCCGAGCCGCCGCGCAAGGTGACGATCCGCGAGCTCGTGCAGTCGGCTTCTTGATGTCCCTTTATCAGAGGCGGCTCGCGTCGAGCACGCACGCGATGCGGAGGTCACTGGAGAATCGCATCCGGCGTCTCGATGACGGTCTGAAACGCGCTCAAACCCTCGCACAGGGAGCCCCGCCCACACTCCCGGACGCGGACGAAATCGAAGAGATGGAGGACACGGAACGCGAGCGCATCGAAGAGATGATCGAAGCCATCACGCTTGCGGGAAACGCGGAGCAGGTGCGCGAGGAGATTGCCGAACTGAAGGAGCTGGCAGACAAGGCAGGTGTCATTGAGGCCGCCGGATCGGAGGCCAAGCTCGGCAGGCTCAAAGGCATTCTGCAAGACGAGGGTTTCTTTGATCGACCTGACCAGCGACTGCTGCTCTTTACGGAGTTCAAAGACACGCTCGACTATCTCGTCGATCAGTTGAGGGGATGGGGATTCAGGGTTGGCTTCATCCACGGTGGCATGAAGTCCGGATCACGTGATGAACCAGGCTCGCGGATTTATGTCGAGCAGCAGTTCCGCGAAGGCGAGATTCAGGTGCTCGTCGCTACCGAGGCGGCTGGCGAAGGCATCAATCTCCAAAGCTGCCACATCCTGTTCAACTACGACATTCCCTGGAACCCGAATCGCTTAGAACAGCGCATGGGCCGCATCCATCGCTACGGCCAGCGATACGATTGCCTGATCTTCAATTTTGTGGCGACCAATACGATTGAGGGACGGGTCCTCCAGCGTCTTCTCCACAAGCTGCAGGAAATTCGCGACGCCCTGGATGACGACGCGGTCTTCAACGTGGTCGGCGAGGTGCTGCCAGCCGCCCACATCGAACGGGTTCTGAGGGATTACTATGCGGGCCGGCTTGGGGATGTGGACCTCGAGGATCGGCTATTGCGCGATGTCGACGAAAACCACTTTCGGGCTATCTGCCAGACTGCGCTTGAGGGCCTCGCCTCCAAGCGGCTCAACTTGGACATGCTGATCGAGCGGCGCGCCAAGGCGCAGGAGCGTCGCGTTGTCCCCGAGACAATCGCCCGCTTCATCAAAGAGAGTGCGGAAATCGTTCCCTTCCCTTTGCAGCCGGTGGGGAACTTAGCCCACACCTTCGACCCCGGTCGGACGCCGCCCGCGCTCAGGAAATACGAGCGTGACGCCGACTGGAAGCTTCCGCCGCTAGTCACGCGCTATCCGCGGATCTCCACTGATCGCGATACGGCCGAAAACAACAACCTCGAATGGGTCACGCCCGGTCATCCGCTCTTCGAGGCATTGCGTCGAAATGGTCTGGACGTCAGCAGAGATTCCTTCGCGAAGGGTGCTCGCTTCTATTCACTAGAGCACCCAGCCCCGACGCGGCTTGACTTCTACCGCGCTCGGGTGGTCGACGGGTTAGGCCACGTCATCCATGAACGCCTCTTCGTTGTGGAGCTTGCACAGGATGGGACGCCGGCCCTCCGCGAGTTGGACATCCTCGGCAACCTGATACCTGCCAACTCCTCTGCGATGCCTGCCGTCGTCGCGACACTACCTGAGGTGACGGGTTGGCTCAACGAGAACGTCTTGATGCCGTTCCTCGATGAGGTGCGCGGTGAGAGACTGGCTGAGATCGAGCGCGTCGCTACCCATGTTGAGCTTTCCTTGACCGAGGTTTTGCAGCGGATCGACGAAGAGATCGGCCGCGCTGCCGAGGAGGTCGAGAAGGGCACGCTAGGCGCGGAGGGACGCCTGGCCCAGGCGGAGACACGTCACGCCGATGCTCTAGCGCGACGCGACCGGCGACGCGAAGAATTGCGCAGGCAAAAGGCGCTGTCTCTGCAGGCGGTGGAACGGCTTACAAGCGCCCTCATCCTCCCACACCCAGAGCGTGGGGCCCCCGAGGTCCGCCGGCTGCAGCCAGATCCAGAGGTAGAGCAGAAGGCCATGGACGCCGTTATGGCTCACGAGGCCGCTCAAGGGCGCAACCCAGAAGACGTACACGAGAAGAACCTTGGCTATGACATCAAGAGCGTTGACCCTCGGTCCGGCGAGCTACGACTGATTGAGGTGAAGGGCCTCGGCGCGGCTCTCGGCCGAATCCTGCTCACTCCCAACGAAAGGCGCGTGGCGGAGGACCGCCGCGACTGCTACTGGCTCTACATCGTGTCCAATTGCGACGCGTCCCCCGAATTGCAGGAGCCGGTCCGCGACCCTGCTCGCTTCCCCTGGCACGAGGTTGTGAAAGTCCAGCACTATTGGCTTGAAGTGGATGCAATGACCCGGCCCATGGGTTTAAGTGAAACGGGGCAAGCGCCGTACGAGGGGCCGGGTCGTGATTCCAAGGGAGTGTAAGCGTCTAGCGGAAGTCGATTTTCCAATCGCCGAAGTGTCCAGGCGTTCGCTTGAGGACAAGCGTGTCCGTGGCGGACATCCCTCTGCAATCCATGTGTGGTGGGCTCGACGACCTCTCGCCTCTAGCCGAGCAGTGTTATTGGGACTTTTGTGGCCAGATCCTTGTGATCCGCTATGTCCGTCCGCATTCAAGGAGCAGGCTCGGCTCCTTCTCCGACAAGCTGCTGGTTGCAATCCTGGCAAAACAGATGCCGAACTTCGACAAGCACTGCTGCAATTCATAAGCAATTTTGCAAGTTGGGATCTTATTGGAAATAGCACTTACCTCGAGATCAGCCGCGCGTTGGTGCAGGCGGCGCACAGTGAAATCCCGCTGGTCGTGGATACATTTGCGGGAGGTGGCTCAATTCCGTTAGAAGCTTTGCGAATCGGATGCGAAGCCTACGCTAGCGACCTAAACCCGGTCGCATTCATGATATTGCGGACTACACTTGAGCAAGACGTAGGCACAATCGAAACAATTATCCGAGAATTTGAGAGTGCTGGCGCAGCGATCACGAAGGAAATTCGAGAGAGTCTTCAGCAGTATTACGCTTATGACAAAAAGGAACCAGTTGGATACTTCTGGGCACGCACTGTCCGATGCGAAAGTACCAACTGCGGCGCAGAAATTCCGCTCTTGAAGTCATTTTGGCTCTCCAAAGCGCGGCAAGCTAAAGCAGCTTTGCGATACAACGTTCGCAAATCTGAGTCGATTCCAAGCATTCAATTCGAGGTATTTACTCCAAAAAGTGCTGCCGACGTTCCGAGCCCTACGGTATCGCGCGCGAAAGCTCGATGCCTTTGTTGCGGCACGGTTCTCCATCCAGATCGTGTTCGGGCGCAGCTGAGGAAGCATCGGGGTGGTACAGACCCAATTTTCGACAAGAACGGGCATCGCGTAGGCGGCGCTCGGTTGATGGCGGTAGCCGAGGAACGGGACGGATCGTCTCTAAGGCATTTTCGCTCGGCCACCGAGGCTGACTACGAAGCCGTTTATGGTGCTCAACACCAATTGCAGCGCCTTTCTGAAAACGTTGTGTCTGGCGAACCTGCCGTGGTCCCGGATGAGCCTATACGAAGAGTTCCCGTTGCGTTCGGCGTGATCAACGTTTGGGTGTATGGAATGGAGAAGTGGGGCGATCTTTTTTCTGCTCGACAAGCTCTTGCTCTGGCTGCCGTTGCGAAGTCAATTCGATCGATATCGGATCGAACTAACCCAAAGGTTCTGACTCTTCTCGCATTTGCGCTGAACATTTTTGCACGTACGTGCAACGGCAATGCCCGTCTCAGACCGGATGGCTCTGCCGCCCCTGCGTTTGGCATGCAAGCGTTGCCTTTCACATGGGCATTCCCAGAATCGATTCCGTGGGGCCGGCGGGCAGAAACCTTTGTAGGTGCGCTTGAAACAGTTCTCAGCGTGTTACGTGGTCCTGCTCTTCGGGTGCCGCGTAAAGCACAGGTGGAGCGTAGTGACGCGCGGCAGCCACGTCTCCCGGACGAATCCGCCGCAGTATGGTTCGTTGATCCTCCATATTACGACGCTATTCCCTACTCATACCTCTCAGATTTCTTCTACGTCTGGATGAAGAGGTCGATTGGTCAGGTGTTCCCCTCAGTGTTCGCACAGCAGTTAACACCAAAGACAGATGAAATCGTCTCATATCGCATACCAGATTCAAACGAGGAGCCGACCCAGCGTTTTGAGCGGATGATGAGCGACGCCTTTGGCGAGGGGCGGCGCATTCTGAAAGAAGACGGTATCGGCTCAATTGTCTTTGCACACAAAACAACAGAGGGCTGGGAAGCTCTGCTATCTGGCATTGTTGGACGAGGATGGACTGTTACGGCCTCGTGGCCAATCGCAACAGAAGCTGCGAATCGCTTGCGAGCGAGAAATGCTGCTGCGCTGGCTACAAGCGTCCACCTGATTTGTCGTCCGCGACCGGCAGATGCCAAAATTGGCGATTGGGAAGAGGTCTTGCGCGAACTGCCGGGTCGCGTGGCTGACTGGATGGCGCGACTTGAACGCGAGGGTGTGCGCGGCGCAGATTTGGTGTTCGCCTGCATTGGCCCGGCGCTCGAAATTTTTAGTCGATACTCTCGCGTGGAGACTGCGGAGGGTCGCGAGGTGCCGCTAGGCGGGGATCCTGAGGCGCGTGATCCAGCCCAGCGTGGTTATTTGGCGTATGTGTGGGAAGTTGTTGGTCGGGCGGCGCTTCAGCAGGTACTCGGTACTGCCGAGGCAAAGGCGCGGAATGGAGGCGCTGGCGCCCTTGAAGAAGACGCGCGCTTGACTGCTTTATTCCTCTGGACAATCAAGTCCACAGCGGGTGCGTCCGACATGCCGGAAGGCGAGCCAGAAGACGAGGCAGACAACGAAGGAGATGATGACGGGGAAGCGGCAGGTAAGAGGAAAGCGAAAGGATTTACGCTGGTCTTTGATATCGCGCGCCGCTTCGCCCAGCCGCTCGGCATCCATCTCGAAACCTGGCGGGGCCGCATTGTCGAAATCGAGAAAGGCGTTGTCCGTCTGCTGCCTGTTTCCGAGCGTTCGCGCCAGCTTTTTGGCGAGGCCGGCACTGCCGCTCTTGCCGAACGCATCGAGCGTGCACCCGCTGCTCCGCAACTCGATCTTTTCCCCGAAGGACGCGATGCCAATCTGCTAAGAGTGAAGGGCGGTCGTACACTCACACCAGCGGCCAGTGAAGTTGCAGTAAGACCGATCCAGGCGACTACGCTGGACCGCGTCCATGCGGCTATGCTCCTTCAAGCCAGCGGGCGAACGAATGCGCTTCGGTCGCTCCTTGCCGCGGAGCAAGATCGTGGACCGGACTTTCTCCGTCTCGCCAACGCGCTTTCGGCTTTGTATCCTCAGGGTTGTGAGGAAAAGCGTCTTTTAGACGCCATGCTCCTCGCCGTGCCACGTTGAGAGGGAGTGATGGGCATTGGGGAACATCGTAAGGTGGTTCGAAGACTTTCCGCGCCGCGCGCTTGACCTCCTGCCCGACATGGTGCGAGTCGCGGCTGAGCGCGATCGGATCGGAACGCTGTCCCTACTGGTCGCCCCGTCCCTGATTGTCGCCCCGTATGAGCGGCTCCAAACGTACGCAAGACGACGCAACGCGCAAGCGGATTACCTGCGCTTCCCGGATGCCCA
>DASZPA010000420.1:0-5873 GCA_035550555.1 Fimbriimonas sp.
CGGTGTAGCCCGAAGGTCCGCCGGTCGTGAAGACCATGAAGCTGGTCGTCGGAGTGAGGATCGAGTTGTTCAGGATCTGGAGGTGCCAGTCGGTGAACAGGTCGCTGTAGTGCTGGCCGGCCCAAGTCAACTCTCCGCCCGTGGCATAGGTGTTGTTCGCCTTGATCACGTCCATGGAGAAGTAGTAGTTCTGGTTGCACGGCTCGCATCCGAAGTAGTTGCCGTCGAAGATGGCGTTGCCCTGCATGTTGACGATCGTTATGACCGAGGTGCTGTCGAGCGGCACAGTGAACGGCTTGTTGATCGTCACGCTGGTCTTATTCGGCTGGCCGTCGACGATGTACGCCCACTGGCCCGCACCCTTGCCGCTTTCGACCTTCATCACACCGCCCGCATATTGGTAGGTGTGGCTGCTGTCCGTCGCATGGGCGAGGTTGACCGTGGTCACGCCGTTCACCGACGTCACGCTGTTCACACCGCCGTAGTAGATGCCGTCTCCACCGTCAAAGGTGATGCCGACCAACTGCTCCGTGGAACCGAGGGCCTCTTCGTGAGCGCTCTTGTTGTATCCGTAGTACAGGTTCTCCGAGAACGCTCCCGAGAAGTTGGGGAAGCCGCTGAACGTGGTCAGCCAGAATCCCGGATTGTCGTTGTTGAACCATCCGTTCGTCGAAGCGTTTCCGGCCATCGTCGTCGTGTTGTTCGCGAAGATGAAGTTGTAGTTGTTGCCGGACATGATGAACGAGACCTCTCGCCATCTCAGCTTGTTGTTCTCCATGCGAATGTTGTTGACGAGCTCCCGGCAGCTGATGTCCGTTCGGGCGTCGATGTTGCAGTTCGTGATGGAGTAGTTGCACGTCTGCCGCAGGTAGATGCCCTTCACGTTCGCCGTGTACGTGGCGATTCTGGGCAAGATGATCGAGACGTTGTTGATGGAACCGGGTTCCAAGGTGTACTCCCGGTCGACCGCCGCGCCATCGTAGGTCGAGTTGGCGACCACGCTGAAGTCGTGAAGGTTGAACGAGGCCCGAACAGGGCTCCAGTCAGGGTTGTGGCCAATCTGCTTTCCATAGATCAGGGGCAGATAGCTCGAGCCGCCCATCGGGTCCTTCGTCCACTGAAGAACCGTGTTGCCCTCTCCGGCTCCTTGCATCGTGGAGTGGTTTGGAATAACGATGGGCTTGGAAAGCTTGTAGGTGCCAGGCGCCAGGTTGATCACGCCTCCGGCATCGGGAAGCTTGGAGATGGCGTCCGCAATCGATTGATCGTCGTGCACGCCATCCGGCTTGGCCACATTCGACTTGGTGTTCGGCCAAAGCGGAGCGTTCGTGATGCGGAAAGTGTTGACCTGCGAAGTCACATAGGTCTGGAACCGCGTCCAGCCGTATGGACCTCCAAATCCGTTGTGCACGAAGATGGCGTAGTTGGCCACGGGCACGGTCTTGGGAATCAAGAACCGCTGGCGATACATATCGTTGTAGGGGTCCGTGGTATCGGCCGTGAGATAGGCAACTACTTTGTTGCTGGCGACCAACGCGATCTTCGTGGTTCCCCCGGGCAGTCCCACGCAGCGGCCGTGGAGCTCCAGCCAACCGCCACGGGAAGCGAAATTGCCGTAGTCGCCCATGATGAACTGGACGCGCGGCACGTTGAGAAACTGCGGCTGCGAAACTCCCGCACCCGTGTTGATCTGATAGGCGTACGCACCTTTCTTATAACTGATAGGCACGACGAACTCGACAGAGGTGCTCGACGAATGGAGCATGGGCGCGGGACCAAAATTGGGAAGCGCCGGCGGGGTGTCTAAAGGAGAGCCCGGGTCTGTATTGGGCAACTGGGCGATGCTCGCTGTAGCGCTTGAATCCGTGTTACCTGTCGACGTTAGGACCGTTTCATTGGGGAAAACTGGGTCCGAAGCGTAAAATACGACAGGCTGGCTAAGTCCGACTCCGAAGAGTCCTAAGAGCAAACCGACAACCGTGAACGATTTTATCCTCATGGCATTACCTAACAAGTGCGCCTCAGCCACGTTACAATTAACGGCTTAGAGCTCTTCGGTCTTCAGGTTTTTGAAGAGTCCACCTACGCATGAAAGAGGGTCGCTTTTAGAGAGCTAGCACCTTCCAACCGTATGGCTTCACGCGAAGGTTTGTTTCCCCATTCACTTGCACGCGGGCACTGCAACTATTGCTGGATATCGCCCTTTTGAAGTGTTTGCGTTGAAGCTAATTTGTTAGTTGCCTGGATCTTTGGTTGATTTCTTGCTCACGAAGGCTGCTGTTTGGCACGCTGCGAACAATGCCAGGATTTACAGATTAATTTCGGAAGCAGTTCGCTTAGAGATGCGTGGGGCGGCAAGGCCTGGATAAGTCGCAGCCAGGCTACTCGCGGAGTCTGATGCGGAAGCTGGCAATGGTCTTCTCAAGGCCCGCTTCCAGGCTCGTGGTAGGTTCCCAGTCGAGGATTTCTTTGGCCCGCGTCAGGTCCGGATGCCTCTGTTTTGGATCGTCCTCCGAAGCCGCCATAAACGCGATCGGACTGTTCGAGCCTGTTGCCTTGATGACGGCCTCGGCAAACTGCAGGATCGTCCGTTCCTCATGCGACCCAATATTGACGGGCTCGTGATAGTCTGTCAGCGCTAACCGATAAACTGCATCGAGGTTATCTTCGTAGTATCCAAAAGATCTTGTTTGAGACCCGTCTCCGTAAATCGTTAGAGGCTCGCCAAGGACGGCCTGCTTAACGAAGTTCGGAACGACTCTTCCGTCGTTGAGCCTCATGCGGGGGCCGTAGGTATTGAAGAACCGCACAATGCGAGTGTCGACGCCGTGGAAGCGATGGTAGGCCATCGTCATGGCCTCCGCATATCTTTTGGCCTCGTCGTAAACACCTCTCGGTCCGAGCGGGTTCACGTTTCCCCAATAGGTTTCGGGCTGCGGATGGACGAGAGGATCTCCGTACACCTCGCTCGTTGAGGCGAGCATGAACTTGGCGTTCTTATTTCGCGCGAGTCCCAGCGCTTTGTGAGATCCAAGGGCGCCCGCCTTGAGCACGGGTATCGGAAAGCGTTCGAAGTCGATGGGGCTCGCGGGGCTGGCGAAGTGAAACACGAAATCGACGGGCCCGTCCACGAAAAGAAACTCGGTGACGTCTTGCTTGATGAACTTGAACGCCCGGTGGCCGCCCAAATGCTCGATGTTCTCGATGGAGCCGGTGAGGAGGTTGTCGATCACGATCACCTCATGGCCCTTTCCCAGAAGGAGGTCGGTCAGGTGCGAACCCAGAAAGCCGGCCCCTCCGGTAACGACGACGCGCATTGAGATTAGAATATCCGAAGGTTGGCGAGGGGGGCCAACCGCCTGAGCGTGTATATAATCGGCCTATGCCGATTGCTGTCCTGGCGACCCTCCTCTTCTCCCAAGCCACACCGCCGCCGCCGTTCGTCGATCCGATGTTCAGCGACAACATGGTGCTGCAGCGGGACAAGGCCGATCCGATCTGGGGATGGACCGCGCCAGGAACGAAAGTAGCCGTCGCGATCGATGGCAAAACGATCTCGGCGACCTCCGATTCTTTCGGCCGGTGGATGGCCAAGCTGCCCAAGTTTCCAGCGGGCGGCTCTTACACCGTCACGGTGAGCGGACCGGTGTCTGCCTCCTTTTCGAATGTCACCTTTGGCGACGTCTGGATCTGCTCCGGGCAGTCGAACATGGAGTTCGGGGTCGGCAACCTGAAGGACAATGGCGCGGACGAGATAGCGGCAGCCAACTACCCCAACATTCGGCTTTGCCGGATTCCAAAGGTCATTTCCGCCTCCCCGATCCCATACACCCAATCTTCCTGGCAAGTCTGCACTCCAGAGAATCTGGCGCACGACGGCGACTGGAACGGATTCTCGGCCGTTGCCTACTTCTTTGGACGAAAGCTCCACCAGGACCTCAACGTTCCGATCGGGCTCATCCACACCTCCTGGGGCGGCACGATCGCTGAGGCTTGGGCTTCGGAAGAGCTGCTCCGCAAGAAGAATCCAGAGTTCGACAAACAGATCGACGCCATGAAGGTCGCGTCTGCCTCGCCTGACACGTTTGCCAAGCAGCTCGGCGATTGGTATGCGAAGAACGATCAAGGGGCGGAGTCATGGTTCGATCCGAAATATGACGACAGCGATTGGAAAACCATGCAGGTTCCAAACTTCGTGCAGAAGACTGGAATTCCGGAACTGAACAACCAGGCCAGCGTATTTTGGCTTCGCCGGGAGTTCGAACTGCCGACGGACTCCGATTTGGACGGCGCGGTGATCCACTTCACGGCGGACGACGACGACTCGACCTGGGTAAACGGAACGTTGGTGGGATCCACTCGAGGCTACAACGTGCCCAGGTCTTACAAGGCGCCCGCAGGTTTGCTGCATGCCGGCAAGAACGTCATCGCCGTGAGAGTGACCGATACCAGCAATCCGGGTGGCATCTGGGGCGATGCGTCCAGCGTGTCCATCGAGATTCCGAACCGGCCCCAGGTCTCCTTGGCGGGGGACTGGAAGGTCAAGCTCTCCACGGTCATCAACGACAAGAATCCGATGCCGACCTCGGTCGGAGACAACCCGAACGTGCCGACGGTGCTCTACAACGGAATGGTCTATCCGCTGGCGCCCTATGGGGTGAAAGGGGCGATCTGGTACCAGGGCGAGAGCAACGTTGGGCGCGCCGTGCAGTATCAGACCCTTTTGCCGACCATGATCCAGGCGTGGCGCGACCGGTTCGGCCAGGGCGAGTTCCCGTTCCTTATCGTTCAGCTTGCCGGCTTCATGCACCCTCCCGCCCAGCCAGGAGACGACGGGTGGGCCGAGCTTCGCGAAGCGCAGATGATCGCGAGCCAGAAATCGCCGAACGCGGGAATCGCGACGGCCGTCGATATCGGCGAGATGGACGACATTCATCCCAAGAATAAACAGGAAGTTGGGAGACGACTGGCTCTGGTGGCAGAGGCGAAGGTCTACCGCAAGGACATCGAATACTCGGGCCCACGGCTGAGGGGCTCCGAGGTCGTCGGCAACACGATCCACCTCACGTTCGACCATGCGGCGGGGCTGAAGACGTCGGACGGGCAGCCTCCAAAGGGATTTGCGGTAGCCGGCGATGACCACAAGTGGCACTGGGCTGATGCGAAGATCGATGGCGGCAACGTCATAGTATCGAGCCCGGATGTCCCACACCCGGTGGCCGTGCGCTATGGCTGGGCGTCGTTCTTGGACCTGAACCTGCAGAACGGCGACGGCTTGCCCGCGTTCCCGTTCCGCACGGACAACTGGAAGATCAATTAGCCCTGTAGCGGCGACCTGGTTTGTGGTCGCGTGAACCTGTCGGTTCCGTATCGGTTTTTGGTGTAACCAACCAGTGCCAAAGGTTCTCGGGACCACAAACCAGGAGACTGTTGCATTGGATTTGGTACCGGTCAGTAATCTTCAAGCACCGCCAAGGCCTCGCCTCTATCCGCCGCGAGAGAGGCCGGTGAGCTTGCGAACCGGGTGAGAGGGACTTCCGGTTTCTCAACGTCAAAGTCCTTCAAAATGACGCTCGTCAGAGATTCGAACGGCTCCTTCTTAGCGGACTTTTGCAGTTTCGTTTTTACCCTCGCCCCCGGTTCGCGGCGCTCAGCGACCCCTCCCGCGGTGTCAAGTGACAACACATATTTGACACTTCTGACAAGACATTCTTTACACTCTCATGTCTTCTAGCGGTCCTAGAGTGAAGGTGCCCCAGACGAGGTCGAGGTCTCCGGTTACGTCGGGGAGAATGCCGATGGGAAGGCCTATGAAGGCTCTTCCGACTCGGTAGCGAACGCCTTTGTAAGTGAAGATTCCATGGTCTTGGCAC
>DASZPA010000421.1:0-16132 GCA_035550555.1 Fimbriimonas sp.
ACCAACTCACCAACTCACCAACTCACCAACTCAAAGGAAACGGGTCTGTGGTTCGCCCACAGACCCGTTTTCGCATTGGAGAACTCTTAGTTTCCGCCGCTGCCTTTTGCCTTGCCACCGACTTGGCTATCCATACCGCCCGCGCCTGGGCCGGCCTTATAGCCACCCACCATCGCTCCCTTTGGAGGAGGAGGGGTCTTGTTTACGGACTGGACCGTTCCACCGCCCGAATCGCCGCTGCAGCCGCAAAGAACTGCAGCGGCAAAACAAACGAGAGCGCAAGCGGCGAAGAGCCTCAAGGCCGATAGGCTCCCCATTGATACTGCGTCGGATCCACCATCTGAACGGCGGAAGCGTCAATTCCCATGTACCAGTTGGTTCCCTTGGCAAGCGACCCTGGCGCCGAGGAGTTGACGTGGCCATCAGCCCATCCAACGACGGCCTGGTTGCCCGCTCGGAGCGAAACACCACCCGTCTGGTTGCCCGCGGCCTGCGACTTCAGGTAGCCGCTGGGGCCGTTGTAGAACGAGTTGTTGCCCCAAGAAGTGAAGCAGCCGACGGCAAAGTTGGTCGAGCACCAGGGAGCTTCCACGGTCGTGGTGGTCGTCCACGACTGCGGGCCGCCGGAGTAGTACTGGCCCGGGCCGAGGCTGTCCTCGGTGTTTGAGAACTTGTTCGCAATGGCGACGGTCCCAGCGGGCCGGTCGAGAGAGGATTGGCTGACCGGAGCCTGCGAGAATGGAACGGCGCCTCCGTTGGTCGAGGTCATCGGATCGAGGGCCTGATAATCGTAACCGTATTGGGGCTCGAGCGCGTTGACCAAGTCCGCCGGAGCGGGCGCCGGCAAAGGAGCGTTGGAAGGCGCCTGTGGATCCGTGTAAAGCTGGTTCGTCTTAACGTACGGGAGAATCAGCCAAGGCCAGGGCGCGTAGCCGGAACCACCGTTATTGAAAATGGCCGGCGGGTTGGCGTTGATATCGCTGTTGAAGATGATCGGGAAAAGATCGTCGTAGTCGTCCGCGTACATGATCAGCGCGAGAACTTCCTGCTTGCTGTTGCTGATAGAGGCCGCCTTCTTAGCAGCCGCTTTCGCCTGGGCGAACACCGGGAATAGGATGGCGGCGAGAATCGCGATAATAGCGATGACGACAAGAAGCTCTATGAGCGTGAATGCTTTTTTCATGAGGAACCCATTACACAAATGATCACTCGACGCCGGCACATCAAAATGCTCGCCTTCGAGCAGGCATGACCCATTATACGGTAGCTCCCTGGAACTGCCGAATCAGGGGATCGAACCAGGTTCAATTCCCAGGTGCGGCGTCGATTCGTGCGGTTGCTAGTCCGGCTTTTCTGACGACTTAATGGATTCGCGCAGCCAATGAGAATGCGAAATTTGCGGCATTAATGTCAACGAAAGCTTGCTTGGAAAGCGAACGTATCTGATCTCTTATGCTGGGCTAGCCCAAGCAGTAAGGAGAGGACCCTAATCAAGAGGTGAATAGATAGTCGCACACGATCCGTTTGGATGGGACCGGGCTCTCTTGCCGCCGCCTCCACCTGCGCAGTCCATCAAACCCTTCGCCACTCAGTTGGCGAATCTGATTCCATCGACACAAGCTCACCTTCAAGAGGAATCTGCGCGAGATCCTGAGAACGAATGAATGTGGATGAAAGCCTTTCGAAATTCCTCCTTGGGCGCATAAGGCGCGAGGCTCGACGGGAACAAACGGTCTTTCTTGTGCATTAGATGGGTTTAGGGTCCATAAAATGCGTTGTTAAGTCGCAACGATGATGCGTTACCGCCATGAGCATTCTAAATCCAATCACTCCGCCAACAGATAACCTGTACAAGTTCACCGCCTTGTCTGGAATCGCCCTCATCATCTTTTCCGGTTGGCTTTTTCAAGAGACGCTGCAAGATGCGGTCCATGAAGGGGGCGAAGCAAGGCTCGCCAAGAGCGAGGCCAACGGGTACCTGAAAGAGGCGGATTTCCGTGCCACGGAGCTGGAGGGTTGGATGAGAGCCCAGACTGCGAAGGAACAGGGCGGAAAACTGGCCCGCGGATCGGACGCATGGCAAGAGCCCAAGCAGATCCTCGATCAGTACGATCAAGCGGTCAAGCAGCTATCCCAAGCCCAGGGACAGCTCGACTCGTACGAATTCTCCGGCGCGCAGTCAGAGATGCTTGGACCTCAAATTCGCCTGCCAGTCGCCTATTTGGCCCTGGGGCTAACGGTCTCAGCCATCGGCTTTGCGCTCTGGTATTTCAAAGTCCAGAAAGCACAAGACGACCTGCTCGCGCTGGAGCTTTCCAGCATGCGAACCTTGGCGAATATCGAGTCCGAATCCTGATTTCAGTCACTTGAGCGCGGAATGCTTGGAAGCGGCGCCCGATTAGGTGCGACCGAAGCTGAAATGGCGCGGCCGAGAGGACTCGAACCTCCGACTTCTTCCTCCGGAGGGAAGCGCTCTATCCACTGAGCTACGGCCGCGCAGGCAACCGACAGCATACCGCTGACGTTCAGGACGTGTAGGGACCGTTCTGCTTTCCGAGTTGGCTGTGACAGAGCGCCCAGTCGGTCTTGGCCAACAGGTTCTCATCCTCAGCAACGTCCGGCTCCGAAACGTCCATCGAGATCAGGCACTCGTAGCCGGCATCGAAAACCTGCTTCTCGAAAGATTCCTGGATCCTGTCCAAGATCCGCTTTGCCTCGATGGAAGAAGCCGCTCTCAAGACCAGGGCAAACTCATCGTCGCCTGTTCTGACCAAAGCATCGGTGGACCGCGTTTCGTGATGGAGGATGCGGCCAAGGATCGAGAGCACATGGTCGCCGGCCTCGCGTCCGTAGCGCGCGTTCACTTCACCGAGGCCGTCGCAATCCAAGACGACCACCACCGCGGGCTCTTTTCGCCTTGGCGTCACTAGTTCCGCGGCAAACTTCGCCAACTTCTGGCGGTCAAGACGGCCCGTGTACGCATTTCGAAAGCTGGGCGGTTGAACCTGACGAACGAAGTGCCAACAGAGAAGGATGGCCGCTCCGAAAAAGGACGAGCCGAGCCAGAACCACGCCAGCGCTCCGTGATACCGAACGGAAAGGCAGAGACCGATCAGCAGCGCAGCCAAACCTGCAACAGATCCGCCATCCGCGCGAACAGACATCCGTGTCGGGATCGCCATACATATAGATTGACACAAAAAGGTAGACGAATGTTCCCGGTAGCGTCATTTTCTTGGAAAAAGACCTACGTCAGCTTCGCCACATAAGTGCACATTAGCATGAAATGGCAGGCACTTCCGCCCAGCACAAAAACATGCCACAAGTCGTGGGCCGAGAATTTGCCGGGGACAAGGTGGGGCTTGTCGAGAGAGAAAATGATGGCGCCGACCGTGTAGGTGAGCCCTCCAGCAACCAGCCATCCTGTAGCGTACGACGGCCAATGCGAAAGCATGTAGCCGATAGCCGCCAGCGACATCCATCCCATAAGCAGGTACAGAACGACGTTGAGGACTTCGGGAAACTTCCTAAGGCAGAAGGTGGCCAGGATCCCAATGGTGGCGCAGACGGCTTGAAGCACGAGCATCGTGTAGCCCAGAGCCGGAGTCAGAGCGATCAGGCACACGGGTACGTAAGAGCCGGCGATGAGGAGGAAGATTCCAACGTGGTCAAAGTTGCGGAGCAGCCGCTCTTGCTTTCCAGTCGCCTTGACCGTGTGATAGACCCCACTGGCCACATAGAGAAAGATAAGGGTCGCACCGTAGATGAGGAACGCGACGGTCTGAAGCGGCCTTCCTTGAGCCATCACTGTCAGGAAGATCGCACCGGCAACGGCAAGAACCGCGCCGATCCAGTGTGAGATGCTGCAGAAGGGGTGCTTGATGCGCGCCAGATGTTTCCGCACTACATAGAAGTTACCGTTGCCGTTGTGCCAAGGTTTCAAGTCGATCCGGTTACAATGGGGCGCAGCAATGGCGCTCGAAGGGAATCCCGCGCAGGAATCGTCTAGAAAGACCTTTCTCGACATGAACGGCTATCAGTGGACCGTTCTGTTCGCCGCCTGGCTTGGGTGGGGTTTCGACGTCTTCGACGGGCTCCTCTTCAACTACGTCGCACCGAGTTGCGTGCCCAGCCTGCTCGGGCTAAAGATCGGTTCTCCCGACGCCAAGCAGGCTACTCTCTTCTGGACCGGAGTTCTAACGTCTTTGCTGTTGATTGGCTGGGGCGCGGGCGGCATCCTGTTCGGCCGAATCTGTGATCGAATTGGCCGCTCGAAAACGCTTCTGCTCACGATGTCGCTGTATGCGCTGGGGACAGCGCTCTGCGCTATCACGCCAAACATTTGGCTGATGATCGTGTTCCGGTTCATTGCCAGTCTTGGAATCGGCGGCGAATGGGCTGCGGGAGCCTCCATGGTTGCGGAGGTCGTTCCCGAAAAGAGGCGTGTGGAAGCAGGAGCCCTCCTGTACACCTCCGCTTCTGCCGGGCTCTTCCTTGCAACCTTTCTTACTTACCAAATCCAAGGAGTGTTCTTTAAGGCCAATCCCGAGGTGGCTTGGCGGTACGTCTTCGCCTGCGGACTAATCCCCGCTGCCTTTGCCTTTGTCGTTCGAAGCTTCGTGAGAGAGCCACAACGGTGGCAGCAGATCGAGACCAAGAAGCCGTCAGTCCTGGAGCTGTTCTCGCCTGAGCTTCGTAAGATCACTTTCAGCGGCTTTTCAATGGCGCTGGTGGCTCTCATCGGCTGGTGGAGTTGTAACGCCTTTATCGCAGTCGTGGCGACCAGCCTCGCCCAAACTTCCGCTACTGCCCAGCACTTGGCCAAAGCCGACACTCAAGCGCTCGTGGAGTCTTGGAAGGCGCTCGCCGTCAACGCTTTCACATGGGGCGGATTGATCGGAACGCTGCTAACCATCCCAGCGGCCAAATACATCGGCCGAAAGGCGATGTATTTCATGTACTACCTCCTCTCTGGCGTGGCGCTTTTCGCCGCGTTCGGGATCGACATGGATCCACACACTCGACTTTACATGTACTTCCCCATCGGCCTCACGGTCTTTGGCGTTTTCGGCAGCTTCACTTACTACCTGCCAGAGCTTTTCCCTACGCGGCTGCGGGCGACTGGAGCGGGCACCTGTTACAACTCCGGCAGGTTCATCGCGGCAATCGGTCCGTTCATCGTCGGCATGATCGCTAAGAAGCCCGGAGAATCGCTTCACGCCATGTTCTGGATTGGGGTTGTTCCGCTCATCGGACTCCTACTTTTGCCTTGGGTGATCGAGACCAAAGGCCGCGCGCTGGCTGACTAACCTGAAGCCGTCCGGTACACTGCCAAGTTCCCCATGGACTTCAGGCTGAACCTTCCCGACGCCAACGCCACGATCCCCATGAAGGCGAACCTGCCTTCTCTGGAGCCGGCGATTCAGGCGATTTGGGCTCAGGAGCAGATCTACCACAAGATCCAGGCGGCTCGTAAAGGCGCGCCAAGCTTCGTGCTGCACGACGGTCCCCCCTATACCAACTCCGGCATCCATCTGGGTACCGCACTCAACAAGGTTCTCAAGGATTTCGTCGTCAAGTCGCGCACGATGATGGGCTTCCGCGCGCCGTACGTGCCGGGCTATGACAACCACGGGCTGCCGATCGAGCAGACCGTGATGAAGAAGTTTCAGGAGAAGAAGGTCACGCCGAGCGTGGTCGAGCTTCGCCGGGCCTGTCGCGAGCACGCCGCGCACTTCATCGACGTGCAGAGCGAGCAGTTCCAGAGGCTCGGTATCTTCGGGCTTTGGGAGCTTCCGTACAAGACGATGGAGTACGGCTTTGAGGCCGAGATCATCCGCGTCTTTCGAAGGCTGGTGGAGGGCGGACACGTCTACAAAGGCTTGCGGCCGACGCTTTGGAGCCCCACCTCGAGGACAGCGCTTGCGGATACCGAGATCGTCTACAAAGATCACGTTTCCAGAGCTATCTATGTACGTTTCCCTTTGCTGGATGATCCGGATAAGCAGTTCCGAGAATTCCCAAATCTCTACACGATCATCTGGACGACCACACCTTGGACGATTCCGGCGAACCTCGCCGTAGCGTTCCATCCGGAGTTTGAGTACGCGATCGTCAAGGTCAGCAACGACCACTATTTGATTGCCGAGACCCTTGTGCCGAAGGTGGCCGAAGCACTGGGTTGGCCGGACTACTCGATCGAAAGGACAATTGTTGGCGTCAACCTCGAAAAGGCCAGATTCCGGCACCCAATCTTCGATAGGCCTTCCCTTGCAGTTACGGCTGACTATGTGACGGCGGAAGACGGTACCGGCGTGGTTCACACCGCGCCCAGCCACGGACGTGACGACTTTTACACGGGTCTCAAGTACGGCCTGCCTGTTCCAAACACGGTCGACGAGCGCGGCTACCTGACCGAGGAGACCGGCGAATTCGCGGGCACTTATTATAAGGAGTGTGACAAGGCGGTGGTCGACCGGCTTGGCGAGGTCGGGGCCTTGCTCAAGTCGTACGACTATCCCCACTCCTATCCCTACGCGGAGCGCGACGAGCGGCCGGTGATCTTCCGAGCCACCGAGCAGTGGTTTGTGGCACTCGACCCCATCCGCGTTCAGATGTTGGAGGAGATCAAGAAGGTCAACTGGGTGCCCAAGACCGGTTACAACCGAATCGACGCGATGGTGCGTAACCGTCCCGACTGGTGCATCTCGCGGCAGAGGCCTTGGGGCGTGGGTATCCCGGTCTTTTACGGCCTTCCGTCGCGGACTCCCGTGCTCGATCCCGTCGCGATCGAATCGGTGGCTCAACTGGTTGAGCGGGAGGGGTCCGACGCCTGGTTCGAGAAGGAGCCTCACGAGATCCTTCCCGCGGGATACAAGCACCCGGAGACGGGCGAAACCAGCTTTGCCAAGGAGACCGACGTCCTCGACGTCTGGTTCGATTCCGGCTCGACGTCGATGGCGGTTCTGGAAGGAAACGTGCACCCCGAGTGGAAGGAGCACTGGCCGGCGGACATCTATCTGGAAGGCTCCGACCAGCACCGAGGCTGGTTCAACTCTTCGCTGATCCTCGGTGTGGCCTGCAAGGGCGGTGCGCCTTACAAGACCGTGGTGACCAATGGGTTCGTTACCGACGCATCGGGCGACAAGATGTCCAAGCGGACTGGCAACGTGATCGACCCGGTTCAGGCGTCTCAAACCCACGGAGCCGACATCATCCGGTACTGGGTGGCCAGCGTCGAGTGGTCGAACGACGTGCCGTGCTCTGAGGCGCTGCTCAAGCAGGTTGGTGAGTCCTACCGCAACGTGCGCAACACGCTTCGCTTTCTCTTGGGAATGCTTCCGGGCTATCTGCCCGGCAAGGAGACTCAGGTCCTTCCCCTCGACGAATGGGCAGTCGAGCAGACGGACTTGCTCATCGACGACTGCGTCCGAGCCTACGAACAGTACGAGTTCGGCGAGGTCATCACCTCGATCCACAACTTCTGCCGAGACCAGCTTTCCAAGTTCTATCTGGACGTGATCAAGGACCGCATGTACTGCGAGGCCGCCGACTCTCCGGAACGGGTCTCGGGCCAAGCCGCATGCTACAAGATCCTCGTTCGGCTTCTCACCGTCCTCGCTCCGATTCTCGTCCACACCTCTGAAGAGACCTGGCGCAAGCTGAACGAAGTTGTCGGTGGACACGAAGGCACGATCCACGCCGACACCTTTCGATCGCCGAACAAGGACCGCCTCTCAGAAATCGAGGCCTCCGATCTTCAAGAGAAGTTCGCCGTGATCGTCAGGGTGCGAGACTCCGTGAACGCGGCGTTTGAGACCTTTAAGGCCGGCGCGGAGATCAAGGATAGTCAGGACGCCGTCGCAAGCATTTCGGAGAGTGGGGAAACTTTGGCGGTTCTCCAATCGTTTGGTTCCGAGGAGCTTTCCATTCTCTTCAAGTTGAGTTGGGTGGAACTGCGCGAGGGTCCTTCGAGCATTCAATTCGCAAAAAGCCCGTATCTGAAATGCCAAAGGTCTCGCTTGAGAAGGCCGGACGTAGAAATTGTGAACGTGGATGGAGAAGAGATTCCTTTGACGGCTCGCGATCGGCGGGTGCTCGGTTTATGAACCGTCGCCAGATCGCCTTCTGGGTAACTCTCGTCGGATTCGTGGTCCTTGACCAGCTCGTCAAGCTCTGGACTCGGCACAATCTGAACCAGGGCCAGGCTCTTCCCTACCCATTCCCCGGCATCTTCGAGATCGAGCTGACCTACAACCAAGGCATCGCTTTCGGTTACTTCCAGGGCAAAGGTGTGCTGCTAGCCCCAATCGCGGTGATCATCTCGGCGGGCTCGATCTGGCATGCGATCAAGCACCCGGAAGAGTCTCGTTGGAACCATGTCGGGTTCGGGCTTCTCGCGGCCGGGGCGCTGGGCAACCTGTTCGATCGGCTCGTGTTCCAGAGGGTGACGGACATGCTCTCATTCCGTCTGATCCACTTCCCGGTCTTCAACGTGGCCGATTCGTGCATCACGGTCGCGACGGTCATGTTGATCGTCGGCTGGTGGGTGGAAGCCAGTAAGCGAAAAGACCCACCGGCCGAACACCAGACCGTCCAGGCGCAGTAAGGTGAAGCCATGAGTGCGATAGGCGGCAGAGCTGGACTCCTTATTCTCGCGATCGGCGTGGGCGCGACTTTGGTCAAGAAGTCCAAGCCGCTCGCAAACTACCTCGGCGACCAGTTGACGAAGGCCGGGGAGTTTCTGAAGCAGGGAACGGAGGAAAAGCCGATCGTGGTCCACGAGGCCGCTTCGGAGCCCGAAGCACCCATCGAGGCGGAGTTCACGGAGGCGGAGGCAGGCGACACGCACGAGGATCAAGCCGAGCCTGCAGAGAAGAAGCGGAAGAAGACTTAAACGCGCCTAAGATCCCAGCGACGCAATCCACTCCTTGACCGTCGTGGCGATCGCAGGATTGAACTCGGTTCCAGGTTTCCCGAATCTGTCATAGCTGTCCTGCATGGACTTGCACTTATTGAATAGATGGTCGCTTGCTGGAACTACCTTGAACACAGCAACCCCGGGGCGAGCCTTGTTCACGGAATCGGCCACCTGTGTTTGATCTTCCATTAGCGAGATCCAATCGTTTTCACCGAACAAGGCGAGGACATGGGCTGCCTTCTGCTTGGCCCAAGCCTCGCAAAAGTTGTGGTCGTTCACCTCTTGCATGTAGCGAATCGACCGGTCCCCCAGCATCACGTTGTCCGGCGACGCCTCTTGCGCCATGGCTCTCAGCTCGGGATGATTCCGTTTGATCCACTGCATCGAGCGTTTCTCGTTGTAAAGGTAGTGATAAAACGATGCGAGCTTGCGGATCTCTTGGTCGACTTCCGCACTGGACTTGCCGGCGAGAGGCTCTTGAATCCTTGGGCTTCTCACCTCCCACTCTAGCCAGCTGTTGGCCACCGTGCCATACGAGACGATGCCCTTTACGGGCGTCTCGGTGCAGACCAGAGGAGCATGGCAGCCGCCCATGCTATGCCCGAATATATAGATGTTTTGCGGGTCGACGAAGTCATAGGTCGGCAAAGCCTTAAGTGCTTGGCGATAAATGTCGGCCTCTTCATTGAAGCCAACCAATCTTGCCGGGCCACCCTCACTGTCTCCCACTCCGGTCTTCTCCACGCGAACAGTCACGTAGTCGTTCGCAAATCCCCTTAGTAAGGAGGCCACATAGTTGGTTGCCGACAAAGGAAAATCGATGGAGCCAAGGTTGATTCCCTGAATGTAGAAGAAGACCGGATGTCTTCCTGGGGACTTTGGCCTTGTGAGAATCATCCTAATGCGATGGCCATTGCTCAGCACTTCCTCGTATTGGGAGTCGTAAGTGGGAGTGCTGTCGGATACTCGCGGCTGGACCTTCAAGACCACTACGAAGGATTTGCCATTTCTTAGGATCGTTAGTTCCGCTCTATCTTTTAGCGTTTCGCATCGCAAGAGCTCGCCGTACTCCGCGAAAGATTTGAACCGCTTTCCGTCTACCCTGACAATGAGATCGTCTTTCTCCAATCCATTGGCCGCTGTCGTAACCTGTATCGCTTCTTGGGGACCGAGCTTCAGCTTCGCAAGGAGATCGGCGGGCGCCGCCCGCAAGGTGAGGGCTAGAGTGCCGTGGCGCGGCAACGGGCTTGGTCGGCAGGTCAGAAGGCACGTCAGAAGGACGAAGATCGTCAGCGGGCATCGCATGAGGCCACAGTCTCAGCTTAACTTGGCGTCCTTGCGTGACATCTTGTGTCAACTGCAGAAGATCTCAGGTTCAAAGAGGACACGATAGCCAAAGGAGCCATTGTAGCTCTTCTGGCTTTTGGAGCCAGGATGGACCGAATGGCCCGCCCGCCGCTCAAGGGCGACATAGGCGCCTGTGAACGTACTGTCAGGACAGACGCAAGTAGGACCATGTAAGGCTTCTACCACTAGGCTTTGCAGCCTCCCATTCCCAATCAAATGTCTAGCAAGATGATCCTGCCCGTCAAGGTTGATTCATTTCGACATGAATGGAGGTGATTAAAAAAACTCTCTCGCCGTCGTATCGGTTGCAGGCAAGTCATTATTGCAGCTACGGTCGGCAAAACATGGCCTTACTCCAACCTACTGCTGATTCAGGGATGCGAGAACCCGGACGACTTTACGAAATAAGGGAAGAGTCAAATCAGGGTTGCACAGGATTCAAGAACGAGGAAGATGAGAGCTAATAAGGCACTCGCATCTTCAGTTAGCGTGCCCTAACTCTTTGAAGGTGGGTTCCGAGTCAGGCTGACGAGCAGCCTGGTCTTTACCTCGTCAAACGGAAGGGGCCAACGGTTGTACTCGTCATAGCACAGGGTCTCGTTTCCTGCGGACCGGTACCGGCCCCACATGTGGCTCCACGCGTCGGTACGCTCACTTCTCTCGACAAACCGCGTCGCCGCGTACGATCCAGCCGGAATTACCGTTTTCCTCATACCGGCCGGTCCAGCATCCTCGCGCCCGCAGAGCCACCCCAGGTCAGCTCGAAGAGTGCGGCAGACGGGATGGGTAAACAGGTTGTCGCGATAGATCGTAATGAACGTCGCATTCACGGGGATCCGGGCCGCGAGCTTAAATTGAAGAGTGCTCCATGAATCGGCCAGGTTTGCATAATCGCCGATGGCTCGCACGACGACCGCATAGCGGAGGGGCATCTGTACGATCTGGTCGTCGAAATCCCTGGGAGCCTGGTCCAAGACCCAGTCCGCATTCCAGTGCAAATCGGAGCTCGCCGGAAGTTCCCAGGTCGTGAGCGTTCCGCGCGCTTTGGTCGGAAGGCAGCCATAACTCTTGCGAAACGCTCGTGAGAACGCTTCCGGGCTCTGATAGCCGCTGTCCATCGCTATCTGAAAGATCCTCTGATTGGTGTGCAGCAGCATGTAAGCCGCCCGCTCCAGCCGAATCCTTCTCAGGAATTGCTCCAAAGTCTCGTCGGCCATGTAGTGGAACAGCCGCGCCAGATGGTAGCGGGAAAAGCCCGCGGTCGAGGCGAGCTCGGGCACCGTCACACGGCCAGACTTTCGCCGAAGAACCTCCTCGATTACGTTAGCTAGAATCTTATGGTAGTGGTATTCGGCGGCGGACGACTCTCGAGGCGGCATAGGCATTCTGGGCAGGGAGCAACAGAGATCTCCGGAATGACTACGCACGGGGCATGGCCATGTGTTTGCCGTCCTTGCCCTTTTTGAGAATTGTGGCCCTGCCTAGGCCGCAGAGTCCAGCCCGTCGGCCGAAGAAGCGGCTCGATCTTTGGCCTCCAGCCAGAACCGAAGCTTTGCTTCCAGGTCGCGGCGTGCAATGGGCTTGGAAAGATAGTCGTCCATCCCAGCCTCGAGGCAGCGTTCCCGGTCGCCCTGCTGGGCGTGAGCCGTAAGAGCCAAGATCGGCACCCGCCGGCCGGTCCCCAGCTCACACTCGCGAATCCGGATGGCCGTTTCCAAGCCGTCCATGACGGGCATCTGCACGTCCATCAGCACCACGTCGAAGGTCGACTTGGCGAACTCCTCCAGAGCCTGAACGCCGTTCTCAACAGCGACGTAGTCGCATCCCAAACCTGAGAGGTAGCGCTCGAGAATGAGGGTGTTGACCTCGTTGTCCTCCGCGAACAGGATGTGAAGCCCCAGCGGCTCGTGATCGATCGGGTGGTGGTCGTGGTGCTCGGCTTGCGTCAGAACCGGCTGAGCAAAGAGATCGGAGACCACGGAGGAGAGCTGACCCGAGCGCACGGGCTTTGTCAAAACGGCCGAGAAGTCCGTGCTGGGAATCGACAAGGCAGAACTCGAGCATAGCGGCGCCAGCAGCACGATGGGAATTTCCTCTCCCACGGCTTTTCTAATCTCGTGAGGAACCGGATTTCCCGACTCGTCGAGCATTTCGGCATCCACAAAGATGAAGTCGAAGCAAGTAGCCCCGGGACTGTTCAAGGCGGCAAGCGCCTCTTCCAGGGTGCTAGCCTCCACCACGGCGCAGCCTCGAAAGGCCAAAGGCTGTGCCAGCGTCCGTCGCGTCGTGGCATTCCGGTCGACGATCAATGCCGATCTTCCGGTTATCGCACCTTTCCATGGGCTCACCTCGGCAGGTGTAGCGGGAAAGCGGAGCCGGACCTCTATCCACAAGTTAGAGCCGCGCCCCTCCACGCTCTCCATCCCGGTCTTACCCCCCATTAGCTCGGCAAGCTGCTTGGTAAGGGTCAATCCAAGGCCCGTTCCGCCATAGCGGCGGCTCATGGATCCATCGGCCTGAGTGAAGCTCTCAAAGATGCTGTCCTGGCGGTCACGCGCGATTCCGATGCCGGTGTCTTGCACTTCGATCCGAATCAGCGCGGTTCCCTTTGCCTGCTTGACCACTTTGGCCTCGGCGACAACCTCGCCACTCTCGGTGAACTTGACCGCGTTGCCGACCAGATTCATCAGAATCTGGCGCAGGCGCCCGGCGTCTCCAACCAAGAGCTCCGGAAAATTGGGCGGCACGCAGCAGTTGATCTCGAGGCGCTTGTCGCCGATCCGGGTTGCCATGATCTCGGTGACCTCTTCCAAGCACGTTCTTAGATCGAATTCAACTTCCTCAATGAGCATCTTTCCAGCCTCAATCTTAGAGAAATCCAGCACGTCGTTAATGACCGTCATTAATGCTTCGGCACTGTTTTGAACCGTCTTCATGTATTCAAGCTGCGTCGCGGAGAGAGGAGTCTCGAGGAGAAGCGACGTCATGCCGATCACGCCGTTCATCGGCGTTCGGATTTCGTGGCTCATGTTGGCGAGGAATTGGCTCTTTACTCGAGTGGCTTCCAATGCTTCGTCGCGTGCTTGAGTCAGCTCGTCGGCTTGCTGCCGCAGCTCCTCTTCCACGAGTCGCCTCCGCTCCAGCTCTTCTTCGGCAGCCTTGAGGAGCTTGGCGTTGAGAATGGCGACCGCCACCTGATCGGCAAAGGGAATGACCAGCTCCACCTCCTCGTTGGTGATGGGTCGCCGGGTTCCGAGCGTGTCGACGGAAATGATGCCCTGAAGTTCCCCGCCTGCTCTGAGGGCCATGATCGCGTGAGGAACCTCCGCGTCGATGCCGTTTTCGTCCGCCTCAACGATTCTTCCCGTCAAATAGGACTTGCAGCCTCTCACGATTTCTTGAGTGGCCGTCGAGCAGCTGTCCACGGTTCGTATGTGTTGCGCGATGTCGTAGAACTGCCGGTCCAGGTCGGTAGCCACCGTTCCGCAAAGGTGACCGTCCCGGACCAGCCAAATGCTGACCCGGTCCACCCACCCCGTCTCGAGCATCGCTTCCGAAACCAAACGGAAGATTGGGTCGAGGCTTTGCTGCTCGCTCACCGCCGCAGCCATCTGCATGAGCCGCTGCTGCCGAAGCAGCGTCGACTGCTGCTCCCGTAGCAGCGCTCCCTTCTGAATGGCTATCGCCGCCTGTTCGGTGAAGGGGAGCAGGAGATCCAGGTCTTGGCGGCTAATGGCACGCCTGGTCAGGAGGTTGTCGACCGTCAAAAGGCCGACCAGCTTTCCGGCTGCTTGAACGGCTATGACGGCGTGGGGAATTCTCTCCCGATAAACGCCGTCGTGCCAAACCTTGGCTTCAATGTAGTCGATTTGAACCCAGGTGTTGCCTGCCGAGGTCCTTCTGGCAGCCTCCATAGTTGGGTCCATCTTGAAGCTCCGGCCGTGCTCGTCTCTCGGCTTTCCATTGACGTCCGTACCGAATGTGCCTTCGGCCCTGTCGCCATTCACAGTCCAAACTGCGACGCGATCCACCACGCCGGATTCCAGGACTGCATCCCGGACCATCCTGAAAATGTCGCCGAGGTCCTGGTTCGCGCAGATGGCGGAAGAGACTTCCATGAGTCTCCGCTGCTGGTCGACGATCTTTTTTCGCTCGCCGAGCAGCGTGGCTTTGTAGATGGCCGCCGCCGCCTGATGGGCAAAGGGCAGAAGCTGCTCGACGTCCGCGTCGGTGATGACTCGCTGGGTGATGAGGTTGTCGACTCCAATGAATCCGACCGTCTCCCCGTGAGCTCGAAGGTGGACCACCGCGTGCGAATGGACGCCCTCCATCGATTCGTCGTTGGGATCGCTCTCGACATCCGTGAACTCGTCCACACGCACGTAACCCTTGTCGTTGTATTGCTTCCCGACGCCCCAGAAATCCTCTACTTCTTCCGAGACCGGAAACTCGTCGTCGTGAATATCTTCGAGATTGCCTTCGCGGTCTGTGCCCCAGGTGCCCCGCATCACGCCCCTCTCCTTATCGAAAAGGAAGAGCCCCGCGCGATCAAATCCTCCCCCTTCCACAACGGCGTCGCGCACCAGAAGAAGGATTTCCCTGAGATCCAGGGTGCCGCTGATGGTCGTCGTGAGCTCGATGAGACGCCGCTGCTGATGGGCCATCCGTTCGGCCTTTGCCAGAAGTCTCGCCTTGTAGATCGCGGCGGCCGCCTGATGCGCGAAAGGCAACAGGTTCTTCAAGTCTTCATCGGTGATGGGACGTCCGGTCAGCAGATTGTCGACGCCGATTGAGCCGACGACTTGGTTGTTCGCCCGCAGATGCACCATGCCGTGCGACCGAACGCCTGCCATCGGATGATCCTCCGGCGCGTCAAAGTAGTCGTGATAGTCTTCGATGCGGACGAATTCCGGTAGCTCCTCTCCGGTCTCGGCGTTTTTGAACAGCCCATCCCCGTCTCCAACCGGATGACATTGCTCGTGAATGTCTTCCGCGTTTCCGAAGCGATCCGTGCCCCACGTTCCCCGCATCATTCGGGTGGCCTCGTCATAGAGGAACACGCCGGCGCGGTCGAATCCGCCCTCTTCGACCACCGTGTCTCGCACGAGCCGCAGCACATGGCTGAGGTCCATGGTGGTGTTGATGGCTGCGGCAAGCTCCATCATCCGACGCTGCTTCTCCAATCCTTGCCTGCGCTCGCACTGCAGGCGAAGGTTCTCAAGCGTTGCGCCGATCATGAAGCCGATCGCCGAAAGCTCGTCGAGGTGCTTCTCGCTGAACCGGTCGTCGGGATCGCAGGTTCGCGCCGAAATGCTGCCGATCTCCCTGGATGCCGAGAGGATCGGGCAAGCGATGACGCTGCACGCCTCGGTTCTACGCCTCTTTTTCGCCTTCCGAGGACCACGGGCTTTCGGGCTGTCAAAGGAGATCGTGTAGTTTCGGTAGGGAGTGTTCTCAAACACGCCGCGAACTGAGTCCAACACGCCCTGCACGTCCGCAGCCTGCCTTAGGGCCACCGACAGGCGATAAAGGACGCTCTCGTCGCATTCGTTTTCCCTTCCGCGATGTGATTTCAACCGGTTTCCTATTCGAGCCTCGCAAGCCTGCGAGCCTCGGCGGAGGTCGCTCCGGAACTCTCTCAGCCAATGCCGAAATGCCGGCGCACTCGTAGGAAAATCATCGGTTTGGAAGACGGACTTCTTAAATATGCAGCGCAGTTTTGCCAAGGCTTCCGCATCACGGAAGGCTTAGCCCACATCCCTTGGGAAAGATGACCCACGGTTTGGCAATCGGCACGGGCTCGGCAAGCTCGCATATATCGAACGGTGAGCCGTCCAGGTAGCGGATGTCGGCGTCCAGTTCAGC
>DASZPA010000422.1:0-2736 GCA_035550555.1 Fimbriimonas sp.
TGGGCCAAGAAGTTCGGCGCGACGCACACCGTGAATGCGAAGGATGGCGACCCCGTCGCACAGGTTCGCCAACTCACCGATGACGGCTGGGACGGCGGCGTGGAGTTCGCCTTTGAGGCGACCGGCATCCCCATGTGCACGGAGCAGGCCGTCAAAATGCTCTCGTACGGAGGCACAGCCACCACTATCGGTTTCCCGGCGGCTTCGGATTCGGTAAATCTGAACCTGGGAGACATGGCGACCGGCGTGTACTGGAACAAGGCTCAGCTTCGAGTCTGCCACTGCGGCGACGCCCTCCCATCTCACGACTTTCCACTACTCGCCCAGCTCTATCTGCAAGGCAAGCTCGACTTGGACGGAATGGTCACGCGAACGATCCAGCTCGAAGAAGTCGAGGACGCTTTCCATCAGATGGAAACCGGCGACGTGATTCGGTCCGTGATTGTGTTGTAATCGCAAATGTAGCCGCGACCTGGTTTGTGGTCGCGTAAACCTCTCGATGACGTGGCGGCCTGATTGAAGCCGAGGCTGATCGCAACGCTCTGCGCGACCACAAACCAGGTCGCGGCTACATTAGGTCTTTGGCCTCAGGCACCTATACCGCCGCCTTGCCACGACGGTACATTCACTCTCCTTGCACGAGCCGGATGGGGTTGGGTTATCGTTCTTTAAACACGAAAAAGCACCCAGTTCCAACAGACTCGTTCGTGTTAGGAAACACTTTTGGTGCGAGCCGGATGTGTTGGGTTATCGCCTACTAAGCGGGTGGTCGCTGGTTCGAATCCAGCCGTTCTGGTCATACGGGACGTAGCTCAGTGGTAGAGTTCCTAGATCCAGCCAGACAACTCGTTCGCGCCCTTGACGCTCTCAGATCGGATGGTGGAGATGACACAAAATTGAAAAGGCGCCGCCCCGAAATGGTCGTAGCGCACTAACCAGAAAGACTTCCGCGCGAGCCGGATGTGTTGGGTTACCAGGTAAGCACGAAAGTGCGAGTTGGTTCGAAGCCAACGAACGCCTCTTCCAGAGGCGAAGACCCATCGCAACGCAATCGTTCGCGCCCTGACAAAACAAATCGGATGGTGGAGATGATCAACAGTTGAATAACAGCCGCCCCGACTTTGTCGTAGCGCATTAACCAAAAGATTTTCGCGCGAGCCGTTGTGCCTGGGTTATCGACACCACTCGAGGTGCTAGCTGGTTCAATTCCAGCCACGTCATGCCAGGTTTGGTAAGGCCCTCATCCAGCTCGTTTTTGTTCGCGCGCTAAATCCCTCAGTCGATGCCGCGGCTCTGATCCAATCGGGGCTGGCCTATTCCCCTGCCTCACTCTGCCTCCTCTTTCAAAAGCTATGTGAAGAACTATGTACTCAAAGATCTTGTCACCCCAGAACGTTCCTCAGTCTCAGCCCCTCAACTCGAGACAGGCGCCGAACGCTGCCGGCGGATACACCTACCAGGTCTCCGACATGGACCAGCTCGACCGGTTCCTGATCCTCGGATCGACGGGTGGAAACTACTACTTCGGCGAGCACCAGTTGGCCAAGATGAACGTGGAAGCGATCGTAAGATGCATCCGGAAGGACGGCGTCGAGGTCGTGAAGAGGGCCGTCGAGATCTCGAGAGCGGGAAGAGCGGTCTCCAACGATCCAGCCATCTTTACGCTGGCTCTGGTTTCCAAGCATGGCGACGAAGCGTCCAGACGGGCGGTCGCCGGCGCGGTTCCCGAGGTCTGCCGGACCGGAACGCACATCCTGAACTTCGCGGCTGAGGTCGAGGGGCTCGGAAAGGGCTGGGGAAGGACCCTCAAAAGGGGCGTCGCTTCCTGGTTCTTGAGCAAGTCCGAGGACGCTCTGGCTATCAAGTACGCCCAGAGAAACGGGTGGGCTCTAAAGGACCTGTTGAGACTGGCGCACCCGAAGTCGCCTGACAACAAGGTGTTCGCGCACCTGTTGAAGGGCGGGGCTTGCGGGCACCCGTTGATCGACGCGGCCGAGTCGCTGAAGGGTATGGACGCGAAGGAGGCTTCTCAGACGATCTTGGAGTACAAGATCCCGAGGGAGGCCGTTCCGACCGAGCTGCTCAACTCTCCGGAGGTTTGGGAGGCGTTGCTCCAGGCGATGCCGCTCACTGCAATGGTCAGGAACCTCGGAAAGATGACCGCCGTCGGGCTGATTGCGCCTGGCTCGGACGCCGAGACGAAGGTCGTGAACGCGTTGGCCGATAAGGACAGGCTGCGGAAGGCGAGGGTCCACCCGTTGGCGCTGCTGGTCGCTCTGTCGGTGTACCGAGCCGGCCGGGGCCTGAAGGGAAGCCTTACGTGGACGCCGTCCGGGATGGTCAAGTACGCACTTAGCGAGGCCGTGACCTTGGCGATGGAGTTCGCTCCGGCGCTCGGGCTTCGGACGCTTGTGGCAATCGACGTTTCGGGATCCATGCACACCTCGGTGTCGGGAGTCCCGCAACTGAGGACGCACCAGGCTGCCGCGTGCATGGCGTTGGCTGCGACCAAGTCGGAGCCAAAGTGCCACACCATCGCCTTCTCTTCGAAGGGATACTTGGGGTTCCTCAAGGGGTACCAGGACCTCGACGTGAAGGGAAGAAGGCTCGACGACGTCGTGGCCACGCTGGCAACGCTTAGCGGAGGCACCGACTTGTCGCTGCCTTTGGTGGCTGCGCTCCACATGAAGGAGCCGGTGGATCTGATCCAGGTCTACACGGACTCCGAGACGTGGG
>DASZPA010000423.1:0-5075 GCA_035550555.1 Fimbriimonas sp.
GAAATTCGCTCAAGTCCGACGGTACATTATTCGCGTGCAGGAGGAAGCGGGAAAGCGTAAGCCGGCGATATCTCGTGGAGCGGCGATTGCACTGGGCGTGTTCCTGTTGGCTCTCGTGTTTCGCCTGTTCGGCATTGGCTGGGGCCTCAAGAACGACCTGCACAACGCGAGCTACCACCCCGACGAGCCGGTGATCTTTGGATACAGCCGGCAGATCGTACCGATCGAGGGCCAGTTCGTCCCCCACTTCTACAACTACGGCACTCTCTACCTGACCATGCTGCGGGTCGCCAGCGACTTCACCTCGGCATACACGGGGCCGCCAAAGGTGAAGGGAGACGGCTGGTCCTGGAACGACCCAAGCAAGACCGATTGGGACTGGGTCTCCCGCTGCGACCTCGCCGGCCGGATCTTGAGCGCACTTGCCGGCGCCGCTACTGCCCTCATGGTCTGTCTCCTCGCACGCCGCTTCTTCGGAGACGCCGCGGGAGGCATCGCGGGACTGTTTATGGCGATCGCACCGGCGCACGTCATGCATTCCCGCTTTCAAACCGTGGACGTGATGGCCACGTTCTTTTTAACGGTCAGCCTTTATTTCGCGGCCAAGCTGGCGGAGCCAACCGACCAAGAAACGCGGCCGATCTGGAGAGACGCCCTCTGGTGCGGAGTGTATGCCGGCCTGAGTGCCGGCACCAAGTACACGGGCATCCTCGCATTGATCAGCCTCTTCGTGGCTTTGCTGATAGCTCGAAGAAAGGGCTGGGCACAAGCCCTGGCGATCGGGGTCGTGGCGGCGTTCGTGGTCTTCTTCATCACCACTCCGGGGGCGCTCGTTGAATTTCAGAAGTTCAAAACAGACGTGTCGTTCGAGATGCAGCACACGTCGACCGGGCACGGCCTAACGTTCGTGGGCACCGGCAATGGATTTGCCTACAACCTGGTCAGCCTGTTCTATGGTGTGGGCCCGCTCTTGGTCGCGCTGGGAGTCGGCGGGTTGGCTTGGGCAGCCTATAAGAAGCACAAGTGGGTGTGGGTCCTGCTGGCGTTCTTTATCCCTTACTACATCCTCATCGGAAGGGCCGAAGTGAAGTTCATTCGGTACACGCTTCCGCTCTATCCGGTTCTCGCTTGCGGGTTTGGCTACGGGATGGTGTGCGCTCATCGGCGCGGCGGATGGAACCGAGGTCTGGTCGGTTTGGGCATCCTTGGCGCTGGCGGATTCCCCTTTGGGGGCCTCTCGACGGCGCTTGCCTTTACGACGAGGATGATGTCGGAGGATCCGAGGGATACAGCGGCCAAGGCGCTGAAAAGCCAAAGCGGCGACGTTGGATTCGTCGCCGGGCCCTGGTTTTGGAATCCGCCGATCTATCCCGATGCCTGCGATCCGAACTCGATCGCCATCGATATCAAGCGGCAGCAGATGCGGTCTTCTACTCCAAAGGTGAGTGTGGAGGACAATGGGGGCTTGCCGGAGTGGAGCACCGCGCTGCTCTCCGACGTGAAGCCCTCCTCGATCACCTTCAGCTCTTTTCAAGCGTTCCCAGTTCTGAGGCTGGCGGGTACCAAGGGTTGGCCTCAGGAGATCCAGGCGCCCGTCGACGTCTCGACTGCATTTAGGGACCAGCTACCCAAGCAGTACACCTTGGAAAGCATCTACGGTTCGATTCCCGTGGGCGGATCTCACCCGTACGACCTTCCCGAAGACCTCCTCTACGCCTCGCCTATCGTGTGGGTCTGGAAACGCAAGCCGTGAGTCAGCTTCTCGAGAGCGTCGAGTGGTTTCTGGACCATCTCAAGGTCGAGCGTGTTGCGAGCACCCATACGGTCTCCGCCTACGAGGGGGACCTGCGCGGCGCCTGCAAGCTGTTTGATAGCTGGGGCGTTCGAAGTTGGCAGGACTTGGAGATGACCCACCTCCTGCGGTATGAGGCGACCTTGGGACCACCGCTCGCACAGACAACGGCCCAGCGGCGATTGAGTGGCTTGCGAACCTTCCTCAAGTTCCTCAAACGCAACGGCGTCGAGCTCAAGACTGACCTCCCATCGACAGGAGGCTTCAAGAAGAAGAAGCTATTGCCAAAGGCTCTCACTCTCGAACAGATGGAGGCGCTGCTCGCCAGTCCAGACCTCTCGAGGGCTTCCGGCATCCGGGATCGAACACTCATGGAGCTCATCTATGGTGCCGGACTGAGGGTCAGCGAAGCGGTGGAGCTCGAGTTCTCGGGCTTGAGCATGGAAGAGGAGACCCTGATCGTCACCGGCAAGCGGGGCAAGACGAGAAAGGTGCCGCTACCGGAAGGGACGCTTGGATGGCTTCGGAAGTACCTGCAAAGTGCGCGGCCTCTGCTGGTCGCGGGCGCCACTGCCAAGGTGATCGTGTCCGACCACGGCAAGACCCTCCTCCGTCAGACTGCTTACGACATCCTGGAAAAGCACAGGATCCGGGCGGGTCTTGCAGACGGTGTCAGCCCCCACACCCTCCGTCACTCGTACGCCGTCCACTTGCTGAAAGGAGGCGCAGACCTGCGGGTGGTGCAGGAGCTGTTGGGCCATGAGTCGATTGCCACAACGCAGATCTACACGCAGCTTGACCTCCAAGAGGTCCGAAGAAGGTACGAGCAGGCGCATCCGCGGAAATGAGAGCGGCCCACACGGATCGGTGGTCGAAGGACAGATCTTTCGCTGCCCGTCTTTTACCGAAAGTCGAAGGACTGGGCTGAGCTTCACGGATCGAGCGGTCACTTGGCGGCCCGTGCTGAAGAGTTGAACACATCTGCGAAGACGAGTCATCGCTCTCAGCCACATCACAAGCTGGTAAGAATTCGAAGTGACCTGGCATCCCGACTACCTCCCGACCGGAAATCCTACGGTGAGCCGTCGCCGTTCTTACGGTGAAATACCGGTCGAAGAGCGGCTCGGCGTAGGAATTCTCGGACTGCACGAAGGACATACTCTCCTTGTGGCGCTCCGCGCCTCGGGCCTTTGCCGGGCTATTGCAGGCTGCGATCTGAAGAAGGAGAAGCGGGAAGCCGCGCTTGCGGCCGCGCCGGGCTTGTTCGTCACCGATGACTATGAAGCCATGCTCGCTCGCCCCGACATCTCGATCGTGGCGATCTATACGCCGGATCCTCTGCATGCCGACCAAATCGAGCGTGCCTTTCGCGCCGGCAAGCATGTCCTCTGCACCAAGCCTCTGATCAACGACCCATCCGAAGCCGAACGTTTGCGCAGGGCTTCGGAAGAGACCGGATGTCGCCTGATGGTCGGACAGTCGACGCGCTTCGGCGAGTCTTTTCAGCGGCAACGCGAGCTCTTTGCGTCCGGAGCTTACGGGGAAGTTGAGGTGGTCGACGCTCATTACAACCACCGCATGGACTGGTACTACCGAAAGTCGCCGTGGACGATCCGCGAGACGCATTGGGCCTACCTGGGCCTTTCCCATCCGGTAGACCTTGTCCGCTGGTACCTGGGCCCAATCCAAGCGGTCCACGCTTTTGGAACCACCACTTCGGTGGGGACGGAGTTCGGCATTCCAACCCCAGACGCCATTACCGTCAACCTTGTTGCTGAGAACGGGCGCATCGGCCGGGTCTTCGGCAACTACGGGTTGCACGAGCTGAACCGGGCCCGTTCCCTCATCGAGTGTTTCCTGATGGGGTCCAAGGGTTCGTCCCTTGCCCGGTATCCTGACCTACGATTCACAACGACGAGCGATGCCGGCATAGAAGTTGAGGAGGACTTCGAACACTCGATGGCTGGTTACTATTACCGGCACGAGCTGAAGGGCATGCACTATGGCGAGTTCTGCAACTACGTGGATTACTTCGCGTCATGCCTTCTCGATGGGAAGCCAAATTCGCCGGATCTTGAAGAAGGCTTGGATACGGTGATGACGATGCGGGCAATCGTCGAGTCGCTGGAGAGTGGGCAGACCGTCAATGTTGCCCACCTTGCATAAGCGCTTCGTGTGCACACGACCGTCTGCTCTATGGGAACGACTCGCGTGAGCTTGAACGGTAAGATGCTGATCGACGATGCTGTCCCTTTTGCTTCCGCTGGCGATTCTCATGACTCAGACTCAAGGCGCTCCGAACGACCCGATGCTCGACGTCTGGCCATCGGCGCCGCCTGATGGGTGGACACGGTCGGATCAAGAGGCTTGGCGGACCGACGAGAACGGCCACTTCCGGGTTGTCAGCAACGTGTCTCATCCAACGCTGGAGATCTTCACCAGCAAAACTGTCAAGGAAACCGCTCCGACGGTACTGATCTGTCCTGGAGGCGGCTACTACATCGAGGCGATGGAGCACGAAGGTTGGGAGATCGCCAAGCGGCTGAACAAAGTGGGGATCAATGCCGCGGTTTTGAAGTATCGACTGCCAAACCGAGACTCGGATAAGCCTCTTCACAAGGCGCCGTTGCAGGACGCCCAACGCGCGATTCGGCTGCTTCGATACAACTCGGGCAAGTATCACATCGATCCCACCAAGATCGGAATTCTCGGCTTCTCCGCCGGCGGCCACCTCGCGGCTGTGACTTCGAACACTTACGAGGCGACTTATAACTCGGTGGACGAAGCCGACCAGCTCAGCCCGCATCCCAATTTCACGGTGCTGATCTACCCGGCGTACCTCGAGATCGACCGCAAAACGGAACTGAATCCAGAGATCACCGTCACCAAGGACACCCCCTCAGTGTTTATCGCTCAGACGGAAGACGACCCGATTCAGGTCGAGAACGCTTTCGCCTATGCGTTGGCATGTCGAAAAGTAGGTGTGCCTGCGGAGCTGCACGTCTGGGCCAAGGGGGGACACGGCTATGGGCTTCGAACTAAGGAGCCGGGCCTTTCCACCTGGCCCGACCTTCTAATCGCCTGGATTCAGGAGTGGAGCCGGCAGCGCGGGTCGTAGGATCTTTCACAAGAGACAGCCTGAAACAGGAGTGATTCTTTCTTGGGAGTCCGCGTCTTGCAGCCCCGGCGTGCCGGGGACTATAGCATGGCCGGCAGTCGAATCGAAGCGCGCCTTGTATGTTCTGGTCAGGCTCTAAGATGGGCCAAGGAGCAGTGGGTGGAG